>JBQCJF010000175.1:0-14541 GCA_051953015.1 Luteimonas sp.
CGGGCGGCCGGCAGTCCGCCGCTGGCGGCGCCAGCAGCGCGGCCGCCACGGGCGCGGGCGCGGGTCCGAAGCCGAATGCGAGTCCCGGCGCGACGAGCACGGCGCGGGCGGGCGACGACTGGGGCATTTCCGATCGCAACCGTCCCGGCGGGCAGGCGGGAAGCGCCGGCCTGTTCGACGAGAACGGCCGCCCGCGGCTGCCGCCCGGCAGCAGCGCCGCCGCCGGCGGCGGATTGCCGCCGGGCGTCGTCGAGGAGGACATCGCCGACCTGGATCGCGCCGGCACCTGGCTCAAGCGCAAGAATCCGCTGCCCTACGAAGCGACGGTGTTCGACCGCTATGGATGCCGGGCGGGACCCTGCTCGAGGAATGGGTGCGCCGCGGTGTCCGCGAGGTGCAGATCAGCATCCCCGGCACCTCGAAGAAGCTCCACTGCGTCGTCTCGCTGCTGCAGCTCGGCGGCGGCTGCGGCATCGACGATCCGAACATGCAGGACCAGGAAGCGACCGCGCGCGAGGCGCCCGACATCCCGTGGAAGCCCGAGCTGCAGGAGAAATGATCGCCCGCCGCGTCAGAGGTGGCTGAGGTCGCGCAGTTGCGACGGCTGCGAGCCGAAGTAGGCGGCGAGGTCGGCGATCTGCTGGTCGGTCAGTTCCGCGGCCTGCGACGCCATCAGCGACTGCTTGCGGTCGCCGTCGCGATACTTCTGCAGCGCCTGCGCGATGTAGTCGTGGTACTGGCCGCCGAGCTTCGGATAGGTCGGGTCGATCGGCGCGTTGCCGCCCGCACCGTGGCAGTCCACGCAGGCCTGGCCGGTCTTGGCGTTCTTGGTTTCCGCGAGCTTGGCGCCGGCGGCGGCGTCGCCCGCGGGGATGCCCGAGGACGAACTGGTGTGGCCTTCGGAACGGTCGGCGGAGGAATGCTCGGCGGGCGTTTCGCCGGCCGGGCTGCAGGCCGACAGCATGGCGCCGGAAGCAGCGAGCAGGGCGATGGCGAGGACGGTGGGCTTCGTCATGGGGCGGCTCACTTCAGGCTCGAGAGATAGGCGGCGATGTCGGCGATGTCCTGCGCGGAGAAGCTCTCGGCCTGTGCCTGCATCGTCGGATGCTTGCGGTTGCCGTCCTTGTACTCGGTCAGCGCGTTGACGAGGTAGGGCGCGGCCTGGCCGCCGATCTTCGGCACGTGGTAGTTCGGATCCGCGTTCTTGTAGCCGGTGACGCCGTGGCAGCCCTGGCAGGTGTAGGTCAGCTGCTTGCCGCGCGCGGCGTCGCCGGTCGGCGCGGCGGGCGCGGCGGCGGCGGGCGCGGCGGCCTGCGGGGCGGCGGGCGCAGGCGCGGCCTGCTCCTGCGCGGCGGCGGTGCCGGCCATGGCCAGGCACGAGGCAAGGAACAACGATCGGATCATCGGGCTCGTCCGCATGTCGAAAGGATGGAATGGCGTCCGCGGTTCACGCGCGAACGCAATCGCATCAGTATAGCCACCTCGCGCAGGCAACCCAAAAGCGGCACGCCGCGCGCGACCCATGACCTCTGGCGGATACGCGCTCCGGCGAGGTGATATACCTTGCTACAACACCCCCACGACGAGCTTCCCCCATGACCCTTGCGACCGACCCTTCCAGCGGCCGGCTTTCGGATGTGCGCCGCCGCCTGATGCTGCCGCTGCTGCTGTGCGTGATGGCGGCGGGCGTGCTGACGCTGGGCGCCTGCAAGGGCGGCAAGGACGGCCCCGGCCAGGACGGCAAGGAGGGCCAGGACAAGGGCCCCGAGGCCGTTCCGGTCGAGGTCGTCATCGTCGGTCGCCGCCCGATCGCGGCCAGCTACGCGGGTACCGCGCCGCTCGACGCGCGCGCGGATGCGCAGGTGGTCGCCAAGACCTCGGGCGTCGCGCTGCAGGTGCTCGCCGAGGAAGGCCAGCGCGTCGGCGCCGGCCAGGTGCTGGTGCGCCTGGATTCCGATCGCCTGCGCCTGCAGGTCGCGCAGAGCGACGCGCAGGTGCGCAAGCTCGAGTCCAACTACGCGCGCTCGCTCAAGCTGTCCGAGCAGAAGCTGATCAGCGCCAACGACATCGACCAGCTCAAGTACGACCTCGAAAACGCGCGCGCGGCCAACCGCCTGGCGCGCCTGGAGCTGTCGTACGCCGAGGTGCGCGCGCCGATCTCCGGCGTGATCGCCTCGCGCTCGATCAAGGCCGGCAACTTCGTCCAGATCAACACCCCGATCTTCCGCATCGTCGACGCCGACCGCCTGGAGGCCACGCTCAACGTGCCCGAGCGCGAGCTGGCCACGATGAAGGCCGGGCTGCCGGTCACGCTGCAGGTGGACGCGCTCCCGGGCAAGAGCTTCCCGGGCACCGTCGACCGCGTGTCGCCGGTGGTGGATTCGGGCAGCGGCACCTTCCGCGTGGTCTGCGCCTTCGACAACGGGGGCGTGCTGCAGCCGGGCATGTTCGGTCGCCTGCAGATCGACTACGACCAGCGCGCCGACGCGCTGGTGATCCCGCGCAACGCGCTGCTCGACGACGAGGCGCAGCCGGCGGTGTTCACCGTGCGCGACGGCAAGGCCGTGCGCGTGCCGCTGACGCTGGGCTACATCGACGGGCAGTGGGTCGAAGTGCGCGCCGGCCTGAAGCAGGGCGAGCCGGTGGTCACCGCGGGCAAGGTCGCGCTGCGCGAGGGCAGCCCGGTGCAGGTGATCACGCCGGGCGGCAAGCCCGCCGCGACCGCCGCCAAGCCGGCCGCCGCGAAGGCCGCCGCGGCCCAGGGCGCGAAGCAATGAGTTCCGAGGCGGGCACGCCCGGTCCCGCGCCCTCCGGGTTCAACCTGGTCGAATTCGCCACCCGCCGCCGCGTGACGGTGGCGATGGTGACGCTGACCTTCGTCCTCTTCGGCCTGATCGCGCTCGGCGGACTCAAGGTCAACCTGCTGCCCGACCTGAGCTATCCGACGCTGACGGTGCGCACCGAGTACACCGGCGCGGCGCCGTCGGAGATCGAGACGTTGATCACCCAGCCGGTGGAAGAAGCCGTCGGCGTGGTCAAGAACCTGCGCAAGCTCAAGTCGGTGTCGCGCACCGGGCAGAGCGACGTCGTGCTCGAGTTCGCCTGGGGCACCGACATGGACCAGGCGAGCCTGGAGGTGCGCGACAAGATGGAGGCGCTGCAGCTGCCGCTCGAGGCCAAGGCCCCGGTGCTGCTGCGCTTCAATCCGTCGACCGAGCCGATCATGCGCCTTGCGCTGGCGGACAAGGCCGCCACGGCGAACGATGCCGACGCGCAGCGCCGGCTGATCGAACTGCGCCGCTACGCCGAGGACGACCTCAAGAAGAAGCTGGAACCGGTGGCCGGCGTCGCCGCGGTCAAGGTCGGCGGCGGCCTCGAGGACGAGATCCAGGTCGAGATCGACCAGCAGAAGCTGGCCCAGCTCAACCTGCCGATCGAGACGGTGATCAGCCGCCTCCAGCAGGAGAACATCAACATTTCCGGCGGCAGCCTCGAGGAAGGCTCGCAGCGCTACCTCGTGCGCACGGTCAACCAGTTCGCCAGCGTGGACGAGAGCCGAAACTTGCGGGTGACCCCGCCGGCCGCCGGGGGCGGCGCGGCGGCGAGCGCGGCCGAGCAGATGGCGCGCGTGGCGGCCGCGACCGGCGACGCCAGCGCGATGGCGGCGGCCGCCTCGGTGCAGAGCGCGTCCTCGTCCGACGGCAGCGCCGCGGCCGGCGGCGTGCCGGTGCGCCTGAAGGACATCGCGGTCGTGCGCCAGGGCCACAAGGAGCGCGAGGCGATCATCCGCCTGGGCGGCAAGGAAGCGGTCGAGCTGGCGATCTACAAGGAAGGCGACGCCAACACCGTCGCCACCGCCGACGCGATCCAGAAGCGGCTCGAGCAGATCATGGCGGAAGTGCCGCCGGACGCCGAGCTCACCACGATCGACGACCAGTCGCAGTTCATCCGCCACGCGATCGCCGACGTCAAGCTCGATGCGGTCATCGGCGGCCTGCTCGCCGTGCTGATCATCTTCCTGTTCCTGCGCGACGGCTGGAGCACGTTCGTGATCGGGCTGTCGCTGCCGGTCTCGATCATCGCCACGTTCTTCTTCATGGACCAGCTGGGGCTCAGCCTCAACGTCATGTCGCTCGGCGGCCTGGCGCTGGCGACGGGCCTCGTGGTCGACGACTCCATCGTCGTGCTCGAGTCGATCGCCAAGGCGCGCGAGCGCGGCCTCGGCATCCTCGAGGCCGCGATCGCCGGTACCCGCGAGGTCAGCATGGCGGTGGTCGCCTCCACGCTCACCACCGTGGCCGTGTTCCTGCCGCTGGTGTTCGTGCAGGGCATTGCGGGCGAACTGTTCCGCGACCAGGCGCTGACGGTGGCGATCGCCATCGGCGTGTCGCTGGTCGTCGCCATGACCCTGATCCCGATGCTGAGCGCGCTCAAGGGCCGCCCGCCGATGGGTTTCCCCGAGGAGCCGCCGCATCCGCGCTGGACGCCGGACTCGCGCTGGCAGAAGCCGCTGGCGCTCGGTGGTCGCGGCGCGGGCGCGGGCATCCGCGGCGCGTTCTACGGCGTGTCGTGGGCGGTGGTGCGCGCGTGGCGCGGCCTCGTGGCCGTGGTCGGCCCGGTGATGCGCAAGGCCAGCGACCTGGCGATGGCGCCCTATGGCCGCGCCGAACGCGGCTACCTGCGATTGCTGCCCGCCGCGCTGAAGCGGCCGTGGCTGGTGCTCGGCTCCGCCGCGGCGGCGTTCGCGCTCACCCTGCTGGCGGTACCGCTGCTCGGCGCCGACCTGATCCCGCAGCTCGCGCAGGACCGCTTCGAGATGACGGTGAAGCTGCCGCCGGGCACGCCGCTGGAGCAGACCGACGCCCTGGTGCGCCAGCTGCAGGCCGAGCACGCCGGCGACGACGGCATCCGCGCGCTGTACGGCGTCAGCGGCAGCGGCACGCGGCTGGACGCGAACCCGACCGAGAGCGGCGAGAACATCGGCAAGCTCACGGTCGTGATGGCCGACGGCGGCAGCGAGGAACTCGAAGCCAGCGAGACCGAGAAGCTGCGTGCGTCGATGCAGGAACACGCAGGCGTGCAGGTCGACTTCGCGCGGCCGCAGCTGGTGAGCCTCTCGACGCCGCTCGAGATCGAGTTGCGCGGACAGGACCTCGAAACGCTGCGGCTCGCGGGCCAGAAGATGGCGGGCCTGCTGCGGGCCAACCCGCACTACGCCGACGTGAAGTCGACGGTGGAGCAGGGCTTCCCCGAGATCCAGATCCGCTTCGACCAGGTCCGCGCCGGTGCGCTCGGCCTGACGACGCGCCAGATCGCGGACATCGTGGTCGACAAGGTCAAGGGCAACGTCGCGACCCGCTACAGCTTCCGCGACCGCAAGATCGACGTGCTGGTCCGCGCGCGGGAGTCCGACCGCGCGTCGCTGCAGGACATCCGCCAGCTGATCGTCAATCCGGGCAGCGCCAGGCCGGTGCGCCTGGAGTCGGTGGCCGACATCGTGTCCACCGTCGGCCCCAGCGAGATCCACCGTGCCGACCAGGTGCGGGTGGCGATCGTCTCGGCCAACCTGCGCGGCATCGACCTCGGCGGCGCGGTGCAGGAAGTGCACGACATGGTCGCGCGCGATCCGCTCGCGGCGGGCGTGGGCATGCACATCGGCGGGCAGGGCGAGGAGCTCGGCGAGTCGATCCGCTCGCTGCTGTTCGCGTTCGGGCTGGCGATCTTCCTGGTCTACCTGGTGATGGCCTCGCAGTTCGAATCGCTGCTGCACCCGTTCGTGATCCTGTTCACGATCCCGCTGGCCCTGGTCGGCGCGGTGGCGGCGCTGTTGCTGACCCGTTCGCCGGTGTCGGTGGTGGTGTTCATCGGCCTGATCCTGCTGGTGGGCCTGGTGGTCAAGAACGCGATCATCCTGATCGACAAGGTGAACCAGCTGCGCGAGGCGGGCGTCGCCAAGCGCGAGGCGCTGGTCGAAGGCGCGCGGTCCCGCCTGCGGCCGATCATCATGACCACCACCTGCACCCTGTTCGGCTTCCTGCCGCTGGCGCTGGCGCTGGGCGAGGGCGCGGAGGTGCGATCGCCGATGGCGGTCACCGTGATCGGCGGCCTGCTCGTCTCGACGCTGCTCACCCTGGTGGTGATCCCGGTGGTCTACGACCTGCTCGACCGCCATCCCGACGGCTTCTACAGCGAGCGGGCCCGGCGCGCGCGGGCCGACGCGGCCGCCGCGGCGGAGCGGCTGAGCCACGAGCACGATCCGCTCGACGACGCGGGGCACGCATGACGACGCTCGCCGAGCGCAGCATCCGTCGTCCGGTGACGACGGTCATGCTGTTCGTGTCGCTGTTCGTGATCGGCCTGATCGCGGCGGTGCGGCTGCCGCTCGAGCTGTTCCCGGAGGTCACGCCGCCCTTCATCTACGTCTCGCTGCCGTATGCGGGTTCCACCCCGAAGGAAGTCGAGCGCAGCCTGCTGCGGCCGGTCGAGGACGCGCTGGCGACGATGAGCGGCATCAAGGCGATGGAATCCACCGCCCGTTCCGACGGCGCGGGCATCTTCATCACCTTCACCGACTGGGAGCGCGACAGCGCCATCGCCGCTTCCGAGGCGCGCGAGCGCATCGACGCGATCCGCGGCGACCTGCCCGACGACCTGCGGCGCTACGACGTCTTCAAGTGGTCCACCAACGACCAGCCCGCCGTCGAGTTGCGCCTCACCGGCCCGGACATGGTCTCGCAGCACGACGTGATCGACCGCGAGTTCAAGCGCCGGCTCGAGCGGCTGCCCGGCGTCGCCCGGGTCGAGGTCGAAGGGGTCCCGGAGAACGAGGTCGAGATCGCGATCGACCCGGACCGGCTCACCGCGCACGGCATCAGCCTCAACACGCTCACCACGCGCCTGCAGAGCCAGAACTTCTCGGTGTCCGCCGGCGAGATCAGCGACGCGGGCAGGCGCCTGCGGGTCCAGCCGATCGGCGAGCTGACCGACCTGCAGCAGCTGCGCGATCTCGTGATCGACAGCAAGGGGCTGCGGCTGGGCGACATCGCCGACATCGACCTGAAGCCCGAGCGCCTGACCTACGCGCGCATCGTGGACGGGCGGCCCTCGGTCGGCCTGGACATCTACAAGGAGCGCAGCGCGAACCTGGTGGCGATGGCCCGGGGCGTGCGCGAGGAAGTCGAGAAGATCAAGGCGGAGCCGGCGGTGGCCGGCATCGACGTCGAGATCACCGACGACCAGGGCGACGCGGTCACAGGCTCGCTGCTCGACCTCGCCGAGGCCGGTGCCATCGGCCTGGTGCTCTCGATCGCGGTGCTGTTCTTCTTCCTGCGCCACTGGGCGTCGACCATGATGGTGACGCTCGCGATCCCGATCTGCTTCGTGATCACGCTGGGTTTCATGTACTTCTTCGGCGTCACCCTCAACATCCTGTCGATGATGGGCCTGCTGCTGGCCATCGGCATGCTGGTCGACAACGCGGTGGTCGTGGTCGAGAGCATCTACCAGGAACGCGAGCGCATGCCCGGGCAGGCCCGCCTGGCCTCGATCGTCGGCACCCGCCACGTGGCGATCGCGCTGTCGGCGGGCACGCTGTGCCATTGCATCGTGTTCCTGCCGACCCTGTTCGGCGAGCGCAACTTCATCAGCATCTACCTGTCGCAGATCGCGATCACGATTTCCGTGTCGCTGCTGGCCTCCTGGCTGGTCGCCGTCAGCCTGATCCCGATGCTGTCGGCGCGGCTGAAGACGCCGCCCGCGGTCCGCAACGAGGGCGGCCTGATCCCGCGCATGCAGCAGCGCTACGCCGGGCTGCTGCGCTGGACGCTCGAGCATCGCGGCTGGAGCGTCCTGGGCATCCTGCTGATCGTGGCGGTCAGCGTCGTGCCGATGACGATGACCAAGACCAACATGTTCGGCGGCGACGACGCCGGCGAGATCGACATCTTCTACCAGTGGAACGGCTCCTACTCGAAGGAGCAGATGGCGGAGGAGGTCGGCCGCGTCGAGGCCTACGTCAACGCGCATCGCAAGGACTTCCACGTCGAGCAGATCTACTCGCGCTACAGCGAGCAGGGCTGGGCGCGGACCCAGCTCAAGCTGGACAGCAAGGACCAGAAGCAGGCCGCCGCGGTCACCGAGCAGTTGCGCAAGGGCATGCCGAAGTCGGCGCGCGCGAACATCGGCATCGGCGACCAGGGCGGTCCCGGCAGCGGCGGTGGCCCCGGCAAGGAAGTCGAGGTCCGGCTGGTGGGCGATTCGACCCAGACCCTCCAGGAGCTGGCGGACGAGGTGGTTCCGATCCTGTCGCGGCGCAAGGAGCTGCGCGACGTGCGCGTCAACACGGGCGACAGCAACAGCGAGCTGACCGTGCGGGTGGACCGCGAGCGGGCGGCGGCGTTCGGCTTCAGCGCGCAGGAAGTGGCGCAGTTCGTGGGCCTGGCGCTGCGCGGCGCGCCGCTGCGCGAGTTCCGCGAGGGCGAGAACGAGCTGCCGGTGACGGTGCGCTTCGCCGGCGCCGAGCACTTCGGTGCCGCGGACCTGCAGGACTTCACGGTGCGCGCGCCGGATGGCCGGACCGTGCCGTTGCTGGCGATGGTCGACGTGGCCGTGCAGCCGTCCGCGACCGAGATCGAGCGCAACGACCGCCAGACCACGCTGACCATCCAGGCCGGCCTGGGCAAGGACGTCACCATGCCCGATGCCCGCAAGGCGATGGAGGAGACGTTGAAGGCCGTCGCGTTCCCGGCCGGCTACGGCTACAGCTTCGAGGGCGGCGGGTTCCAGGACGACGACGAGGCGATGAAGCAGATGATGTTCAACCTGCTGATCGCCCTGGTGATGATCTACGTGGTCATGGCCGCGGTCTTCGAGTCGCTGCTGTTCCCGTCGGCGATCATGAGCGGCGTCCTGTTCTCCGTGTTCGGCGTGTACTGGCTGTTCTGGCTCACCGGCACCGAGTTCAACATCATGGCCTTCATCGGCATCCTGGTGCTGATGGGCGTGGTGGTGAACAACGGCATCGTGCTGGTGGAGCACATCAACAACCTGCGCAGGCGCGGCATGAGCCGCACCGAGGCCCTGGTGAACGGCGGACGCGAACGCCTGCGCCCGATCCTGATGACCATGGGAACGGCGATCCTGGCGATGGTTCCGATCGCGATCGGCAACACCCAGATGGCGGGCGACGGCCCGGCCTACTATCCGATGGCGCGCGCCATCGCCGGCGGGCTGGCGTTCTCCACGGTGGTCAGCCTGCTGTTCCTGCCGACCATCTACGCGATCCTCGACGATCTCAGCAGCGGCACGTCGCGCCTCATCGCGCGTGCCCGCCGCCGCCGCGAAGACCCCGCGGGGGCCTGACCGGCGCCGCGGTGGTCAGGCCAGGAGCTTTCCGAGGATGCGCGCGCCGCCGAGCCAGACGCCGATGGCGGTGCCCATGCTGGTCAGGAAGAAGTTCAGCAGCACGCGCGCGACCCGGTTGCGCCACCAGCCGCGGATCGAGTTGACGTCGTCGCGCAGCGCCATGAAGTCGGCGTAGGTCGGCTTGCGCATCCGCGCCTCGACCAGCGCGCTGACCATGCCCGAGGCGAGCGCCGGATGCAGCGGCGTGATCGGCGAGGACACGAACGCCGCGAGGATGCTGAGCGGATGGCCGCCGGCGAGGGCGCAGCCGATCGCGCCCAGGGTGCCGGTGAGCAGGACCCAGTACAGGAGCAGGTCGGCGCCGACGTCCATGCCGCCGTGCCAGAAGCCCCAGCCGAAACCGCCGAGCAGGAAGGCCGCGAGCGCGATCGTGAACCACGGGATCGAGGATTTCTCCGCGACGGACTCGAGATCGGCACGCACGATGTCGGGCGCCACGCCGTCCTCGCGCAGGTGCCGCGCGAGGCCCTGCAGGTGGCCGGCGCCCACGACCGCCAGCACCGCGTGCGCGCCGCCTTCGGCCGGCGGCGCGCCGACGCGTTCGAGCGCGATCGCGCGCAAATTCGCGGCCATGTAGCGGTCGCGCTCGGCGATCACCGTCTCGTAGAGGGCCGGGTTGTCGCCGGCGAATTCGGAGAAGCTCGCTTCGAGCAGGTCGCCCTGCTTGAGCTTTTCGATCTCCTCGCCGGCGACTTCCTCGTCGGCGAACAGCGCGGTGACCAGGCCGGCCATCAGCTTCGCGCGGCCCCACCAGCCTAGCCGCTGCGAGGCGCGCTTGAAGGTGACGCCGACGTCGCGGTCGACGAGGCGCATGTCGAGGCCGCGGGCCTGCGCCTCCAGCGCGGCGGCCTTGAGCTCGGCGCCGGGCTCGATGCCGAGCTGCTCGGCGAGGCGTCGCTGGTAGGCGGCGAGGCCGAGGTTGGCGGCGAACAGCGCGGTGCGGCCGGAGCGGATGACCTGCACCAGGTCCAGGCGCGCGAGCGCGTCCGGATCGGTCAGCGACTGGAAGCGCTGCGGATCGAGTTCGACCGCGACGGTGTCGAAGCCGCCGCCGTCGATCGCCGCGCGCACCGCGTCGACGCTCGCGCGCGAGACGTGCGCGGTGCCGAGCAGGGTGAACCGGACGCCGTCGCGCTCGACGATCGCGTGCGGCTGTTCGCGCCAGTCCGCGGCGCCGCCGGCGTCAGTCACGGTAGCGCTTGAGCAGGTCGCCGTACGCGTCGATGCGGCGGTCGCGCAGGAACGGCCAGATGCGGCGCACGTGCTCGCTGCGGCCCAGGTCGACCTCCGCCATCAGGACCTGCGGCGCGTCGACGGGCGCTTCGGCGAGGAACTCGCCCTGCGGGCCGAGCACGTGGCTCGAGCCCCAGAAGTCGATGCCGGCGCGGCCGACGGGAGACGGCTCGTGGCCGGTGCGGTTGCACGACAGCACCGGCAGTCCGTTCGCGACCGCGTGTCCGCGATGGCTGAGGATCCACGCGTTGCGCTGCCGATCCTTCTCGGCCTGGTCGTCGCCGGGATCCCAGCCGATCGCGGTCGGATACAGCAGCAGCTCCGCGCCGGCCAGCGCCATCAGGCGCGCGGCTTCCGGATACCACTGGTCCCAGCACACGAGCACGCCGAGGCGGCCGACCGAGGTGTCGATCGGCGTGAACCCCATGTCGCCCGGCGTGAAGTAGAACTTCTCGTTGAAGCCGGGATCGTCCGGGATGTGCATCTTGCGGTACTTGCCCGCGAGCGAGCCGTCGCGCTCGAGCACGACCGCGGTGTTGTGGTAGAGCCCGGCGCCGCGGCGCTCGAACAGCGAACCCACGATCACCACGCCGTGCCGCTTCGCCAGCGCGCCGAGGCGTTCGGTGCTCGGGCCGGGGATCGGCTCGGCGTGCTCGAACTCGCAGACGTCCTGGTGCTGGCAGAAGTAGGCGCCGTTGTGCAGCTCCTGCAGCAGCACCAGCTTCGCGCCGTTGCCGGCGGCTTCGGCCACGCGCCGTTCGATCAGCGCGAGGTTCGCTTCCGCGGAACCTTGGTTGCGCTCCTGGACCAGCGCGACGGGCAGGGTCTTCGTCTTCATTCCGCGATTATCCCCTGCGGCAGCTGCATCGTCTGGCAATGCAGGCTGCCGTTCTGCCAGATCAGGGCGCGGCAGGGCACCTGCACGATCTCGCGCCCGGGGAAGGCGCGGCCCAGCACTTCCGCGGCGGCCGCGTCGGCCGGGTCGCCGTAGGCCGGCACCAGCACCGCGCCGTTGACGATCAGGAAGTTCGCGTAGCTCGCGGCCAGGCGCCGGCCCTGGTCGAGGATCGGCTGCGCCCACGGCAGCGGGAACAGGCGGTAGGGCTGGCCGTCGCGGGTACGCAGCGCGGCGATCTCGGCGCCCATCGCCTGCAGCTCCGGATAGTGCGAATCGGCCGGGTCGTCGCAGGCCTGGAACACGATCGCGTCCGGCGCGGCGAAGCGGGCGAGGGTGTCGACGTGCGCGTCGGTGTCGTCGCCCTCGAGGTAGCCGTGGTCGAGCCACAGCACCCGGTCCTGCCGCAGCCAGCCGGCGAGGCGCTGCGACAGGGTGTCGCGGTCGATGCCCGGATGGCGCTCGTGCAGGCACTGCCAGGTGGTCAGCAGCGTCCCCGCGCCGTCCGTGTCGATGGCGCCGCCTTCCAGAGCAAAATCAATGGATTGGTGGTCACTCTTGAGAAAGGTTCCAGCTTCGTGCAGGCGCTCGACCAGCAGGTCGTCCTGCTCGGCGCCGAATTTGCCGCCCCAGCCGGTGAAGCGGAAATCGAGCAGCCGGAAGCCTCCCGACGCTGCGTCGCGCAACGTGATCGGGCCGCTGTCGCGCAGCCAGGTGTCGTCGTAGGGCACCGGCAGGAAGCGGACGCGCGCCATGTCGATCCGCGCCGACGACAGGCGCGCCCGCGCGTAGGCCTCGACGTCGTCGTCGGCCACGCACAGCAGCACCGGTTCGAAGCGGGCGATCGCCGCAACCAGGGCGATGACGGTCTCCTCGACCTCGCCCAGGCGCTCGGCCCAGTCGGTGCCGGCGTGCGGCCACGCGAGGAGGATGGCGGACTGGGGTTCCCATTCCGCCGGCAGGCGCAACGTGCGGTCGGTCATCGGATGGCGGGCTTGGGGCCGATTTCGGCGGCGGAGGCCTGGTTGGCGACGGCGTCGATCACCCGGCTCTTCTCGAAGTAGACGGTGAAGGCCGGGTAGCGCCAGCGGTTGATCGTCGGCCACGCGCGCTTCTGCCCGCCGCGCGGATCCAGCCGGTCGGCCGGAGCGCCATAGCGGGCCTCGACCTGGGCCATCGTCAGGCCGCGCGCGGGCAGGGCGGCGCTGTTCTCCATCCGGACGCGGTCGACGAGCAGGACATCGCCCTGCGTCCCGGGGGCGGTCTGCGCGGCCGCGGCGCATGGCGCGGCGGCGAGCGCAAGCATCAGGGCATTGCGGAAACGGAGCATGGTCGGTCTCCCTGCGAAAGGCGCGATTGTAGGGCCGACCCATGGTCGGCCGCGCCGCGTCTGTCCTGCGTCACGGGAAGGGAAAAGAAAAGGCCGCGTTTCCGCGGCCTTTCGTTGCGTGCAGCCGGCCATGGGCCGGCGCTGCGCGCCGCGGCTCAGCGCTGGCGCGCCTTGAAACGCGGGTTGGACTTGCAGATCACGAAGACCTTGCCACGGCGGCGGACCACCTTGCAGTCGCGGTGGCGGGTCTTCGCCGACTTCAGGGAGGACAGGACCTTCATGGAAAACCTCGGCAAATACGTAAGGGTGTTGGGAAAGCGCAGCGCCCTGGGGCTGCCCGCGCACGGAAGCCCGCCATTGTAGCGGTCATTTCCCCGTTCGTTCAAGTGGTTGCGGCGCCGCCGGCCGGGCCGTGCGTACAATGCCGGCATGGCACCCGACGACAGCATCCCGGTCCTCACCATCGACGGCCCCTCGGGCTCGGGCAAGGGCACCATCAGCCGCCTCGTGGCCCAGCGCCTGGGCTGGCACTACCTCGATTCGGGCGCGCTGTACCGGGCCGTCGGCGTGGCCGCCGGCTGGGCCGACCTCGACCTGGACGACGCCGGGGCCCTGGTCCGCTGCGCCTTCGACACCGAGATCGCCTTCCGCGAGGCCGCCGACGGCGAACTCCGGGTCCTGGTCAACGGCCACGACGCCACCGACGAGCTGCGGACCGAGACCGCCGGCGCGGCCGCCTCGGCCATCGCCGCCATTCCCGAGGTGCGGGCCGCGCTGAAGGACCGGCAGCGGGCCTTCCGCCAGCCGCCGGGCCTGGTCGCCGACGGCCGGGACATGGGGACGGTGATCTTCCCCGACGCCACCTGGAAGGTCTTCCTGACCGCCAGTGCCGAGGAAAGGGCCGAAAGGCGCTATAAGCAGTTGAAGGAAAAAGGGGTTTCCGTTACATTGGCGGGTCTGCTGCGGGAGATCCTGGCCCGCGACGCCCGCGACGCCAGCCGCGCGGTGGCTCCGCTGCGACCGGCCGACGACGCCGAGCGCATCGACACCACCGGGTTGCCGATCGACGCGGTCGTGGAGCGGGTGCTGGCGCTGGTCCATCGCTGAGCGGTGGCCTGCCCGGCGGGGCTTTCACGCAGCAGGGCGACGACCGTCCGCGGGCCACGAGGCGCGCGGGCGCCTTTCCACGCCGTGAGAACACGGCACCAACCACATGGCGAGCGCAATCCCGCGCAAGCCCACAGAGAACAACATGTCCGTAGCTACCGAATCCTTCGCTGAACTGTTCGAACAGAGCCAGGCCCACCTCGCCAAGCTCAAGCCCGGTGCGATCGTCACCGGCACCGTCGTCGACGTCCGCTCCGACGTGGTCGTCATCAACGCGGGCCTGAAGTCCGAGGGCATCGTCCCGATCGAGCAGTTCCGCAACGACGCCGGCGAGATCGACGTGGGCATCGGCGACACCGTCAAGGTGGCGCTGGACTCGCTCGAGAACGGCTTCGGCGAGACCGTGCTGTCCCGCGAGAAGGCCAAGCGCGCGATGGTGTGGGACGAGCTCGAGGAAGCCCTCGAGAAGAACGAGACCATCACCGGCCGCATCAGCGGCAAGGTCAAGGGCGGCTTCACCGTCGACATCAAGGACGTCCGCGCGTTCCTGCCG
>JBQCJF010000176.1:0-2102 GCA_051953015.1 Luteimonas sp.
CCAGCAGCATCGCGATCTCCTCCAGCGTCTCGAGGCAGTCGGCGGGGAAGCCCGGGCAGGCCACGTCGACGCGGCGCACGCCGCGCGCGGCCAGCGCGTCGAGCGTGTCCACGGTCGCCGGCTGCAGCCATTTGCCCGCGCCGAAGCGCGACTGGTACGCGAGCGTCCAGTCGCCCGGCGCGAGCCCGAGCGCGGCGGCGATCGCCCGCGCGCTGGCCTCGCACTGGCGCGCGTACGGATCGCCGTTGTCGACGACGCGCTGCGGCAGGCCGTGGAACGACAGCAGCAGGTGCTCGCCGCGCCCGCGTTCGGCCCAGTGCGCGCGGATCGAACCGGCGACGGCGCCGATCCACTGCGCATCGAGGTGATAGTCGCGCACCATCCGCACGTCGGCGCCGGGAACGCGCGCGAGCACGTCGGCGACGCTTTCCGTGGTCGTCGTCGAATATTGCGGATAAAGCGGCAGCACCAGCACGCGCCGGCAGCCGTCGGCGCGCAGGCGGGCCAGCGCGGGCGCCAGCGCGGGCGTGCCGTAGCGCATCGCGTACTCGACCCGCGCGCCGGGCGAGCGCTGCGCCACGGCTTCGGCCAGTTCGCGGGTATGCACCGCCAGCGGCGAGCCGCCGGGCAGCCAGATGGACGCGTACTTGCGGGCCACGCGCGCGGCGCGGCGCGGCAGGATCACGAGGCGCAGCAGCGGTTGCCACAGCCAGCGCGGCAACGCGACCACGCGCCGGTCGGACAGGAATTCGGCCAGGTAGCGGCGCACCGCGGGCGCGGTCGGCGCGTCGGGCGTCCCCAGGTTCACCAGCAGCACGGCGTCGGTCATCGCAATAGGATGACAGACGCCTCGCGGCGGACGACGATTTCCCCCACGTTCATCGCCGCGACCCTAGCCTGAACGCCGAACGCCCCCAGGGTCGCCCGGTGCGACCCACGCCATCGACGGAGCCCGCCATGTCCCAGCGCCACGCCCGCCTCCCCGCCCTCGCCGCGGCCGCCCCCGCCCGCTGGCTGCGTCCCGCGGCGGCGGCACTGCTGCTCGCCGTGTCCGCCAACGCCTTCGCCGGCACCACCGAGGACGAGCGCGCGCGCAACGCGGTGCGCGTGCTCGCCGACATCCAGGCGATCCCGGAATCGGCGATCCCGGACAAGCTGCTCGACGAGGCGCACGCGATTGTCGTGGTGCCCGACAGCATCAAGGCCGGCCTGGTGATCGGCGGCCGCCGCGGCCACGGACTGCTGTCGATCAAGCGCGCAGACGGCACCTGGTCGAACCCGACCTTCGTGACGCTCACCGGCGGCAGCATCGGCTTCCAGGCCGGCGTGCAGTCGGCGGACATCGTGCTGGTGTTCCGCAGCGACCGCGGCCTCGACTCGATCGTCAACGGCAAGTTCACCCTCGGCGCGGACGCCGGCGTCGCCGCCGGCCCGGTGGGCCGCAACGCATCGACGGCCACCGACGGGCAGCTGAAGGCGGAAATCTGGTCGTGGTCGCGCGCGCGCGGCCTGTTCGCCGGCGTCGCCCTCGACGGCGCGGTGCTGGCGATCGACGACGCCGCCGACGAATCGGTATACGGCGACGACACGACGCCGCGGATGATCTTCGAGGACCGCTACGCGCAGCGACCGTCCGACGCGGTCGTGGGCTTCCGCGACGCGCTGGAGGAAGCGACCGCTGCGGCCCGCGCGGCGCGCGCCGACGACGACGACGCGCCGCCGCCCGTGCCCGTGAACGCGCCCGTGCCCGCGGCGCCGGCCGCGCAGGCCGGATCCGCGAGCACCGAGCCGATGCTGCCGCCGACCACCGTCACCGCGCCCCAGTCGGGCGCGCAGCCGGCCGCGCCGCAGCCCGGGGCCTTCCAGCCGGTGCAGGACAATCCCGCCACCGTCGAGCCGCTGCCCGCCGGGCAGTGACCCGGGCGCTGCGGTATCCTTTCGCTTCTCGACTCGGGCGGACACGGACATGGGTGGTTTCAGCATCTGGCACTGGCTCATCGTGCTGGTCATCGCGGTGCTGATCTTCGGCACCAAGCGCCTGAAGAACGTCGGCGAGGATCTGGGCGAGGCCGTGCGCGGCTTCAAGAAGGGCCTGCACGGCG
>JBQCJF010000177.1:0-5307 GCA_051953015.1 Luteimonas sp.
CCGACTTGGGGGTGGTTGGCATTCCCCACGTGCAGGCGGGGGAGGGCGACGTCGCGGGCCGGGGGCGTGGAGGGCAGGTACACGCCTCGGCCGTCGACCGGGTTGAGCTCGGCCGCGGAGTACTTCTCGACCAGGCCATAGCGCTGGCCGACGACGAAGTCCTCCTGGCCGTGGCCCGGCGCGGTGTGCACGGCGCCGGTGCCGTCCTCGGCGGAGACGTGCTCGCCGAGGATGACCGGGATGTCGCGCGTCGCGTAGACCGGATGCTGCAGGTGCTGGCCTTCGAGCTCGGCGCCTTTCGCGCGGCCGAGCACGACGACGTCGTCGACGCCGTAGCGCCTGAGCGCGGCGGACGCGAGGGCCTCGGCCAGCACGAGCAGCCGGCGCCCGCCGTCGGCGCGGCGCGGGCCTTCGACCAGCACGTAGTCGAGCTCCGGCCCGAGGCTCACGGCGAGGCTCGCAGGCAGCGTCCACGGCGTCGTCGTCCAGATCGGAATGGCGACCTCGTCGCCCTCGCCCACCGGCACGCCGAAGGCGGCAGCCAGCGACTCCGGGCGCTTCGCCGCATAGGCGACGTCGATCGCCGGCGACTGCTTGTCGTGGTACTCGATCTCCGCCTCGGCCAGCGCCGAACCGCAGTCGAAGCACCAGTACACCGGCTTCACGCCGCGCGCGAGGTGTCCGCGCTCGATGATCTTCGCCAGCGAGCGCAGCATTTCCGCCTCGTAGCCGAAGTCCATCGTGCGATAGGGGTTGTCCCAATCGGCGATCACGCCCAGGCGCTTGAAGTCCACGCGCTGCAGGTCGATCTGCGACTGCGCGTACTCGCGGCACTTCGCGCGGAACTGCGCGGCGTCGAGCACGCCGTCGCCCTGTTTGCTGCCGACCTTGCCGAACTTCTTTTCGACGGCGAGTTCGATCGGCAGGCCGTGGCAGTCCCAGCCAGGCACGTAGGGCGCGTCGTAGCCGGCGAGCAGGCGCGACTTCACCACCGCGTCCTTGAGCACCTTGTTGACCGCGTGGCCGAGGTGGATCGGGCCGTTCGCGTAGGGCGGGCCGTCGTGGAAGACCCAGGTCTCGCGGCCGTTCGCCTGGGCGCGGATCTGCGCGTACAGCCCGTCCTCCTCCCAGCGCGCGAGCGCGACCGGCTCGCGCTTCGGCAGGTCGCCGCGCATCGGGAAGTCGGTGGCCGGCAGGTGGATCGTGGCCTTGTAGCGGTTGCTGTCCTGGTCGCTCACGTGGATCCGGTGTGGTCAGAAGGCTGGGGGGAAACCGCGAGGATATCGTGCCCGTCCAGGAGCTCGCGCGCGCGGGCCGCGTCGAGCCGCATCTGCGCGACGAGCGCCGGCAGGCCGTCGAACTTCTCCTCGTCGCGCAGGCGGGCGACGAACTCGACGCGGATGCGGCGCCCGTACAGGTCGCCGTCGAAATCGAACAGGTGCGCCTCGAGCAGCGGCTCGCGCCCGTCCACGGTGGGGCGCGTGCCGAAGCTCGACACCGACGGCCACGGCCGGGGCCCGACGCCGTGCACCCAGGTCGCGTAGATGCCCGACAGCGCGGGCACCTTGCCGCCGAAGCGCAGGTTGGCCGTGGGGTAGCCCAGCGTGCGCCCGAGTTGCGCGCCGTGGACGACGTGGCCGCCGATCGCGTACGGACGCCCGAGCAGGCGCGTCGCGGCCGCGAAGTCGCCGGTGCGCAGCGCCGCGCGGATGCGCGTGCTCGACACGCGGTCGCCGTCGAGCATCACCGGCTCGATCGTGTCCGCGGCGAAGCCGAGCGCGCGGCCGAGCCGGCGCAGCGTGTCGATGTCGCCGCCGCGCTTGTGGCCGAAGCGGAAGTCGGGCCCGACCCAGACCTCGCGCACCCCGAGGCGTTCGGCCAGCAGCGTGCGCACGAAGGCTTCCGCCGGCATCGCGGCGAGCTGCGCGTCGAAGCGCAGCAACCCGATGCACTCGGCGCCCAGCAGCTGCAGGCCGGCGAGCTTGGCGCCGGGCAGCATCAGCCGCGGCGGCGGCGGATGCGCGAACACCTCGCGCGGCAGCGGCTCGAAGCCGACCGCGGCCATCGGCACGCCGAGCGCGCGCGCGCGCTCGCCGGCGCGGCGCAGCAGCGCCTGGTGGCCCAGGTGCAGGCCGTCGAAGGCGCCGATGCAGGCCACGCTGCCTTGGGGGCACAAGGGCCCGCCCCGGACGTCGCGGAAGGGAACGATCATGGATCGACGCAGTATAGCGGCGCGCTCATGCGGGCCGGCTCAATGCCGCAGGTCGCGCGGGCGGATTCCCTGCAGCCAGAGCAGCGCGGCGTACGCGGCCGCGCCGGCGCCGACCATCGCGAGCAGGCGCACTACGCGCCCCCACCACACCCAACTCGTCCAGTCGTGCCAGACGGACAGGATCGCGAGCACGACCGCGGCCATGCCGGCGGCGGCCACCGCGAGCTGGCGCAGGAACCGCGGCCACCCCGGCTGCGGCGCGTACACGCGGGCGCGCCGCAGGTACCACCACAGCTGCACCGCGTTGAGCCAGCCGGCGAGGCCGATCGCCAGCGCAAGGCACGCATGCGCGCCGCGCACCCGGCCCAGCGCGTCCAGCGGATGCCCGCCGGCGGCGGCCAGGGCCGCGCGTCCCGCTTCCGTGCCCCACAACAACCCTGCCATCAACGCGACGGTGAACAGCGCATTGCCCGCCACCGCGACCAGCGCCGCCTTCACCGGCGTGCGCGTGTCCTGGCGAGAATAGAACGCCGGCGCCAGCACCTTCACCAGCAGGAAGGCCGGCACCGCGGTCGACTGCGCGACCAGGCTGAGCCGGGACATCGCGGTGTCCTCGGCGGAGAACTGGCCGTGCTGGAACAGCGCCGCCACCAGCGGCTCCGCGCACAGGATCAGGCCGAGGCAGGCCGGCACGCCGATCAGCAGGCACAGCCGGAACCCCCAGTCGAGCGCCTTGGCGAACCCGTCGGGATCGGTGGAGGCGTGGCGCGAGGACAGGTGCGGCAGGATCACGGTGCCGAGGGCAACGCCGAACATCCCGAGCGGGAATTCGAGCAGCCGGTCCGAGTAGTACAGCCAGGTGACGCTGCCGCCGATGAGGAACGAGGCGACGATGGTGTTCAGCAGCAGGTTGACCTGGGTGACCGAGGCGCCGAACAGCGTCGGCACCATCAGCCGCATGATCCTGCGCACGCCCGGATCGGCGGCGCCCCAGCGCGGCCGCGGCAGCAGGCCGAGCTTCGCCAGCGACGGCAGCTGGAACGCGAGCTGGAGCACGCCGGCGGCGAACACGCCCCAGGCCAGCGCCAGCACCGGCTCGGCCAGGAACGGGGCCACGCACAGCGCGGCCGCGATCATCGCGATGTTCATCAGCACCGGGCTCAGCGCCGGCACCGCGAAACGGCCCCAGGTGTTGAGGATGCCGCCGGCCAGCGACGCCAGCGAGATGAACAGCGCGTACGGGAAGGTGATGCGCAGCATCGTGGCCGCGAGCTGGCCCTGCGCCGTGTCGGCGCCGAAACCGGGCGCGAACGCGGGCATGATCCAGGGCGCGGCGATCACCGCCAGCGCGGTCACGACCATCAGCGCGGCAAGCAGGGTGCCGGCGACCCGGTCGACCAGCGCCCTGACCGCGGCCTGGTCGCCGCGCGCCTTGTACTCGGCCAGCACCGGCACGAAGGCCATCGAGAACGAGCCCTCGGCGGAGAGCCGGCGCATGAAGTTCGGGATCCGGAAGGCGACCACGAAGGCGTCCATGGCCGGGCTGGCGCCGAACACGCCGGCGTAGACCTGGTCCCGGACCAGCCCCGAGATCCGGGACAGGAAGGTCATCGCGCTGAAGACGGCGGTGGAGCGCAGCAGCCCCACCCGCTTCGGGGCGGCGGCGGCGGGATCCGGGGCCGTTCCGGGCCGCGCGCTCACCCCCGCGCTCCCCGGGCCAGGCTGTTGACGCAAGTCCATGAATCGCCCATACTTTCCTGTCTGCCCGGGCCGAAACCCGCGGCTGCCCCGTTCAACCGACCCTTCATTACACCCAGTTTCCAGGATTCCACGTGGCCAACATCAAGTCCGCCAAGAAGCGCTCCAAGCAGACCGTCGTGCGCAACGCCCGCAACGCGGCGCAGCGCTCGCAGCTGCGCACCGCCGTCAAGAAGGTGCTGAAGGCGCTCGACGCCAACGACGCCGCCGGCGCGAAGGCCGCCTACGACGTCGCCCAGCCGATCCTCGACCGCTTCAGCGCGCGCGGCCTGATCCACCGCAACAAGGCCGCCCGCCACAAGAGCCGCCTGAGCGCGCGCATCAAGGCGCTGCAGGCCGCCTGATCCGGAGCGGTTCGCATCCCGCCGGCGCGCGCTGCGCGCACGGCACGCGAAAAACCCGGCCTGCGCCGGGTTTTTTGTTGCCCGCGCGGCGGGCTCAGGCACCGGCATCGTCCGGGTCGCGCGCGCCGGGGGCGTCGCCCTGCGCGTTGGCGTCGTCGAGGGCCTCGGCGCGCTGCCGGTCGAAGAACGCCTGCACGTCCAGCACCACCGGCCAAGTGCCTTCGCGGCCGATCGCCGACACCAGGTACCAGGGCGCGGTCCACTCGAGCTCCGCGACGATCTTCTCGGCGGCGGCGCGCGACTCGTCCTCGAACGCGAGGTCGGCCTTGTTCAGCACCAGCCAGCGCGGCTTCCGCAGCAGCTCGGGATCGTGGCGACCGAGCTCGCGCTCGATCGCGCGCACCTGCTCCACCGGCGACGGCACCGCTTCGCCATAGGCCTCGTAGCCTTCCAGCGCCGGCGACAGGTCGACGAGGTGCAGGAGCAGGCGCGTGCGCTGCAGGTGGCGCAGGAACT
Organism: Luteimonas sp.; assembly: GCA_051953015.1. Classification (GTDB taxonomy): domain Bacteria; phylum Pseudomonadota; class Gammaproteobacteria; order Xanthomonadales; family Xanthomonadaceae; genus Cognatiluteimonas. Next base: position 4,831 of record JBQCJF010000177.1, read on the forward strand.
GCGTGCCCAGGCCTGCGCCGTCGGCCGCGCCCTCGATCAGCCCCGGCACGTCGGCGATGACGAAGCTGCGATGCGGCTCGACGCTGACCACGCCCAGGTTCGGATACAGCGTGGTGAACGGATAGTCCGCGACCTTGGGGGTCGCCGCCGACACCGCGCGGATGAAGGTGGACTTGCCGGCATTGGGGAATCCCAGCAGGCCGACGTCGGCCAGCAGCTTCAACTCCAGCCGCAGCGTGCGGGTTTCGCCCTCGCCGCCCGGCGTGGCCTTGCGCGGCGTGCGGTTGATCGAGCTCTTGAAGTGCATGTTGCCGAGCCCGCCCTTGCCGCCGCGCGCGACCAGCAGCCGCTCGCCGTGGCGGGTGAGGTCGCCGATCACCTCGTCGGTGTCGACGTTATGGACCACGGTGCCGACCGGCACGGTGATCACGTTGTCCTCGCCGGCCTTGCCGTACATCTGCCGGCCCATGCCGTTCT
>JBQCJF010000178.1:0-2672 GCA_051953015.1 Luteimonas sp.
GGGCAGCGCGGCGACGAGGCGGTCGATGGCGGTGGCGACCGGCGCCGCGTCGGGCGCCAGCGGCGCGGCGGGCTCGCTCGCCCCGGCCCCTGGCGCGGCCGCGATCTCCCGGGCCACGGGCGGCGCGGGCGCGGTCGTCGCGGCGGAGGCGACGGCGTCGTAGCCGACGTGCGCATCCTCGCCGGGCATCAGGCCCTGCACTTCCACGCGTGCCGTGCCCATGCGGTCGACGCCCAGCTTGACCGCGGCGGCGTAGCTGAGGTCGATGATGCGGCCGTCGTGGAACGGCCCGCGGTCGTTCACGCGCACCACGACGGAACGTCCGTTCGCGAGGTTGGTCACGCGCGCGAAGCTCGGCAGCGGCAGCGTCTTGTGCGCGGCGGTGAAGGCGTACATGTCGTACACCTCCAGGTTCGAGGTCCGCCGGCCATGGAACTTGTTGCCGTAGAACGACGCGGTGCCGACCTCGTCGTAGCCTTCGGCGCTGCCGAGCACGCGGTAGGTCTTGCCGAGCACGGTGTAGGGCGAGCGGTTGCCGTAGCGCGAATGCGGCTCGTCCGTCACTTCGGGTTCCGGGATCTCGTCGACGTCGGCGATGCCGCCGGTGGGCGCGCTGTCGGCCACGCCCGGCGCGTACAGCCCGCCGCGCGTGTAGTTGCCGCGCTTGGACGGATCCTCCTGCGCCGGCGCGTACGGCGAGCGCCGGTTACGCGGCTGCGAGGCCCGCGCGTCGGCGGCGCCGCGGCTTTCGATGCGCACCGCCTGCGCCGGCGTTTCGCTTTTGCGCGGCGCGCTGCCGCAGGCGGCGAGCACGAGGCAGGCCGCGCCGGCCACGGCCCAGGCGAGACCCCCGCCGGGCGCGCGACTCATGGCGCCGCGGCGCTCCCGGCGCGGATCGCCTGCGCCAGCTGGTGCACGGCGAGCGCGTACATCGGCGAATGGTTGTAGCGGGTGATCGCGTAGAAGTTGCGGAAGCCGATCCAGTGCTCGCGGCCTTCCGCGCCGTCGAAGCCGAACACGGTCGCGCCCTGCCCCGGCGCCGCGACACGCTCGCCGGCGCGCGGCGCGTAGCCGCGCTGCAGGATCGCTTCGACCGGATACACCGGATCGGGCGCTTCCGGCCTGAATTCCGGCTCGCCGGGCGCGAGGTCCGCGCGCGCGATCACCGGCGCGCCGCGTTCCCAGCCGTGCGCGACGAAATAGTTGGCGATGGACGCGAACACGTCCTCGGGGTCGCCGAGCAGGTCGCGCTTCCCGTCGCCGTCGCCGTCGCGGCCCCAGTTGCGCCAGCTCGAGGGCATGAACTGGCCCCAGCCCATCGCGCCCGCGTAGCTGCCCTGCAGCGTGGCGACGTCGATGCCTTCCTCCTTGCCGAGCGCGAACAGCTGCGCGAGCTCGCCGGCGAAGAACGGCGCGCGCTTCGGATAGCCGAAGGCGAGCGTGTACAGCGCATCGAGCACGCGGTACTTGCCGGTGATCGCGCCGTAGCTGGTTTCCACGCCGATGATCGCCACGATGTATTCGGCCGGCACGCCGGTGGCCGCGGACACGCGGTCCAGCTCGGCGCGGTGCTCGGCCATGAACGCGACGCCGCCGCCGATGCGCTTGTCGGTCATGAAGATCGGCCTGTACTCGGCCCAGCTCTTCACCTTCTCCGCCGGGCGGTTCATCGCGTCGACGATCGATTGCTGGAACTTCGCCTGCGCCAGGGCGGCGCGGATCGCGCCGGGGTCGACGCCGTACGTGGCGGCGGTGTAGTCGACGAACGCGGCTTCGCGCTGCGCCTGGGGAATCGCCGGGTCGACGACCGGCGCGGGCGCGACCGGCCGCTCCGGCGGCTGCGGCACGGGCGGCACGGTCGCCTGCGGTTCGGGCAGGGCGGCGGTCACCGGCGCGAGCTCCGGCGTCGCGACGGGCGTGGCGCAGCCGGCGAGCAGCGCGGCGGCGGCGAAAACGAGCAATGAACGTCCCATGCTCACGAGCCTATCACCCTCAAAACGCGTTTTCAGCCGCGTGATGAACGCGCTTCAGTGGCCGTGCATCGGCTTGTGGGCGCGGACGGCCATCACGACGCCGAGGCCGGCGAGCAGCGACACCGCGGAGGTGCCGCCGTAGCTGAGCAGCGGCATCGGCACGCCGACCACGGGCAGCAGGCCGGAGATCATGCCGCCGTTGACGATCACGTACACGAACAGCGACAGGCCCAGGCTGCCGGCGAGCAGGCGCGAATAGCCGTCGCGCGCCTCCGCCGCGATCCACAGGCAGCGGCCGACGATGAACAGGTACAGCGCCAGCACCGTGGCCACGCCGAGCCAGCCGAAGTCCTCGCTGAGCACGGCGAAGATGAAGTCGGTGGTGTGCTCGGGCAGGTAGTTGAGGTGCGACTGCGTGCCCTGCCCCCAGCCCTTGCCGGTGAGGCCGCCGGCGCCGATGGCGATCTTCGACTGGATGATGTTCCAGCCGCTGCCGAGCGGATCGGATTCCGGGTTCAGGAAGGTCAGGATGCGGTCCTTCTGGTACGGACGCAGCATCCAGAACCACGCCGCGGGCGCGGCCGCGGCGAGGCCCCCGAACCCGGCGGCGAACCACCACCACGACCGGCCGGCGAGGGACCCCACCAACCCGCCGCCGCTGCCGACCCGCCACGCGGGGCCGCAGTCGGGCGGCCGCCC
>JBQCJF010000179.1:0-12765 GCA_051953015.1 Luteimonas sp.
GCCCGCGGCGGCCGCGCGCGGCGGCGCGGTGGCGGCTTCCGGCGCGACGAAGGCGGCATCGGCGCCGTCGCCCGCTTCGTGCAGCAGGTCGGCGCGCCCGCGCTCGATGGACACGCCGGCGGTGCGCGCGCCGCGCACCGCGCCGGGCTTGCCGATGCGCAGCCGCAGCCATTCGGCGTTGAATTCGCGCAGCAGCCGCTGCGCGCAGCGCTCGGCGAAAGTCTCCAGCAGCGCGCAGTCCGATTCCGCGGCGAGCGCGGCGATGCGCTGCGCCACCGCCTCGTAGTCCACCGCATCGGCGAGCGCGTCGCTCGCGGCGGCGCGGCGGTTCTCGTACGCCAGTTCCAGGTCGACCACCAGCGGCCGCGGCCCGCGCCGTTCCCAGGCGTGGCAGCCGATCGTGGCGGAGACTTCCAGTCCTTCGATGAAGACGCGATCCATGGGCGCAGCTTACCGCGACCCGCACGCGCGCCGGCGCGTCAGATCGCGGCCAGGGTCGCCATGTCCCAGCGCGGCGTCGCCCGCACCGCGGCGTCCTCGTGCTGGCCGGCGGCCAGGCGCAGCGCGCCGGCGAAGGCGATCATCGCGCCGTTGTCGGTGCACAGCGCCGGGCGCGGGAAGCGCACCCGCCCGCCGCGCGCGGCCGCCATCTCCTCGAGCTTCGCCCGCAGCCGCCGGTTGGCGCCGACGCCGCCGGCCACCACCAGCGTGTCGCAGCCGGCCGCGTCCAGCGCCCGCCCGCACTTGATCGCCAGCGTGTCGACCACCGCGTCCTCGAAGCCGCGCGCGATGTCGGCCTTCGTCTGGTCGGACTTGTCGCTGTTCTGCCAGGCCAGCAGCACCTGGGTCTTGAGCCCGCTGAAGCTGAAGTCGAGGCCGGGCCGGTCGGTCATCGGCCTTGCGAAGCGGAAGCGGCCGGGCACGCCCTGCTCGGCCAGCTTCGCCAGCTGGGGCCCGCCGGGGTATGGCAGGCCCATCAGCTTGGCGGTCTTGTCGAAGGCCTCGCCGGCCGCGTCGTCCAGGGTCTCGCCGAGCAGCCGGTACTGGCCGAGGGCCTCGACCGCGACCAGCTGGGTGTGGCCGCCGGACACCAGCAGGGCCACGAAGGGCGGCGCGAGCTCGGGATCCTCCAGCAGCGGCGCCAGCAGGTGGCCTTCCATGTGGTGGACCGCGATCGCCGGCACGCCCAGCCCCCAGGCCAGCGAGCGGGCCACGCCGGCGCCGACCAGCAGGGCCCCGACCAGCCCGGGGCCGGCCGTGTAGGCCACCCCGTCGAGGTCGGCGGTGGTCAGCCCGGCCTCGGCCAGGGTCTGCCGGACCAGGGGCAGCAGCTTGCGCACGTGGTCGCGGCTGGCCAGCTCGGGCACGACCCCGCCGTACTCGGCGTGGAGGGCGATCTGGCTGTAGACCGCATGGGCCAGCAGGCCCTCGGCGCCCGGGCGGCCCCCGCCGTCGGCCGTCAGGTCGAAGACGGCCACGCCGGTCTCGTCGCAGGAGGTTTCGATGCCGAGGACTTTCAAGCGGTTGCGCGCTCCGTGGGGCAGCCGTTATCATACGCGGCTCGCCCGTAGCCCGGGCCGGAAACCCATCCAGAGACCAGCGTATGCCGAGCGTCAAAGTCCGCGAGAACGAGCCCTTCGAGTTTGCCCTGCGCCGCTTCAAGCGCACCTGCGAGAAGGCGGGCGTGCTCGCCGAGACCCGCAAGCGCGAGTTCTACGAGAAGCCGACCCAGGAGCGCAAGCGCAAGGCCGCCGCCGCGGTGAAGCGCCAGGCCCGCCGCAGCTCGCGCGACGTCACCAAGCGCCAGCGGCTGTACTGAGCTCGCGCGGCCGCTGGCCGCCGCGAACCCGCTGCATCCCGAAGGCCGGCACGCGCATGCGTCGCCGGCCTTTCGTTTTTCCGCCCTGTAGTGCCGACCCACGGTCGGCTGCGTTGCCCCCGGAGCCCGCATGACCCTCAAGCAGCAACTCACCGACGACATGAAGGCCGCCATGAAGGCCGGCGAGAAGGATCGCCTCGCCGTGATCCGGCTGATCAACGCCGCGATCAAGCAGAAGGAAGTCGACGAGCGCATCGAGATGACCGATCCGCTGGTGCTGGCCGTGCTCGAGAAGATGGTCAAGCAGCGCAAGGATTCGATCGGCCAGTACGAAGCCGCCGCGCGCGAGGATCTGGCCGCGGTCGAGCGCTACGAGCTCGGCGTGATCGAGGCCTACCTGCCGGCGAAGCTCGACGAGGCCGCGATCCTCGCCGAGATCGACAAGGCCATCGCGCAGACCGGCGCGTCGTCCGCCGCCGACATGGGCAAGCTCATGGGCGTGCTGAAGCCGGCGCTGGCTGGACAGGCCGACATGGGCCTGGTCTCGAAGCTGGTCAAGCAGAAGCTGGGCTGAGCTTGGCCGGCGCGCCGCCGCGGCTGTCCGTCCGCCCGGCCACGGCCGGCGACGTGCCGCTGATCCGCGCGCTGATCGCCGAGCTCGCCGAATACGAGCGCCTGGCCGACGCCGCGGTCGCCACCGACGAGGGGCTGCGCGGGCAGCTGTTCGGCGCGCAACCCGCCGCCGAGGTGCTGATCGGCGAAGTCGACGGCCAGGCCGCGGGCTTCGCGCTGTTCTTCCACAACTTCAGCACCTTCCTCGGCAAGCGTGGCCTGTACCTCGAGGACCTGTTCGTGCGCCCGGCGTTCCGCGGCGCGGGGCTCGGGAAGTATCTGATGGCCGAACTGGCGCGGATCGCCGTGCAGCGCGACTGCGGCCGCTTCGAGTGGAACGTGCTGGACTGGAACGCCCCGGCGATCGGCTTCTACCGCCGCCTCGGCGCGGCGGGCATGGACGAATGGACCGTGCAGCGCCTGGAGGGGGACGCGCTGCACGCGCTGGCCGCGTCCGCGTCCGCGGGCGCCGGCTGATCCCGCGCGTGGCAAGCTAGCCCGATGGCCCGCATCCCCGACGCCTTCATCGACGACCTGCTCGCGCGCACCGACATCGTCGAGGTCGTCGGCGCGCGCGTGCCGCTGAAGCGCCAGGGCAAGGAATACGCGGCGCGCTGCCCCTTCCACGACGAGCGCTCCGCCTCGTTCACGGTGTCGCCGACCAAGCAGTTCTACCACTGCTTCGGCTGCGGCGCGCACGGCACCGCGATCTCGTTCCTGATGAACTTCGACCGCCTCGAATTCCTCGACGCGGTCGACGAGCTGGCCAAGCGCGCGGGCATGGAAGTGCCGCGCGACACGCGGCAGAAGAACGAGGACACCGGCACGCGCGACCTTTACTCGGCGCTCGACGCGGCCGCGCGGTTCTTCCGCCAGCAGCTCGCGGGCAGCGACAAGGCGCGCGCCTACGTCGACAGGCGCGGCATCGCGCCGGAGATCGTCGAGCGCTACGCGATCGGCTATGCCCCCGACGGCTACAACGGCCTGCGCGACGCGCTCGGCACCGACGAACGCCGCATGCAGCTGCTCGAGCGTGCGGGGCTGTTTTCGAAGAACGACAAGGGCTCGATCTACGACAAGTTCCGCGACCGGCTGATGTTCCCGATCCACGACCGGCGCGGGCGCACGATCGCGTTCGGCGGCCGCGTCATCGATCCGGAGGATTCGCCGAAGTACCTGAACTCGCCGGAGACGCCGCTGTTCCACAAGGGCCGCGAGCTCTACGGCCTGTGGCAGGCGAAGCAGGCGAACTCGAAGCTCGAGCGCCTGATCGTGGTCGAAGGCTACATGGACGTCGTCGCGCTCGCGCAGTACGGCGTGTCGCAGGCGGTGGCCACGCTCGGCACCGCGACGACTTCGGAACACGCCGAACTGCTGTTCCGCAGCGCGCCCGACGTGTACTTCTGCTTCGACGGCGACCGCGCCGGCCGCAGCGCCGCGTGGAAGGCGCTCGAATCGGTGCTGCCGCGCATGAAGGACGGCCGCCAGGCCTTCTTCCTGTTCCTGCCCGAAGGCGAGGATCCCGACACGATCGTCCGCCAGGAAGGCGCCGAAGGCTTCGACGCGCGCCTGCGCGACGCGACCCCGCTGTCGGAGTTCTTCTACGCGCACGTCTCGGCGGACGTGAACCTCGGCACGCTCGACGGCAAGGCGCGCCTGGCCGAGCGCTGCAAGGCCTACCTGCAGCAGATCCCGGACGGCGCGTTCGGCGACCTGATGAAGCAGCGGCTCACCGAACTGACCGGCCTCGGCGCACGCACGAGCTCGCCGGAAACGCACGTGCCGGCGCAACGCGCGCATGCGGCCGGCAGCGCGTCGTCCGGCCGGCGCGGTCCCGCGGCGCCGAAGCGCAGCCTCGTGCGCAGCGCGATCTCGCTGCTGGTGCAGCATCCGCCGCTGGCGCTCGCGCTGGAACCGCCGTACCGCTTCGCCGAGCTGCGCCAGCCGGGCATCGAGCTGCTAGCCGAGCTCGTCGCACTGGTGCGCGAGCGCCCCGACCTGCGCACCGGCGGCCTGCTCGAGCATTTCGCCGATCGCGACGAGGCCGGCGCGCTGCAGAAGCTCGCGATGCAGGAAATGCCGGGCGACGAATCCGCGTGGCGCGCCGAATTCCTCGACGCGATGGTGCAGCTCGAGCGCCAGACGCTGCAGCAGCGCATCGACGAGCTGCAGGCCAAGCGCGCCGGATCCGGCCTCGAGGAGCGCGACAAGGAAGAGCTGCGCGCGCTCCTCGGCAATCTCGCCCGGTAGAGCCGACCCCTGGTCGGCTGCCCGGCTACGAAGCGATCGCGCCCCGCTCGATGCCGCCGTCGCGATGGATCCGGAAGAAGTACCAGGCGATGACCAGCATGCCGATGGCGGACGGCGCGATCTGCGACCACGGCTGGCCGACGCGAACCACGTTGCCGACCAGGGCTGACAGCATCGCGAAGATGGACGCGATCAGCTTGTAGCCGTGCTCGTACCGCCACAGCGTCCGGTGCCAGCGCCGCGGGAACAGCCAGCGCGCGCCGTCGTAGAGCAGGATCGCGGCGAGCGCGCCCAGCGAGGAGCGCACGACGACCGGCGCTTCGGCAGGATGCGCCTGCACGGCCGGCACCAGCCACACGGCGATCGCCAGCGCGAGCAGCGTCAGGCATCCGTCGATCCAGGCCGGGCCGCGGCCTTTCGTGTAGACGGCGCGCCAACCGCCGATCAGCTGGTAAGGCACGAGCACCGACAGCACCGCGAAGATCGGCACGAAGCGGAAGAAGGCGGTGCCGATCGCCGCCGACAGGCACACGACAAGCGTGAATCCACCGAAGATGCGGCCCAGCCGGCGATGCCCGGGCGTGCCCTTCGCCTTGGCCAGCATGGTGAAGCCGATGCCGAGCGCGATCGTCCCGGCCGTCACGTGGACCGCGAGGTTGGCGATATGCGCGGGAGACATGGCGTCCGTCATGCTAGCTGGCCTCCTGCCGTATCCGATTGTCCATCGTACCGCTTCCGCGGACAGGGAAATCCGCATGCCCCGTCCCGGAATCAACTACCTCCATCCCCATTTCTACGTCGTGTAGCGGCGCAGGGTCTCGCGGATGCGGATGTGGCGGCCACCCTCGCGCGCGCCCTTCAGGCGGCGCTTGTGCGCGGAGAGGATGTCGCCGCGCGTCAGGATCCCGACCAGCGGATGCGGCGCGTCCACGCCGACCACGATCAGCCGGCCGATGTTCTCGGCGACCATGTGGTCGGCGGCCCCGCGCAACGAATGGTGCTCGTGCACGACGACGGGTGGGCGCAGGCCGAGGTCGCCGATGCGGCGCATGTTCGGCTGCGAGGGATCGAGCAGGTTGCGGCGGGTGATGACGCCGCGGACGCGCCCGTTGTCGTCCACCACCGGGAAGCCCTGATGCTGGTAGGCCGGGCCGCCGCCGTTGAGCAGCAGGCGCACTTCGCCCAGCTCGTCCGACGTGCGCAGCGACACCACGTCGCGCGTGGCCGCGTCGCGCACCAGCACCTGCTCGAGGTAGTCGGCCGCGTATTCGGTCGGCACGCGCACGCCGCGGCGGGCGATCTTCTCGGTCATGATCGTGTTGCGCATGGTCAGCGCCGACACGAGATAGGCGGCTGCGCAGCCGCCCAGCAGCGGCAGCAGACCGTGCGGCTGCTGCGTGGTCTCGAACGCGAACACCACCGACGTCAGCAGCGCGCGCGAGGCGCCGGCGAAGATCGCCGCCATGCCGACCAGGCCGGCGATGCGCGGATCCACGCCCAGCTGCGGCGCGATCGCCATCACCCCGAAGCCGGCGAGCGCGCCCAGCGCGCCGCCGATGGTGAACATCGGCGCGAGCGTGCCGCCCGAGGTGCCGCTGCCCAGCGCGATCGACCATGAGATGAACTTCATCACGCACAGGAACGCCAGCGCGCCCACCGCGAGGTGCCCGGCGACGATGTCCTCGATGTTGGTGTAGCCCACGCCCAGCGTCAGCGGCGCGAAGTAACCGACCACGCCGACCACGATGCCGCCGATCGCCGGCCACCACATCCAGTGCACCGGCAGCTTCTCGAACGCGTCCTCGATGCCGTACACGATGTGGGTCACCGCGACGCTCACGAAGCCGATCGCCGCGCCGAGCGCGACGTAGACCGCGAGCGCGCCCATGCCCGGCTCGGCGACGTAGGGCATCGCGAACACCGGCGTGCTGCCGACCAGCGCGTAGCGCACGCCCGCGGCCGCCACGGTCGACAGCGCGACCGGGATCAGCGAGCGCGGCCGCAGCTCGAACAGCAGCAGCTCGACCGCGAGGATCACCGCCGCGACCGGCGAACCGAAGATCGCGGTCATGCCGCCGGCCGCGCCCGCGGCCAGCAGCACCTTGCGCTCGTCGCCGGTCACGTGCAGCAGCTGGCCGAGGAACGAGCCGAGCGCGCCGCCGGTCGCGATGATCGGGCCCTCCGCGCCGAACGGGCCGCCCGTGCCGATCGCGATCGCCGACGACACCGGCTTGAGGAAGGTGATGCGGGGCGGGATCTTCGATTCGTTGAGCAGCACCTGCTCCATCGCCTCGGGGATGCCGTGGCCGCGGATCGCGCGCGAGCCCCAGCGCGCCATCAGCCCGACGATCAGGCCGCCCACGACGGGTACGACGACGACCCACGGCCCCAGGTGGTTGCCGGCCGGCGAGACGGTCTCCACCGACCAGCGCCCGTAGAACGCCGCGTTCGTGACCAGCGCGATCAGCGCCACCAGCAGCCGCGCGATGAAGGCCGCGCCCACGCCGAGCGCGATCGCCACGGCGCACAGCAGCAGCACGCGCGGCTCGACCAGGGTCGAGCGCCGCGGCATCGAGGCCGCGTCGAGGCTGTCGCCCAGCGCCGGCGCCACGGGCAGCGCGCCGGTGATCGCCTCGTCGCGGAGATGGGGGTGGTCGGTCTTGCCGGCGCTCATCGCGGTCTCTGCTGCGTTGCAACAGAAGGGATGCTACCGCGACGGGCCGCGGATTTCAGGTCGGCGCCGCGATCAGGCCTTTTTCACGAATTCCGATTTGAGCTTCATTGCCCCGAAACCGTCGATCCGGCAATCGATGTTGTGGTCGCCGTCGACCAGGCGGATGCCGCGCACCTTCGTGCCCACTTTCAGCGCCGAGGAGGCGCCCTTGACCTTCAGGTCCTTGGCGATGGTGACGGTGTCGCCATCGGCGAGCACGTTGCCCAGCGCATCGCGGTGCACCGTGGCGGATTCGGCAGCTTCGGCGCTTTCGGCGCCGGCAGCCCATTCATTGCCGCACTCCGGGCACACCAGCATCCCGCCGTCGGGATAGGTGAGCGCGGAACCGCAGGCCGGGCAAGGCGGCAGGGGGGCGTCGTCGGAAGTCATGACGCAAAGGTTAGAGGATTTCAGGTACGCGCGGCGCGGCGCGCGGTGACCAGGGCGATGCCGCCGAGGATCGCGACGGAGGCCGCGACGAGGCGCAGCGTCAGCGGTTCGCCCAGGAATGCGATGCCGCCGGCGGCCGCGAGCACCGGCACGCACAGCTGCACGGTCGCGGCGGTCGTGGCCTTCAGCGACGGCAGCGCGGTGTACCAGATCGCGTAGCCCAGCCCCGACGCGAGCGCGCCGGAGGCGATCGCGTAGCCGACACCGGCCGCGTCGTACGCCGCGGCGTGCGCGAAGCACGCGCTGGCCAGCAGCGCCATCGGCGCCGCGCGCAGGAAGTTCCCGGCGGTCGCGCGCAGCGGATCGGCCGCGCGCCGGCCGCGCAGCGAATAGACGCCCCAGCCGACGCCGGCGACGACCATCAGCGTCGCGCCCGCGAGCGGCGGCGCCGACAGGCCCGGCAACAGCAGGCCCGCGAGCCCGCCGCAAGCCACGACCAGGCCGGCGATCTGCAGCGCGCGCAGGCGCTCGCCCTTCCACAGCCCCCAGCCGATCATCGTCGCCTGCACCGCGCCGAACAGCAGCAGTGCGCCGGCGGCGGCGGGCAGCTGCACGTAGGCGAAGGAGAAGCCGAACGCGTACGCGAACAGCGCCGCCGCCGAAGTCCAGTCGCCGCCGCCGTGCTGAGGCGCGCGCGTGCCGCCCGCTGCGGATGGCACCGGTGGCGCCGGCCGTGCGCGTCGCCACGCGAGCAAGCCCAGCACGATCGCGCCGGACAGCAGGCGCACCGTGGTGAACGTGGCTGCGTCGATCCCGGTGTGCGCCAGCGCGGCGCGGCACAACAGCGAGTTCGCGGCGAAGGCGACGAGCGCCAGCGTGGTCAGGGCGAGCATGCGCAGGCGCATGCGGCGCAGTCTAGCGTGCCGAGGCGCCCGGCACCGCCGGCAGCGAGGCGGTGAATCGCGGCAGGGCGATGCGGTAGTCCCAGGTGCTGCCCGGATCGTTGCGCGCCAGTTCCGGCGTGTCGATCGCCCGCCTGGGCGGCGGCAGCGGGTGCACGCCGCAGGTGTCCTGGCAGACCCACATGTCGCCCTGCATCGCGCGGATGTCCACCGACACCGGATGCAGGTCGGCCAGCCGGCGCGCCATCGTCACCGGCAACGTGTAGGGCTTCCCATCGACGAACGTCTGCGGCGGCTCGCCGGTCATCGCGTGCACGTTGCCGGCCAGCGTCAGTACCCGAGCGGCGGGATGCGCCGCGATCGCGCGGCGCAGGGCATCGGCCATGCGGCCGTCGCGCTCGCCGTCGCCGGGCGCGTCGAACAGCGCGACCGAAATGTCGGCGCCGCCGGCGCGCAGCGCCCGTACGCGCTCGAGTAGCGAAGCCATCGCGGCGCTGTCGCGGCCGTCGTGGTGCGGTTCCACCCAGTGCTCGCCCGCGAGCAGGTCCGCGCGGTCCGCGGCGCTGCCGGCCGACGCGAGATAGCGGTCCACGCGCGCCTGGTCGAGGCTGGTGACCTCGAGCCCGAGCAGCACCGGCTGCGCGTGCGCGCCGCTCGTCCAGCGCACGGCGAGCTCGCCCGCGACGGCAGGGCACTCTGCCGTGCCGTGCATTTCGCCGAGCATCACCATGTGCTTGCCGGCGACTTCCGCATCGATCATCGCGGCGGCCTGGCTCGCGGTGCGGGCGAGGTCGCCCGCGCCCTTCGCGCCGGCGGCATGCATCGCCGCGAGCCCCATCAACATGGCCGCGAGCGCGGCCAGGCGTCCCTTCCCCATGTCGACTCCCTGTGCGATCGCGATCGGAGCCTGGATCGACCGGCCCGGGTCCGCGTTAGTTCCCGGTCGGGTCGCCGGGATCGATCGCGTCGTCCGGCGCGGCCTGCTCCTGCAGCGCCTGCAGCCGCGTCGCCTCGGCCTGGAGCGCCGCCTGCAGCTCGGTCACGTGCGACTGCACCGCCTGCGTGCCGATCTCCGCGCCCCGCGCCATCAGCGCCGGCATCTTGGCCATGAACTTCTGCCCCGCCGGCGTCGAATAGAAGTCGGCGGCCTGGTCGAGCTCCGCGGCGGTGAACTCCGACGCGTAGGCCTCCACCAGCTGCGGCTTCAGCGCCGGATAGCTCATGTACTTGCCGAAGAAGTCGCGCATCACCTTGCGGAACGGCGCGAGCTCCGGCTTCTGCTTGATCTGCGCGTCGATCGCCGCATCGACGACGTGGTCCATCGCCGACTGCATGTCCATGACCTTGAGCAGCCGCTCGGCCGCCGCCTCCGACGCCTGGTCGGCGAGCGCCGGAGCGCTGAAGCACACCACGCACGCGAGCACCGTCGCCTGGATGAATTTCATTGTCGTCGTCCTGTCCCGTGTCAGTGGCGCACCTCGATCTGCGCCGGATCCGCGACCCGCACATGGGTCTGGTAATAGTATTTCCCCGTGTACCGGTGGCCGAACGTGATGCCGATCTTCGTGCGATACGCCGAGCCGTGCACCAGGATGTCCTTGCCCTTGTAGTACTCGAGCGGCGACATGCCCAGCTTCGCCGCCATCGCCCGCGCCGCGCCCGGCGACACCGCGATGGTGAGGTTGCGCTGGTCGCGGTAGTCCAGTTCAGAATTCAGGTACGCGTACCCGTCCTGCGTGCCCGTCGCCTGCACGTGCATCGCGAAGATCCCCGGTACGCCCCTCGGCGCCGCGTCCGCGGCGCGCTGGATGGCCTCGGCGGGCGTGATCCAGCCCGGCTGCACCGGCACCCGGGCCGGCGCCGGCGATGTCGCGCAACCTGCTGCCGCGAGCGCGATGCCGGCGGCGGCGAGCGCCGGAAGAATGCCTTTCATGCCCATGCGAACCCCCGCAGGGCGTACTTCGCGAAGATGGAAGCGATCACCAGCGACACGCCCAGCACCGACGCCGTCCGCGCGCGCGCCGCCGCCCGCGCCGCCGCGCCGCCCGTCGCCTGCCCTGCCGCCCCGGCCGGCGTCGCGGTCGCGGCCGTGGCGACGGCCTTGCCGAAGCCGCCGTGCCAGGCGCTGTGCGCGATCAGGCCCATGCCGATGCCCGCGAGCGCATCGTGGGCGTGCATCCCGTAGAAAATGAAATCGAACATGTGCGTCGCGCCCAGCAGCGTCGCGACGATCCCCAGGACCCGGCCGTCCGTGGGCGGTGCGATGGCGTCCATGCGTCTCCCCTCATCGGGCCTTCCCGGGCCCGGACGCGAATTCTGTCATGCCGGCCGGCGGCGCGCGAGGGCCTTCTTCACTTGCGGAACAGGGACCAGAACAACGAAGCCCCGAACAGCCCCCACCCCACGAACTTGCCTGCCTCGGCGAACGTCCGGTAATGCCGCTCGTTGTTGCGACGGTCGTAGTGATCGACGACCACCGACAGCATGACGACGCAAGCGCAGATCATCGCCGCGTACATGATCCAGGCGGGGACATCATGCAGGTGCACTCCTCGCGACCGCTTGCCCGGGATGTACAGGTCGTTCACCCACACCCCGTAGCTCCCGTAAGCGAACAGCAGCACGGAGAAGATGATGTTGGCCCGGCGTTCCTCTTCCGGGATCACGTTGGGAATGTATGTCGGCATGGGAGCGAAACCGGTTGGGCTTGAAATGCCTTGTCAGGCCGCACGTGCAAGGGGTCGCTTCTGGAAGACGTATAGCCCGCCGAAGACGATCGGCACAAGCGCCGCATAACAGAGCCAGATCCAGGGGGATTGGTCGATGAAGAACGTCCAGTTCGCCTTCGCGCCGAACGCAAGCGGGATGATCGCGATGAACACGAGTGCATCGAGGAAGAAGGACATCGCAATCCAGAGAAGCGTCAACCGCATCGCTTCGTGCCGCGCTTCACCGGCGACGGGGCCAGTGCCAATGAAATACCAGTAAGCCAGGGCGGCGAATACAAGCGGCATGAGGGTGAAGGTCAGGACCCACATCAGGACCGGCGTTGTAAACGTAAACCAGCCAACCGCTGTCGCAATGATGTAGCCGATCCCGAAGGCGACGATGGCGCGACTCCAGCTTTTCATGAACGCTCCTTGTTCGCTGACGCCTGCGTCAAGCAGTTCCGATTTGAGCTATCAGGCCGCAGCCTAGTCCAGAGCCCGAGAATCAGGCAAGTGACGGGGAACCTTGGCCCTGAGCAGGGCAACGAGCTCGGGCGCCATGTACTCAAAGTCGTCCGGGATGTCGAGGCACACGACCCTGGCAGCCCCGAGATGAGCCTTGAACCGACTCGAGAGCTTGCTGCGATGCGATCGCTCCATGCAGAAGATGATGTCAGCCCACTGGAGCAGCTCAGGGGTCACCGGGTTGTCCGCGTCGGAATTGACTCCGGCGGACGAGGTCTCGATGCCGGGCCAGTCAGCGAAGACGTGCTCCGCGGTAGGACTGCGAAGCCGGTTCTTGCCACAGATGAAAAGGACTTTACAGGCCAAGACGACCCACACATTGAAGATCCGACCAGCGACCACCCGAGGCCAGGCAAGCATCGGAAGCGACGAGTTCGCGGATGTACGGGAAAGCCGTGAGGCCAGCGGCTGCAACGAGCGCCACCACGGCGAGGCGGTTGGCGGGACGATGGCGGCGCAACAAGACGAAAAGAGCAACGCCAGCCAGCAAAGACGCGGCTGCCCAGCACAAGCGGTTGACCGCAACAAACAGCCAACCATCCGGATTCGTGGCGGGAGGACCGCCCGCGACCCAGGCAGCGAAGACCGCGCCATTGAGCTGCAGGAGGCCCCAGACAGTTCCGGCAATCAGCAGGAGCCATCTCAGCAAACTGCGGGTATCTCTCATGCGGGCTGACACCTGAACTAAGCCGAGCCGAGAAGCGGCTGGGACTTCCTACGAATAAGTGGACACCTGACTGTTAGGCGCATTGCTGTTCGAACGCGATTGGCGGTACGTATCCCAACGACGAATGCAGGCGTTGATGGTTGTAGAAGTGGACATAGCTGCGGATCGCCTGGCGAAGC
>JBQCJF010000180.1:0-5292 GCA_051953015.1 Luteimonas sp.
GCCAGCGGCCCCAAGGCCGCGCAGGTCCGCAACCGCGCGCGCTTCGCGGAACGGCGCGCGGCCGAGCTCGCGGACGCGCCCGAGGCCGGAACCACGCCCACGCCGGCGCTGCTGCACCGGCGCCAGCCGCAGGTGCTGGTGATCGATGCGCTGGTGCCGCAACCGGACCGCGACTCCGGATCGCTGCGCCTGGTGAACCTGATGCGGATGCTGCGAGAGGACGGCGCGCACGTCGTGTTCATGCCCGCCAACCGCGAATACGACGGCGTCCACACCGAACGGCTGCAGGCGATGGGCGTCGAGGCCTGGCACGCGCCCTTCGCGCGGCGCGCGCCCGGATGGCTGCGCGAGCACGGCGGCCGCTTCGCCAGCGTGCTGGCGAGCCGGCACTACGTCGCGCGCGAGTTCCTGCCGCTGCTGCGGGCGTACGCGCCCGGCGCGCGGGTGGTGTTCGACAGCGTGGACCTGCATTTCCTGCGCGAACGGCGCGAAGCCGAAGTGTCCGGCGACCGCGCGCTGCTGCGGATGGCCGAACGCACGCGCCGGCGCGAGCTCGACGTCGTCGCGCGCAGCGACGCGACCCTGGTGGTCAGCGCGGCGGAACGCGAGCTGCTCGCGCGCGAGGCGCCGGGCGCGCGCGTCGAGGTGGTCTCGAACCTGCACCGCGTCGCCGGGCTCGGCCTGCCGTTCGCGCAGCGGCACGACCTGGTCTTCGTCGGCGGCTTCCGCCATCCGCCGAACACGGATGCGGTGCTGTGGTTCGCCGCGGAGGTCTTCCCGCGGATCCGCGCCGCGCTGCCCGGCGTGCGCTTCCACTGCATCGGCGCCGACGCGCCGCGCGGGATCCTCGCGCTCGGCGCGCAGCCGGGCATCGTCGTGCACGGCCACGTCCCGGACATCGATCCGTACATGGACGGCTGCCGCGTCGCGGTCGCACCGCTGCGCTACGGCGCCGGGGTGAAGGGCAAGGTCAACCTGAGCATGGCCCACGGGCAACCGGTGGTCGCCACGCCGTGCGCGGTGGAAGGCATGCACCTGGCCGACGGCGAGGACGTCCTCGTCGCGGCGGACGCGGCGGGCTTCGCCGACGCGGTGCTGCGCCTGTACGGCGACGAGCCGCTCTGGCAGCGCCTGGCGGCGGGCGGGCTCGCGAACGTCGCGCGGCACTTCTCCGCCGACGCGGCGCGCGAAACCGTGCGCCGGGTGCTGCTGCCGGACTCGAACCCCCGCTGATCGCGTTCCGCGCGGCGCGCGGCGCGCGGGCTCAGCCGCGTTGCGCCCGTTCCACCCCGGGCAGCGCTTCGAGCCGCCCGAGCAGGCGCGCGAGATGGCCGAAGTCGGACACGCGCACGCGCAGCCGCAGGCGCAGTCCGCTGCGGCCGTATTCGCTGTGGATGTCGAGGACGTGCGCGTCCTCCTGCGCGATCACGTTGGTCAGGTCCTTGAGCAGCCACTTGCGGTCGACCGCGTCCACGTGCAGCTCCACGTCCTGGCCGCCGCCCTGGGCCGCACCCCATTCCACGGGGAGGACGCGCCCCGGCTGCGCCGCGGCGAGGCGCTGGAACGTCGCGCAGTCGCTGCGATGCACGCTCACGCCGCGGCCGCGGGTGAGGTAGCCGGACACCGCTTCGCCGGGCAACGGCTGGCAGCAGCGCGCCATCTGCATCAGCAGGTTGCCGACGCCGACGACGGTCGCCGCGGAGCCCTTGCCGGGCTTGCGGCGCGGCGCGCTGCGCGCGGGCGGCTGCGGCTGCGCCTGCGGCGTGCCCGCGGCGGCGCGCGCGCGCTCGTGCTCGGACAGCGCGCGCAGCACTTGGTGCGGGCCGACGTCGCCGAGCGCGACGAGCACCTGCAGGTCTTCCACCGTGTCGACGCTGAACTTGCGCAGCACCGGCGACAGGTCGGCATGCTGCAGGCCGACGCGCTTCAGCTCGCGCTCCAGCAGCTCGCGCCCGGCCTGCAGGTTGCGCGCGCGGTCGAGGCGGTGGAACCAGCTGCGCACCTTCTCGCGCGAGCGCGCGCTGGCGAGGAAGCCGTTCGCGGCGACGAGCCAGTCGCGCCGCGGCTCGCCGGTCTTCGCGGTCAGGATCTCGACGCGGTCGCCGCTGCGCAGCCTGTGGTCGAGCGGCACGATGCGGCCGTCGACCTTCGCACCGCGGCAGCGGTGCCCGACCTCGGTGTGCACGTGGTACGCGAAGTCGAGCGGCGTCGCGCCGAGCGGCAGGTCGACGACCTCGCCCTTCGGGGTCAGCACGTAGACGCGGTCCTCGACCAGCTCGCTGTCGAGCTCGCCGAACAGGCCGTCGCGGTCCACGCCGCGCGCGCCGTCGCCGCGGCGGCCGTCGGGATGCCCGCCGTCGATGTGCGCGTCCAGCAGCCGGCGCATCCATTCGATCTTGCGGTCTAGCGCGGCGTCGGCCGCGGCGGAGCGGCCGCCGGGGCCTTCCTTGTAGCGCCAGTGCGCGGCGACGCCGAGCTCCGCCTGCGCGTGCATCTCCGCGGTGCGGATCTGGACCTCGAGGGTCTTGCCCTCCGGGCCGACCACCGCGGTGTGCAGCGAGCGGTAGTCGTTGCGCTTCGGCCGCGCGATGTAGTCGTCGAATTCGCCGGGCACGGGCGCCCACAGCGCGTGGACCACGCCGAGCGCGGCGTAGCAGGCGGCGACGTCGTCGACCATGACCCGGACCGCGCGCAGGTCGTAGAGCTCGCCGATCGGCACTTCCTTGCGCTGCATCTTCCGCCAGATGCTGTAGATGTGCTTCGGCCGCCCGGACACGTCGCCGCGGATGCCGTTCGCGGCCAGCGCCGCGCCGAGCGCGTCCTTCACCGCCTCGATGTAGCGCTCGCGATCGCCGCGCTTCTCGTCGAGCATGCGGGCGATGCGCCTGTAGGTGTCCGGCTCGAGCCAGCGGAACGCCAGGTCCTCGAGCTCCCACTTCAGCTGCCAGATGCCGAGGCGGTTGGCGAGCGGCGCGTGGATGTCGCGGGTGAGCCGGGCGAGCGCGACGCGTTCGGCCTCCGGCAGCGCCGCGGCGCCGCGCAGGCGTGCGACCTGGCGCGCGAGCAGCACCGGCACGACGCGCAGGTCGCGCACGATCGCCAGCAGCAGCCGGCGCAGGCCTTCGCTGCCGGCGTCGTGCGCGCGCCGCTCCGCGTGCAGCTGCCACACCTGGCCGGCGGCGCGCTGGCCTTCGACCAGGATCGCGACCTGCGGGTGCCGGCGCGCGAGCTCGTCATGCAGGCGCGCTTCGAGTTCGGGCGCGACGTGCAGGATCGCCGCGGCGATCACGTCGCCATCGGAGTCGAGGGCGGCGAGCAGCTCGACCGTGTCGCGCAGCACCGGCGGCGGATCGCGCAGCGCCGTCGCGCCCGCATCGATGCCCTCGCGCATCAGCCTGCGCAACGGCGCGGACAGCGCCGCGCAGCCGGGCGCGTCGAGCAGCGCGGCGGCGAGCGCGAAGGCCGGGGTGCGCGGATTGGCGTGCTCGGGGGAGGGCACGGTGCAGGTCGCCGGTGGGGACGTCGCCACATTAGCATCCGCGGCGTTCGCGGGGCCCGGCGGCGCCGACTACAATCGGCCGGCGCCTTCCGGCGCGGGGAGCGGCTGGCCTGGGCGTGCAATCTTCCATCGCGCAATCTCCGCTGGACGCCGGGATCGCCGCCGGCGTGCTGGCGCGACGCGACGCGCTCGCCCGCGAATTCGCGGCCGCCGCGCCATTCCCGCACGTCGTCGTGGACGGGTTCCTCGAACCGGCGTTCGCGCAGGCGCTGCTCGACGGCTTTCCGCCGTTCGCGCGCGCCGACAGCCTGGGCGAGGACGGCCGGCCCGGGCCGAAGGGCACCTTCGAACGGATCCGCGCGCTCGGCGCGCCCTACGCCGCGCTGGACGACCTGGTGCGCAGCGACGCCTTCCTGCGCTTCGCCGGCGCGGTCTGCGGCATCGACGGCCTGCTCTACGATCCGTGGTATCTCGGCGGCGGCACCCACGAGAACCGCAGCGGCGCGAGCCTGGAGCCGCACGTGGACTTCGCGTTCCACCCGCTCGAGCGCTGGCAGCGGCGGATCAACGTCATCGTCTACCTCAATCCGGAATGGGATCCGGCGTGGGGCGGCAACCTGTCGCTGTACGCGGATCCGCGCCGCGACGCGACGCCGGCGGTCTCGGTGGCGCCGCTGTTCAACCGCTGCGTGATGTTCGAGACCAGCGATCGCAGCTGGCACGGCTTCGACCGGATCGCCACGCCGCCCGGGCGGCCGGAACTGACCCGCCGCTCGATCGCCCTCTATTTCTACACGCGCCCCGACGACGCATCCGGGCGCCAGGCGCATTCGACCGTCTACGTCGGCCGCGCCCTGCCCGCGCGCCTGCGGCCGGGCCATCCGATCGACGACGCCGACATCGCGGAACTGCGCGCGCTGCTGGCCGACCGCGACGGCCGGATCGAAATGCAGTACGCGGAAATCGCGCGGCTGATGAACGCCCTGCGCGCGCACGAGCGCGGCGCGACCGGTTTCGCGCTGTACCACGCGCGGCGGCTGCTGGCGCGGCTGCGCCGGCGTCGCGGCTGAAGTCGCGGGCGGCGCGGCGCCCCCGCCGCGGCGGCCTAGGCCTGGCGCAGCGCGGCCAGGCGCGCGGCGAGCTTCTTCGCCGAAACCCCGCCGCGGGTGCCGAGCTCCTGCGCGAACAGCGAGACGCGCAGCGCTTCCAGCTCCCAGCGCAACGCCTGCCACCCCGGATCGCACGCCAGGTTCACCTGCGCGGCCGCGTCGAGGGCGTCGGCGAAGGGCTTGAGCTCGAGCATGCGCGCCTGGTCGCGCGCGGGATCGCGCAGCGCGCGCTCGGCGCGCAGGGCGAGCGCGCGCAGGTAGCGCGGGTATTCGGCGAGCGCCGCCGCCGGCACGTCCCGCAGGAAACCCGGCGGCACCAGCGCCGCGAGCTGCGCCTGCATGTCGTCGAGGTTCCCGCGCGCCCAGCCGACGAGCTTCGAATCCAGCCTGGCGCGCGCATCCGCGACCAGGGCCAGGATCGCTTCGGCCTGGCGCAGGCGTTCCATCGCTTCCGGAAAGAGCGCCTTGCCGATCGCGTCGCGGCGCGCGGCGAAGGCCCGATGGTCGCGGATGTCGCCGAGGCCCTCGGCCGCCAGCGCGTCGAAGGCCCCGTCCACCAGGTCCGCGCGCAGGCTGTCGGCGGCGACGCCGCGCGGCGCGGCGGACTCGATCGCTGCGTAAAGCAGCGCGGTCCTGGGCTGCACCGGCAACTGCTTGCGCGCCTGCTTCATGCGGTCGGCCAAG
>JBQCJF010000181.1:0-6369 GCA_051953015.1 Luteimonas sp.
TGTCCATGCGCATGGGAAGGTCTCCGGAATGACTGGCCCGGGCAGCCGGGCGACAGCATGGAGATGCGGGCGTGAAGCGGGAATGCAAGCAGCCGGCGGCCGCCCGGGCCGCCCCGCCGCGTTGTCAGCCCGACTGGCCAGGCGCCAGGCTGGGGCCCTCCGTGGAAAAGCTGTCCTATCTCACGACCTTCATCTCGCTGATCTACGGCTTGGGCGTCGCCAACCTCCTCGCCCACATCGCTTCGTTGATCAAGCGCGGACGCGAAGCCGACTGGTACTGGATCCACACGCTCTGGTGCATCTACCTGCTGCTGCTGATGGCGTCGTTCTGGTGGACGCTGCAGAGCTGGGACGAGGTCCCGCATATCGGTTACCTGCGCTACCTCAGCCTGCTGCTCTGCCCATCGATCCTGTTCATCGCGTCGGACGTGCTGTTCCCCGAACGGACCGCGCATGGAAGCGTCGATCTCAGGACGCACTTCCTTGCGGTCAAGGACCGGCTGTTCCTGCTGATGATCGCGCTGGCCCTCGCCGACTTGCTCGACTCCGCGCTCAAGGGCTGGCGGCACCTGGTGGAACTGGGGCCGGTCTACCTGGTGACGCAGGTGTACTGGGTGACCGTGAGCATCGTCGGTATCCGCACGCGCAGCGAACGCACGCTCGGCGTACTCGCCTGCATGGCACTGCTGGCGCTGCTCGTGAGCCTCAGCCTGCTCGTGATCGGCAATGCGTGAATCGCGTGGCCGCGGCGTGAAGGAGCCCTGACGCGGCATTCGCCACAATGCGCGGATGCCAGCGAGCCTCCGCAAACGCGCGCGGCCGCCGTCGCCGGCCGACGACTGGGCGCTGTTCCTCGACGTGGACGGCTGCCTCGTCGACTTCGCCGACGCGCCCGACGCCGTCCGCCTTCCGCGCCGGCTGCCCGCCCTGCTGCAGCGCCTGGCGCAGCGCCTGGACGGCGCCGTGGCGCTGGTCAGCGGGCGCCCGCTCGCGGGGCTGGACCGCCTGTTCGCCCCGCTGCGGATGCCTGCCGCGGGGCTGCACGGCCTGGAACTGCGCAACGGCGCGGAGCTGCGTCCCGCGCCGGAAATCCCGAACGCGCTGGGCCACATCCGCGAGGAAGCGACCGCGCTCGCGCTCGCGTATCCGGGCGCGATCGTCGAGGACAAGGGGCCCGCGATCGGCCTGCACTGGCGCGCCGCGCCCGCCGCCCGCGACGCGCTGCGCGCGCTGGCGGAAGCGGCGTTGCCGCGCCTGCCCGGCTACCGGCTGCAGCACGGCGACAACGTGGTGGAGCTGCGGCCCGCCGACGGCGACAAGGGCCGCGCGATCGCCGCGCTGCTCGAGGCGCCCCCGTTCCGCGGCCGGGTCCCGGTGTTCGCGGGCGACGACATCACCGACGAAAGCGGTTTCGCGGTGGTCAACGCGCACAGCGGCATCAGCGTGCTGGTCGGCGCGCGCGAACCCAGCGCCGCGCATTACGGCCTGCGGAGCCCGAACGCGGTGCGCCGCTGGCTGGCCACGGGAGCCACGGAATGAGCGACGCAACGCAGCCCACGCCCGGCCTCGCGCAGGCGAACACGCTCGACCTCGGCCTGGTCGGCAACGGCAGCTTCGGCGCGCTGCTGGACCGGCGCGGGCGCGTGGTCTGGAGCTGCCTGCCCGCGTTCGACGGCGATCCCGCCTTCTGCGCCCTGCTGGAGCCGAAGCGCGAGGGCGGCGACTGGGCGATCGAGCTGGAGGATTTCGAGCGCGCCGAGCAGCACTACGTCGGCAACACCGCGATCCTGCGCACCGTGCTGCACGACGCGCACGGCGGCGCGGTCGAACAGGTCGACTTCGCCCCGCGCTGGCGCCAGCACGGGCGCTTCTACCGGCCCGTGATGCTGGTCCGCACCGTGCGCGCGCGCGCCGGCAAGCCGCGCGTGCGCGTGCGCCTGCGGCCGCTGGCGGACTGGGGCGCGCGCGCGCCGGAACGCACCTGGGGCAGCAACCACCTGCGCTTCCTGCTGCCGGACATGACCCTGCGCCTGACCACCGACGCGCCGCTGCGGCTGGGCCGCGACGCGCGGCCCTTCGTGCTCGACCGCGACCTGCACTTCGTGCTCGGGCCCGACGAGACGCTGACCCAGCCGATCCAGAAGTTCGTCGACGATGCGCGCCGCCAGACCGAGGACTACTGGTTCGAATGGTCGCGCTACCTGTCCCTGCCGCTGGAGTGGCAGGACGCGGTGATCCGCAGCGCGATCACGCTGAAGCTGTGCCAGTACGAGGACACCGGCGGCGTCATCGCCGCGCTCACCACGTCGATCCCGGAGGCGCCGGGCACGCAGCGCAACTGGGACTACCGCTACTGCTGGCTGCGCGACGCCGCCTTCGTGGTCCGCGCGCTGAACCGGCTCGGCGCGACGCGCACGATGGAGGGCTACATCCGCTACATCTTCAACCTCGTCGCCAACGACGAATCCGAGCTGCAACCGGTGTACGGCATCGGCTTCGAGCGCGAGCTCGCCGAGGAGGACGTACCGGACCTCGCCGGCTACCGCGGCATGGGGCCGGTGCGGCGCGGCAACCTCGCGTGGCTGCAGAAGCAGCACGACGTGTACGGCAGCGTCGTGCTCGCCTCGGCGCAGCTGTTCTTCGACCGGCGCCTGCGCAACCCCGGCGACGTGGCGATGTTCGAGCGCCTCGAGCCGCTGGGCGAGCAGGCCTGGGCGCTGCACGACCGCCCCGACGCGGGCCTGTGGGAATTCCGCGGCCGCGCCCACGTGCACACCTATTCGGCGGTCATGTGCTGGGCCGCCTGCGACCGCCTGGCGCGGATCGCGGCGCGGTTCGGCCTGGACGGGCGCACCGGTTACTGGCGGGCGCGCGCCGAAACGATCCGCGAGCGCATCCTCGCCGAGGCCTGGAACGCGGAGCGCGGGCATTTCGCCGACGCGTTCGGCGGCGAGCGCCTCGACGCGTCGCTGCTGCTGCTCGCGGACCTGGGCTTCGTCGAGGCGCAGGATCCGCGCTTCGTCGCCACCGTCGATGCGATCGGCCGCGACCTCAAGCGCGGCCACGGCCTGTTCCGCTACATCGCGCCCGACGACTTCGGGGCGCCGGAGACCAGCTTCACGATCTGCACGTTCTGGTACATCGACGCGCTCGCGGCGATCGGCCGCCGCGACGAAGCGCGCGAGATGTTCGAGGCCGTCCTGGCGCGGCGCAATCCGCTGGGCCTGCTGTCGGAGGACCTCGCCTTCGACACCGGCGAGGCCTGGGGCAACTTCCCGCAGACCTATTCGCACGTCGGCCTGATCATCGCTGCGATGTCGCTCAGCCGGCCCTGGCAGTCGGCGATCTGACGCATGGTGCATTGAGCATGGGCCGCCTGGTCGTCGTCTCCAACCGCGTCGCCCTGCCCGGGGAGAACCGGGCCGGCGGCCTGGCGGTCGCGCTGCAAGCCGCGCTGGAGGATCGGGCGAAGCAGCGCCACGGCGGCCTGTGGTTCGGCTGGAGCGGCAAGATCGACCCGAACCGTTCCGGCCGCCTGCGCGAGGAACAGGCCGACGGCATCACCTACGCGACCATCGACCTCTCGCGCCGCGACCACGCCGACTACTACAACGGCTTCGCCAACCGCTCGCTGTGGCCGCTGCTGCACTTCCGCATGGACCTGGTCGACTACAGCCGCGAAACCTGGGCCGCGTACCGGCGCGTCAACGCGCTGTTCGCAGAGAAGCTCGCGCCGATGCTGCACGACGACGACCTGGTGTGGGTGCACGACTACCACCTGATCCCGCTGGCGGCATTGCTGCGCGAGCGCGGCGTGCGCGCGCGCATCGGCTTCTTCCTGCACGTGCCGATGCCCTCCTCCGACCTGCTCGCGGCGCTGCCGCAGCACGGGCGGCTGTTCGAGGGCCTGTCGGCCTACGATCTCGTCGGCTTCCAGACCGAGCGCGACCTCGAGCGCTTCCAGGACTACGTGCGCCTGTGGGGCCGCGGCCGCGTGGTCTCGCCCGGCGTGCTGGAAACGGCCGGCGGGCGCCGCCTGCGCGCCGGCGCGTTCCCGATCAGCATCGACACCGCGCAGATCGAGCGCCAGGCCGCCGAGGCGGTCGACAAGCCCAGCGTGCGCAGCCTGCGCGAAAGCCTGTCCGGGCGCGCGCTCGCGATCGGCGTGGACAGGCTCGACTACTCCAAGGGCCTGCCCGAGCGCTTCCGCGCGTTCGAGCGCTACCTGCAGCGGCATCCGGAGCAGCGCGGCAAGCTCACCTTCCTGCAGATCGCACCGGTGTCGCGCGGCGAGGTCGCCGAGTACAAGGCGCTGCGGCAGGAACTCGAGCGCCTCGCCGGCCACGTCAACGGCGGCCACGCCGAGCCCGACTGGACGCCGATGCGCTACGTCAACCGCAACTTCGGCCATCCCACGCTCACCGGCTTCTACCGGATCGCGCGCCTCGGGCTGGTCACGCCGCTGCGCGACGGCATGAACCTGGTGGCGAAGGAGTACGTCGCCTCGCAGGATCCCGACGACCCGGGCGTGCTGGTGCTCTCGACGTTCGCGGGCGCCGCGCGCGAGCTCGACGCCGGCGCGCTGCTGGTGAACCCGTACGACCTCGACGGCGTCGCCGACGCGATCGCCGCGGCGATGCGCATGCGCGCGCCGGAACGCAGGCAGCGCTGGAAGGCGATGATGGACGTGCTGCGCACGCGCGACATCCACGCGTGGCGGCGCGACTACCTCGCCGCGCTGGCGACCGCGTAACCGGTCCCGATCGGCAACCCCGCGGCCATCGCGCACGTCGACGCCGCCGCGTCCGTGCCGCGCTGCAGGTGCGTGGCACCCCAGGCGCGCGCCGCTTCGACCAGCGGCAGCACCGTCTCACCGTACGCGCTCAGCCGGTAGCGCACCGGCGCCGGCACCGGCGCGGTCGCCTCGCGCAGCACCAGCCCTTCCGCTTCGAGCTCGCGCAGCTGTTCGGCCAGCACCGTGTGCGAGATCGGGGCCACGCGCCGCATCAGCGCCGAGAAGTGGTGCTCGTCGCGCGACCGCCAGTCCCGGATCGTCGGCTTCCACTTGCCGCCGACGGCGGCGAAGGCCGCGGCCAGCGGACAGCCGGCCGGCGCGGCGCGGCGGGCGCGGCCCGGATAGGTGCCGGATGGATACGCACCTGCAGGTTCCTTCTTGCGCATCGGGAGCTCCGCTGCCTAGCGTGGCGGCAGCCCCCATGGAACTCCAGCATGCATCGTTCCCGCAAGCCGTTCGCCGCGATCGCCGCCGCCTGCCTGATCGCTTCGCTCGCCGCGCCGGCACCCGTCCGCGCGTCCGCGCCCGGCGATCCGGCACCCGCGCCGGCGCGGCGCGACGGCAGCCGCGACTTCGACTTCGAGATCGGCACCTGGCACACCCGCCTCGCGCGCCTTGCGAAGCCGCTGTCCGGTTCGGACGAGTGGATCGAATACACCGGCACCACCACCGTGCGGAAGGTCTGGGACGGCCGCGCGAACCTCGTCGAGCTCGTCGCCGACGGCCCCGACGGGCACTTCGAAGGCCTGAACCTCCGGCTCTACGATCCGCGCTCCGGGCAATGGCGGCTCAACTTCGCGAACAGCCGCAACGGCGTGCTCACGCCGCCCACGATCGGTGGCTTCACCGACGGGCGCGGCGAGTTCTACGACCAGGAAGACTTCGATGGACGCGCGGTCTTCGTGCGCTTCCTGATCCTGCCGCAGGGACCCGACACGATCCGCTTCGAGCAGGCGTTCTCCACCGACGGCGGCAGGACCTGGGAAACCAACTGGATCGCGACCGACACCCGCGTGCCCGCCACCGCCTCGCGCTGAACCGCCTTCAGCGATCGCGCCAGACCAGCGTCGCCATGCGCCCGGTGCGCTGGTCGCGGCGATGCGAGTAGAACCGCGCCGGATCCGAAATCGTGCACAGTCCGCCGCCATGGATCGCCCGCGGCGCAAGGCCGGCGGCAAGCAACCGCTGCCGCGCGAGGCGGTACAGGTCGACGCGCCAGTGGCCCGGCCGCGTCGCGGCGAACGCGACGGCGGCTTCTTCATTGCGCGCGACGAAGGCGTCGCGCACCTCCGCGCCCACTTCGTAGGCGTCGGGCCCGGCCGCCGGGCCCAGCCACGCGAGCAGCGTTTCCGGGGGCGCGTCCATCGCCGCGACCGTCGCTTCCAGCACGCCCGCGGCGAGCCCGCGCCAGCCCGCGTGCGCCGCGGCGACGACCGAACCGTCCGCCGACGCGAACGCCACCGGCAGGCAGTCGGCGGTGAGGATCGCCAGCACCCTGCCCGGCGCGCGCGCGACCGCGGCGTCGGCCTCAGGCTCGGTCGCGGGATCCGGATCCACGGCGACGCGCGTGCCGG
>JBQCJF010000182.1:0-7241 GCA_051953015.1 Luteimonas sp.
GATCGGCCTGTTCGAACGCGCCGGCAGCGGCGACGGCGCCGAGGCCGGCGCGCCGCTCGACGTCCGCGGCCTGCTCGACGCGGGGCTGCGCCGCGGCCAGCGCGAGCTCGCGCGCCAGCCGGTGGCGCGCGCCGAGCTCACCGGCGTCGTCGCGCGCCTGCGCCTGGGCATGGGCGACTACCGCCCCGCGCTCGCGTTGCTGGAGCAGCAGGCCGCGCTCGTCGGCGCGCTCGGTGGCGATGCGCCGCCGAGCCTGCGCCTGGAGTCGGCGACCGAGCGCGGCCGCGCACAGCTGGCGATCGGCGCGCAGGACGCGTGCATCGGCGTGATGTCGCCGCTGGGCACGCTCGCCCAGCGCGAACAGCGCCAGCTGCCGGTGCAGGTCGCCGAATACTGGTCGCAACTCGGCCAGTGCCGGCGCGCGACCGGCCAGGCCGAACTCGC
This sequence comes from Luteimonas sp., assembly GCA_051953015.1. Classification (GTDB taxonomy): domain Bacteria; phylum Pseudomonadota; class Gammaproteobacteria; order Xanthomonadales; family Xanthomonadaceae; genus Cognatiluteimonas. The sequence goes on from JBQCJF010000182.1 coordinate 445, forward strand.
GCGGCCGCTGTTCCAGCGCGCGCTCGCGCTGCGCCGCGACGTGATCGGCGACCCCGCCGCGACCGTGCAGAGCCTGGCCGACCTCGCCGGCCTGCGCGCCGACGCCGGCCAGTTCGCGCAGGCGCTGCAGGACGATCGCGCCGCGCTGCGCCAGCTGCGCGCGAACGTCGGCGCGCGCCATCCGCTCGCGGTGTCCCTGCTGCGCGACATGTGCATCGCCCAGCGCAGCCTGGGCGACACCGTCGGGGCCGAGCGCGACTGCGGCGGCGCGCTGGCGCTGGCCCGCGAACTGCACGGCGACAGCCACCCGGCGACGGTGGCCGCGCGCCGCGCGCTGGCCAGCATGCAGGTGGACATCGGCCGCTACGCCGAAGCGGAACAGGCCCTGCGCGCGACCCGCGCCTGGACCGCGGCGCATGCCGGGCCGGGACACCCCGACGTCGCCGACGACGAGGACGGCCTCGCCCGCATCGCCTGGGAACGCGGCTTCCCCGAAGAGGCGCTCGCCCACCTCGACGCCGCGCAGGCGCGGCTGCGCGACGACGGCGCCTCGCCGGCGACGGCCGAGCTGCTCGCGCACAAGGCGATCGTGCTCCACGGCACCCGCCGCGACGTGGAGGCCAGGCCGCTGCTGGAACGCGCGCGCCGGATCCGCGTGGCCGCGTTCGGCGAGGCGCACCCGGGCGTGGCCGAGATCGACACGATGCTGGGCCGGGTCGACGCGGCGCTCGGCGCCGACGCGCGCGCGCTCGCCGAGCTGCAGGCGGGCGACCGCACGGCGCGCGCGGCGCTCGGCCCGGACCATCCGCTGGTGCTGCGCGCGCGCCTGGCGCTCGCGCGCTATCGCGCCGGCCGCGGCGACCGCGAGGCGATGGCGACGCTGGACACGCTGGCCGCGATCCGCTCGCCGCGCGAGCTCGGGGTGCGCCGCGTGGCCTGGCTCGCGGCGGCGAGCGCGGCGTCGCTTCGCTGCAACGGCCCGCAGCGCGAACGCGCGCAGGCCTCGCTGCGGGTGGTCGCCGCCGAGGTCCGCAACGCGTTGCCGGAAGGCAGCGCCACCGGGCGCGAGGTCGCCTCGCTCGCGGCCGCTTGCCGCTGAAGCGCGCGACGCCGCGCGCGGCCGCCGCTACAGCAGCGGCGCCTGCAGCGGCTCGATCCCCGCCTCGCCGCGCATGATCCGCTTGAACTCCGCGCGCGACACCGACACGTAGCGCTCGTTGCCGCCGATCTCCACCTGCGGCCCGTCCTGCACCGCGCGGCCCTGCTCGTCCACGCGCACGGTCATCGTCGCCTTGCTGCCGCTGTGGCAGATGGTCTTGATCTCCTGCAGCTCGTCGGCCCACGCGAGCAGGTACTGGCTGCCCTCGAACAGCTCCCCGCGGAAATCGGTGCGCAAGCCGTAGCAGAGCACCGGGATCCTCAGCGCATCCACGATTTCGGTGAGCTGCCAGACCTGCGCCTTGGTCAGGAACTGGGCCTCGTCGATCAGCACGCAGTGCAGCGGCCCGTGGGACTCGACGCTGGCGCGGACCATGCGCTCCAGGTCGTCGTCGCGGCCGAACGGCGTGCCGTCGGCGCGCAGGCCGATCCGCGAGGCGACCGTGCCGCTGCCGTCGCGATGGTCCAGGCGCGGCGTCAGGATCGCCACGCGCATGCCGCGCTCGCGGTAGTTGTGCGCCGACTGCAGCAGCGTCGTGGTCTTTCCCGCGTTCATCGCGGAGTAGTAGAAGTACAGCTTGGCCATGGGCGGTAAAGGGGAAAGGGATAAAAGGTAAAGAGGGGCGCAAGGCTGCCTGGGTGATCTTACAATTGCCGCGGTTCCCGTGTGCGGTCCCTTCGCCCCGGTCTGCTGTTCCTCTTTCCCCTTTACCTCTTTCCCCTTTACGGCCTTCATGAGCCTCAACCCCCCGCAACGCCAGGCCGTGCTCCACGTCGACGGGCCGCTGCTCGTGCTCGCCGGCGCGGGCAGCGGCAAGACCCGGGTGATCGTGGAGAAGATCGCGCACCTGGTCGCCAGCGGGCGGATGCCGGCGAAGCGCATCGCGGCGATCACCTTCACCAACAAGTCGGCGCGCGAGATGAGGGAGCGCGTCGCGCGCCGGATCAAGGGTGACGCGGCCGAGGGCCTGACCGTCTGCACCTTCCACGCGCTGGGCCTGCGCATCCTCCAGGTCGAGCACGCGAAGCTCGGGCTGCGCCGCGGCTTCTCGATCTTCGATTCCGAGGACACCGCCGCCCAGTTCAAGGACCTGCTGCCGCCGGGCAGCAAGCCCGACGCGATCGACGCGATGCGGCAGCTCGTGTCGCGCGCCAAGAACGCCTGCCTCGATCCCGACGCCGCCATGGCGGCCGCCGGCGGCACGCGCGAGCGCGAGGCGGCGCTGCTGTACAAGCGCTACCAGCAGCGGCTGGCCGCCTTCAACGCGGTGGACTTCGACGACCTGATCCGGCTGCCGGTGCAGCTGCTCGAAAGCGATGCCGACGCCGTCGCGGCCTGGCGCGAGCGCATCGGCTACCTGCTGGTCGACGAGTGCCAGGACACCAACGACGCGCAGTACCGCCTGCTGAAGGCGATCGCCGGCCCGCGCGGCCTGTTCACCTGCGTGGGCGACGACGACCAGTCGATCTACGCCTGGCGCGGCGCGAACCCGGACAACCTGCTGCAGCTCGGCGCCGATTATCCGGCGCTGCAGATCGTGAAGCTCGAGCAGAACTACCGCTGCAGCAACCGCGTGCTGCGCGCGGCCAACGCGCTGATCGCGAACAACCCGCACGAGCACCCGAAGACGCTGTGGAGCGGCAACCCCGACGGCGACCGCATCCGCGTGTGGGAATGCAAGGACGGCGCGCACGAGGCCGAGAAGGTCGCGGCCGAGATCCAGTTCCTGTCGCAGAAGCACGCCAGCACCGGTGGCGGCGCGGCGTGGAGCGACTTCTGCATCCTGTTCCGCGGCAACCACCAGTCGCGGCCGCTGGAGAAGGCGCTGCAGTTGCTGCGCGTGCCCTACCACCTCACCGGCGGCACCGCGTTCCTCGATCGCGGCGAGGTCAAGGACGCGCTGTCGTGGCTGCGCCTGGTCGCGAACCCCGACGACGACGCGGCGTTCCTGCGCGCCGTGTCCTCGCCCTCGCGCGGCGTCGGCGGCACCACGCTGGCGAAGCTCGCCGAACTCGCGCAGCACGCGCACCTGCCGTTGTCGCGCGCGGCCGAATCGATCGGCCTGCTGAAGCAGCTGCCGGCGCGCTCGGGCAACGCGCTGCAGGAATTCGCGAACATCGTGCGCGGCCTCCGCGACGACGCCGCCCGCCTCGCGCCGGCCGAACTCGTGCGCAGGCTCAACGAGCGCAGCGGCCTGCTCGCGGCGTTGCGCGCCCAGTGCAAGGACGAGGCGCAGTTCCAGGCGCGACGCCGCAACCTCGACGAGCTCGCCGACTGGTTCGACGGCGGCCCGGGCGGCCGCAACGCCGGGCCGGGCGAGCTCGCCGCCGCGCTCGCGCTGCTGTCGCACGCCGACAAGGGCGACGCCGGCAACCAGGTGCGGCTGATGTCGCTGCACGCGGCCAAGGGCCTCGAGTTCCGCTACGTGTTCATCGTCGGCGTCGAGGACGGCAACCTGCCGCACGAGGCGTCGATCGAGGAAGGCCGGCTCGACGAGGAGCGCCGCCTGCTGTACGTCGGCATCACCCGCGCCAAGGAAGCGCTGTGGCTGTCGCACTCGCGCGAGGCGCAGCGCTGGGGCGAGCGCCAGCGGCTCGCGCCGAGCCGCTTCATCGACGAGCTGCCGGCGGCCGAGCTGCAGCGCGACGGCGCCGATCCCGTCGCCGACGCCCAGCGCAAGGCGGAGCGCGCCAGCGCCGGCTTCGCTGCCATCCGCGAGCTCCTCGGCTCGTAGCGGCTGCCGCTTCGCCGCTGCCGCTACACTCGGCGTATCGACCGAACGCGGAGACGACGATGCGCCTCGCCCTGCCCACGCTGACCCTGCTGTCCGCGGCCCTGCTCGCCGGCTGCGCGGGCATCGCCACCCACGGCGATGCCGCGGCGACGGACGCCGCCGCATCCGCTTCGGCCAGCGCCGCCTACCGCATCGACGCGCCGCCGCCGCACGACAACCTCAACGCGACCCTCTGGTACCAGACGTCGGTGGAGCGCGACCTCGTCTACCGGCAGGCCTACCGCGGGGCGGGCGAGCGCCTCGCCGACGCGCTCGCCGACAAGAGCTGGGACGCGCTGCCGCAAGGCGACCGCGCCAACGATCCGCGCGGCCTGCCGCCGGCGATCATCGTCGACGTCGACGAGACCGTGCTCGACAACTCGCCCGACGAAGTGCGCCAGATCCGCCGCAACGGCGGGTTCGAGAACGGTCCGTGGCGCGCGTGGGTCGCCGAGGCGCAGGCGAAGCCGCTGCCGGGCGCGCTCGAATTCCTGCAGGCGGCGGCGGCGCAGGGCGTCACCGTCTTCTACATCAGCAACCGCGACGCCGACCAGAACGCGGAGACCGTCGCCAACCTGCGCAGCGCGGGCTTCCCGATCGCGGACGACGCGCAGTTCCTCGGCCTCGGGATGCCGGTGCCGGGCTGCGAATCGAAGGGTTCCGACAAGACCTGCCGCCGCCGCCTCGTCGCGCAGCGCTACCGCGTGCTCATGCAGGTCGGCGACCAGGTCAGCGACTTCATCGCCCTGCCCGACAACAGCCTCGCCGGCCGCCGCGCGGCGATGGCGCCCTACCTGGGCTGGATCGGCGAGCGCTGGTGGGCCCTGCCCAACCCGATGTACGGCTCGTGGGAGTCGGCCGCCATCGGCGCCGCGAAGGGCCAGCCCGTCGCCGCGCAGCGCGCCGCCAAGGAAGCCGCGCTCGACGACATGGTCAAATGAATCAACGGGTTACCGCCTGATAATTCAGGTGTTGCATAAGCTTCGGCGCCACGCTAGCCTGAGTCCGTCCGGCCCCATGCCGGAGCCATGCCACAACTGACTGTCCTCCGGCCCTGCCGGATTCGAGGAGGCCACCGGCCTCCTTTTCTTTGCCAAGATGCGGGGGCGCCCGGGGAGGGGCGCCTCCCGGATGCGACCGACGACCGCCCTTCGATCCGCCACCCTGCTGCTGGCCTGCGCATGCCTGGCGCTGGCCGCGTCCTGCCGGCGCGCGGACAACGACGAGCCGCCGCCGGCGCCACCGGCCACCGCGGCGGCGACGCGACCGGCCCAGGCCGTGCGCCAGCTCACCGCGCACCTGCGCAACGACGAGCTGGAGGCCTTCGCGATCGAAGCCGTGCCGCCGGCGCTGCACGCGCGGCTGCAGGTCGCGTGGAAGGAAGGCCGCACCCGCTGGCCGCTCGACGAGCTGCCGTTCGGACGGCGGTTGCCGGCGATCCTGCACGCGCTGGCCGAACCGGGATCGGAGGCGAAGCTGCAGCAGACCTTCGACCGGCAGTTCGCGGGCGCGACACGCGACCTGCGCTCGGCCGCGGTCGCGCTCGGCCAGTTCGGCACCCAGTACATCGCCAGCGACGCCGCCGGCTACAGCGCCGACGAGCGCCAGCACTACGCGCAGCTGATCGCGGCGGGCAGCCGCTGGGCCGCGGGCGCGCCGCTGTCCGACCGCGAACGCGCGCGCGCCTCGATCGTGCAGCTCGCCGCGGCGGCGCGCCGCGTGCGCCTCGATTCCGACGAAGGCTTCCGCGCGGCGGGCATGGACGCGAGCCTGCGCCGGATCGGTCCCTTCGCCGCCGCGCTGAAGCTGGCGCTGCTGCGCTACGGCCTCGACATCGACGGCGGCCTGGCCGCGCTCGACGCGAGCCTGCTGCAGCAGACCGGCGACCGCGCGACGGTGCGGATGCGCTACCGCTTCGCCGGCCAGGACATCGACACGACGGTGTCGCTGGAACGCATCGACGGCCGCTGGTACCTGTCCGACCTCCTGCGCCACGCGGAGGCCGCGGCGAACCAGCCGCGACCCGCCGCCGGTGCCGGCGTCCCCGCAGGCGCGAAGGCCGCCAGGCCGCGCTGACGCCGGTCAGCCGTGGGCGCGCGCCCGCGCAGGCGGCAAGGGCGACGGCGCCAGCAGGCGCGCGCCGTCGAAGTACGACACCCGCAACTGCAGCCCGCGCGGCGAGTAGCCGATGAAGACCGAGCCCGCGTCGGATTCGACGGCATGGTCGTAGCGCTTCGCCAGCATCGGATTCTCGATTTCCAGCAGCACGCCGAGCGCCTCGGGCCGCTCGAGCGCTGCGTTGTAGTCCTGCAGCACCTGCCGCGCGCGGTTGAAGAACGGGATCGCCTGCCCGCCGCCGCGGAATGCTTCCGCGAAGTACTGCCGGTAGTAGTACATCGGTTGCCGCAGGCGCGGCAGCGCGCGGACGACCGCGGTCCCGACGGCGAGGATCGCGTCGGGTCGCGCGGGATCGCGCGCGATGCACACCGCCTGCGCGGCGCGCGCGGCGCGGTCGGGCGCATCGGCAACGGCGCCGCGGCGCGCCCACAGTTCGTCCAGGCCGGCGGCGATCGCGGGCGTGACCGCCTTCCACACCGGAACGACGTCGACCGTCATGCCGGCAAGGCCTCCGTCGCCGGCGCCGCGTCGGGTTCCGGCTCGAACGTGATCAGGTCGCGGATCTCCGGCGTGCGCAGGCCGATCATCATCGGGTTGCGCACATTGGGCAGGAAGCTGATGTCGAACACCTCGGTGATGTCGCCCTCGAACCGGATCCAGTTGGCCACGTCGCCGTTGGCCAGCGACACGATCTGCACCCCGCACCACGGCTCGGCGTCGCGCTTGCGCAGCTCCTCGTCCAGCTGC
>JBQCJF010000183.1:0-4922 GCA_051953015.1 Luteimonas sp.
CCGTTGGCCCAGCGCGGCGAGTGCGGCATCGACAGCCCCTCGCACACGATCTCGTCGGTCTCGATGTCGATCACAACGCCACCGTCGTGGCGGCGGTCGCGCCAGCCGTCGACGGTGTCGCTCCTGCACACCGCGGTGACGTACTTGGGCCGGCCCTCGACCATCGCCAGCCCGTTCAGGTGGCAGCGGTCCTCCGGGGCCAGCTTGCTGATGAACTTCGGCTTCCAGATCGCCTTGAAGCTGTGGGTCTGGCTCAGCTCGGCCAGGCACGAATACTTGGTGTTGACGAACACCACCTTGCCGTTGGACCGGATCCCCAGCTCGTGGATGTCCAGGTCGCCGATGGTCTGCGCGTTGCGCGGCACGTAGCACTTGTCGAACTGGCCGTGGATCACCTCGTTGGGGCGCAGCACGTTCTCGAAGCGCCACAGCTGGTACAGCCCGCCCAGGTAGATCCGCTGGGCGTTGCCGACCACGCCCATCGCGCGCTCGAAGATGCGCTCGAAGAACGAGACCCGGCCCTGTTTGTCGCTGCCCACCAGATAGATCCGGCCGGTCTGGTAGGACGAGATCGCCAGCGACAGCCGGTTGGACGACAGCCAGCCGGCGAGGCCGCGCGAGCAGCTTTTCTCCACGCGCAGCTGCATGAGGTTGCGCGCGGCGCCCGGCGCCGCCGGTTCCGGAGGCGGCGGCTCCGCGGTCGCGAGGGCCGCCTCCTCCGGAACGTCGGTGCTCACCATCCGTAGCGGACCGACAGCTGGCCGCCGAACACGCGCTGCTGCGCGCCGCCGTCGGTCCAGTTCACGCCACCGGAGAACGACAGCCCGCCCTTGCGCGCGCCCAGGCCCAGCTCGAGCATCGCGCTCGTGCCGTCGGTGCGCGTGGAACCGGACAGACCGCCGTTGACGGCGTAATCGTAGCCGCCGTCGAATTCGTGCACGGCGTTGATCGAACCGTAGGGCACCAGCGTGAATCCGCCGGACGCGAAGCTGCGCTCGAACGCCACGCCGAGGCGCGCGCGCGACGAGGTGGCGCCGCGCGCCGCGAAGATCGAACCGCCGTCCTCCAGCGCGAAGCCGTCGATGCGGGTGCGCGTGTACTGCAGCTGCGGCGACGCCTGCAGGCCCGCGAGCGTCCACGCCGCGACGCCGAGCTCGACGTTGAACGCGTTGCCGGTGGTCTTGCCGCGGATCTCGCCGCCGTCCGCGCGCAGCAGCGCATCCACGTCGATGCGGCGCTGCGACAGGTCGACGTAGACGCCGTTGTCGCCGGTCCAGGTGCCGTACACGCCGACGGTGCTGCCGTCGAGGCGATCGCTGCCCTGGCCGTCGCCGAGCCGCTGGCTGCCGTCGGACTTGCCCAGCAGCACGCCGAAGGCGAGGCGCTCGGACGGCCGGTAGTCGACGCCCAGTTCCCAGCCGCTGTTGGCCTGGTGGAAGCCGAAGTCGCCGCCCGCGCCGAAATTCGCGTCGTGGCGCGCGTCCACGCTGCCGCTGCCGCTGTACCAGCGGAGCCAGGACGACACCCCTGTCGCGCCCCGCTCCGGCATCACGCCCATGCGCTGGCGCAGGCTGCCGACCTGCGCGCCCGCCAGGCTCGCCACGCCCGGCGCCATCGCGGCGGCGAGCGAACCGTTGCCGTTCAGTCCGGTCACGTCCACGCCGAGCTCGAGCACGCCGCCTCCGGCCTGGCCGCCGGCGGGATGCAGGTCGAAGTCGAGGCCGAGGAAGCCGCCCGGCGCGCGGCTCACGTCGCCGAGCGCGAAGGCGCCGGCCGGCGCGCCGCCGTCCACGTGGACCAGCGCGATGCCGGTGGCTGGCGCGCTGACCACGGTGTCGAGCAGGTGCACGGCGATCGTCTGCGTGCCGGCGCCCGCCACGCTGCCCGTGACGTGCAGCTGGTCGGCCGACGCGTTCGCGATGCTGGCGTCCACGACGATCGCGCCGTGGCCGGCGAGGTCGCCGGCGATCGTCAGCGTGTCGTCGGCGGCGCCGTCCAGGAAGCTGATGATGCCGTCGTTGAGGAACGGCAGCGGGTTGCCCATGTCGATCGTCCCGGCGCCGGACACGCCGAGAAGGCCGAAGTTCTCGAAGGCGTCGCCGCCGCCGGCGTCGCTCCCCAGGCGGATCGTGGCGTCGTCCATGAAGATCGTGCCGTGGTTGACGATGCGGTCGCCGCCCGCGCCGAAGTCCGATTCGCCGACCGCGTTCCAGATCGCGCCGGAGGCGTTGCCGAAGCTGTCGTCGAGATCGCCGGTGAGGATGGCGCCGGTGATGGTGCCGGCGTTGGCGATCGTGGCCGCGGCATCGGCGCCGGCGGCCACGGCGATCCGCGCGCCGTCGCCGAACGCGCCGATGGTGCCGGTGTTGGAGAGCGTGTTCCCGCCCGCGGACGTCATCGACACCGCCGTGGCGATGGCGCCGTCGCCGTAGGCGAAGGCGGCGATCGCGCCGCTGTTGTCCACGCCGGCGGTGCCGTCGCCGTGGGCGATGATCGACACGCCGGTGGCGCTCGCGGCGTCCCCGGTCGCGCGGGCGGCGATCGTGCCGGTGTTTCCGAGCGTCGACGACGCATAGAGGCTGTTGACGAGGCTGCCGTACGCGAAGGCGTCGCCGGCGCCGGCATCGGCGCTGATGTGGCCGGCGTTGGTGATGCCTGTCGCGAACCCGCCGATCGCCACCGCGCCGTAGGCGTGCGCCGTACCGTCGGCGGCATCCGCCGACGCGGCGATGTCGCCGCCGTTGGCGAGCGTGGTCTCGCCGCCGTCGGGCGTGTAGGTCACGTTGGAATAATCGCAGTAGTAGCCGTCGCACGGCACGTACATCGTGCGGTGCAGCGAAGAGCCGAAGCTGCCGACCGCCCAGGCATCGCCGCCATCGGCCGAAGCGGCCGCGGTGATCGTGCCGTCGTTCGACGTGTCGGAATGGTATTGCGTCTGCACGAAGCTGCCGTACGCGGTCGCGTAGCCGAATTCCGCCGATGCGTCGGCGACGATGTCGCCACGGTTCACCACCGAGCCGCCCAGCACCGCCGAATACGCGCCGATCGACGCGCCGTAGGCGGTGGCGATGCTGTGCGACGCGTTCGCGCCGCCGTCCGCCGTCACCGTCGCGCTGGCCGAAATGCTGCCGGCGTTGTACACCGTGCCCTGTTCCATGCCGGAGCCGAAGACGCGGACGCCGGCCGCGAAGGTACGCCCGCCGTAGGCGTCCGAATACAGGCTGCCGGCCGTCGCCGAAACCACGATGCTGGCGCCGGCGAGGTTGCTGACCTCGGTGCTGTACTTGCCGTGGCCGATCACGCCGTAGGCCCCGACGATGCCGAGCTCGCTGTCGGCGATGGCGGTGATGTCGCCCGCGTTGACGACGTTGGCGTCGTACTTGGCGTAGGTGTCGATGCCGGTCGCGCCAGCGCCGCCGTTGAAGAAGGTGACGCTGTCGTCGCCGATCGACGTGGCGGCGATGTCGCCGTTGTTCGTGACCGAGACGCTGCCGTAGAAGCCGGCGCCGGCGTAGACGCCGGTGCTGCCGGCGACGCTGTAGTGGGTCTCGTAGACGCTGTAGCTGTAGCCGCGGGAGTGGCCGTAGGCGACGATGCTGCCGTCGTTGGTCACGTCCACGGCGGAGTGGCCCCTCGCGTCGATGCCGGTGGCGCGGCCGGCGCCCCACTTGTCGGTGTCGCCGACCGCGACGATGCTCGCGCCCGCGGCGTTGGCGACCGAGTCGTGGTTGCCGTAGGCCTGGATGCCGCGCGCGCCGGTGATGGCGCCCAGCGCCGAGGCGTGCGCCTCGATGCTGCCGTGGTTGCCGACGAAGGTGTCGCCGCCGTACACGCTTTTCGCCGCGATGCCGGTCGCGTACACATAGTTGAGCACGCCGTAGCCGTAGGTCCCGGCGCCGCGGCCCGACTCGACCCGGCCGAGGACGGCGACGTCGCCGTAGTTCACCACCGCCGCGTCGCCCAGGATGTTCGACGCATAGGCGCCGGTGGCGTACGCGATGCCGACGTCGGCGTGGCCGTACGCCTGCAGCGATCCTTCGTTGAGGATGACGGCTCCGCCGCCGTACGCGCCCGCCGAACGGGCGACCGCGGCCCACGCGGATGCGTATCCCTGGCTGACCGCGGCCGACGCGGCGATGTCGCCGGCATTGGTGACCAGCGCATCGAGGTAGCCGTAGCCGTTCACGGCCTGCGCGCCGATCGCCTTGGCCTGGAGGAAGCCGTTGGTGCCGGCCATGTCGGCCGTCGCGGCCGCGCTCGCCGAGATCGTCCCGCTGTTGTCGATGATCGAATCGTAGAAGAGCGCGAAGTTGTAGGCGCCCGTGGCGATCGCCTCGGCCTCGCCGTACGGCGCCACGCCGCCCTCGGCCACCGCGCCGATGTCGCCGCTGTTGGTGGTGATCGCCTCGCCGAGGTAGATCGCGGCGTTGGACAGGCCGGTGGCGGTGGCGCTGTCGCCTTCCGCCGCGGCCGAGATCGTGCCCGAATTGCCGGCGTACGCGCCGTAGATGACGCCGAGCGCGTAGACGCCGGTCGCCGCGGCGGTGCCGCCGGCGGCGCTGGCGCTCGCCGCGATGTCGCCCGCGTTGGTGAAGCCGACGCTCTGGTAGCCGTAGGCGTGGGCGCCGAAGGCGGTCGCGGTGCCGGCGTCGGCGCTGGCGACGGCGGTGATGTCGCCGTAGCTGTAGAGGCCCGAATTGACGCCGTAGGCGCGCGCGCCCATCGCGTAGGCGGTGCCGCCGGCACCGGCGGTCGCGGTCGCGGACATGCCGGCGTCGTTGAAGAGCGGCGCCACGTCGGCCATCGCGATGGCGCCGGCGGCGTAGGCGCGTGCCCCCCCGCCCGCCACCCCCCCGGCCTCGATGTCGCCGCCCGTGATAAACACCGCGCGCCCCGTGTATCCCCCCAAAACCAAAAACCCC
>JBQCJF010000184.1:0-5785 GCA_051953015.1 Luteimonas sp.
GCGGGCGCGACGGCCGACACGCGTGCGCGGCAGCAGCAGGCCACCGCCGGCGCGCAGACGCACGACAGGCTCCGGGTGGCCGAGATCGCGCATGGGCTCGACCATCCCTGGGCGGTCGCGCTGCTGCCCGACGGTCGCTTCCTGGTGACCGAACGCCCGGGGCGCATGCGCTACGTGTCAGCAAACGGCGCGCTTTCCGCGCCGCTGGGCGGCGTGCCCGAAGTCTGGGCGAACGGCCAGGCCGGCCTGCTGGACGTCGCGCTGGCGCCCGATTTCGCGCAGGGCCGGCGGATCTGGTTCACCTACGTCGCCCCCGCGCCTGGCGGCGCCGGCGCAGTGACGGCCGCGTACGCGACGCTCGGCGACCAGGCGCTGTCGGACGTGCACGTCGTCTATCGCGAGCCGGAGCCGCTGCCGGGCGGCGCGAACTTCGGTTCGCGGCTCGCCTTCGACGGGCACGGCCACGTCTTCGTCAGCCAGGGCGACCGCTTCGACCGGCAGCGACCGCAACAGCTCGATTTCGCGCAGGGCAAGTTGTTGCGCCTGGACCTCGACGGGACGATGCCCGCCGACAATCCGTTCGCCGCTTCGCCGGGCGTGCGCCGCATCGTCTGGAGCTACGGCCACCGCAACATCCAGGGCCTCGCGTTCGATCCGCGCACCGGCCGGCTCTGGGCCAGCGAACACGGCCCGCGCGGCGGCGACGAGCTGAACCTGCCGCAGCCCGGAAAGAACTACGGCTGGCCGGTCGCGACCAATGGCATGGACTACTCGACCAACCGGCCCTATCCCGAAACCGTCGGCACCAGCGCGCCGGGCATGGAATCGCCGTATCGCGTCTGGGCGAAGTCGCCCGGGCTCAGCGGCATGGCGTTCTACGCCGGCCACCCGGATTCGCCCTGGAACGACAGCCTGTTCCTCGGCGCGCTGGCCGACCGCAACCTGATCCGCCTGTCGCTCGACGGCGACCGCATCACCGGCGAGGAGCGCCTGCTGCAGGACCTCGATGCGCGCATCCGCGACGTGCGCGTCGCCGCGAACGGCAACGTCTACGTCCTCACCGACGAGTCCGACGGCCGACTGCTGCGCCTGCGGCCTCCGGAACACTGAGGTTTCCCGGCCCTGCCGCGATGCCTGTCGAGCTCGTCGGCCAGTCACTTCTTGCGGGAGCAGATCCTGCCGACGATCACGATCGCGATCGTGAAAAGGATCGTGTTGACCGCCTGGAATGAAATATGCAGGTTCAACTTCACGTTGACCAGGCTCACAAGGAAGAACGCTGGGATCAACGCCAGAAGGTAGGCGCAGAACACCGCCACGCCGGCAAGGAATCGCTTGTCGAAAAAGACCGGCATCGGAGTCGCTACAACAGCGTTTGCTGGGCAGGCGGGTAAACGAGGATGTCGCCGTCCATGCGCGCATCGGGATTCAGTTCGTGGGGCTGGATCTTGCCGGGTCCCGACTTGTCCGCCCCCATGATGTGCAGCACCGTCCACTCGCGCGCGACGAAGTCGTCGGCGATCAGGCGGCGGTGGCAGCGCCACCACACGGCTTCGGCGCACATCACCGCGGTGCGCCGCGCCGCCGCGCGTTCCATCAGGCGTTCGCGGGCCAGCGCGAACTCCGGCGTCGCCATGTAGTCGGCGTAGCCGCGGAACGCGGCCACCCGCCAGGCGCCGTTGCGCGAATCCGCCGCCGGCGCGCGGCGGCCGCCGAATTCGGGCATCGGCACGTAGTCGATGCCGGCTTCGGCGAGCGCCGGCCCCATGTCCGCGGGCGAATACTGCGGGTTGCGGCGCGAGCCGGCGAAGCGGCGCACGTCCGCCAGGCAGGCGATCGACGACGCCTGCAGCAGCGCCACGAACTCCTCCCACGGCCGGGTCGAATGGCCGATCGTCCACAGGGTGCGCGCGGGTGGTCGCATGCGCCCATGATGCCCCGGCCGGCCATGAAGCGGCGTTGACGCGGTGCCGACTACGCTGGCTGCGGGTCGCACCCCACCGCCCACGGACCATCCCGATGAACGACACCAGCCACGGCCTCGGCCGCACCGCGCGGATCCTCGCGTTCCTGCTCAAGTACCGCAGCGCCGGCGTGTTCACCGGCCTGGACCTCGACGGAACCGGCGACGCGCCCGTCTCGGATCCGGCGCCGACCGAAGGCCGTCCCGACGCCTTCGTCGACGACCTCGAGGCGCTGGGCCCGACCTTCGTCAAGATCGGACAGGCGCTGTCGACGCGCCCCGACATGGTGCCGCCGGCCTACATCGCCGCGCTCGAGCGCATGCAGGACGACGTCGCGCCGGTGCCGTTCGACGAGGTGCGCGCCACGATCGAGGATGCGCTGGGTGCGCGCCTGAGCCATCTGTTCTCGGAATTCGACGTCGAGCCGCTGGGTTGCGCGTCGCTCGCGCAGGTGCACCGCGCCAGGCTGCGCGACGGGCGCGAGGTCGCGGTCCAGGTGCAGCGCCCCGGCATCGGCGAGCTGGTGCGCGCCGACCTCGACGCGATCGCGGGCCTCGCCGACAAGGCCGACCGGCTCACCGACCTCGGCCGCCGCGTGCACTTCGCCGACTGGGTGCACGAGTTCCGCAAGACGCTGCTGGCCGAGCTCGACTACCGCGCCGAGGCCGAGAACCTGGAGCGCTTCGGCGAGCACCTGCGCGAGTACCCGGAACTCGTCGTGCCGCAGCCGGTGTGGGACCTCACCGCCACGCGCGTGCTCACGATGGACCTGGTGCACGGCACCAAGGTCACCGAGGTTTCCGGCCTGCACCGCACCGAGCACGACATGAGCGCGCTCGCCTCCGCGCTGATGCGCGGCTACCTCGACCAGGTGTTCGTGTACGGCGAGATCCACGCCGACCCGCACCCGGGCAACCTGCTGGCCACCGACGACGGCCGCCTGGCGCTGTTCGACCTGGGCATGATCGCGCACGTGCCGCCGAAGCAGCGCGAGCGCCTGCTCAAGCTGCTGTTCGCCGCGGTCGACGGCCGCGGCGAGGAGGTGGCGAACGAAACCATCGCGATGGGCACCCGCCGGGAATCCTTCGACGAGGAAAGGTTCGTGCGCGAGGTCGGCCAGTCGGTCGCGCGCTACGCCGCGCACAGCCATTCCAGCGCGCGTTCCGAGGGCCGGCTGATGCTGGACCTGGTGGCGGTGTCCACCGCCTGCGACCTGCGCACGCCGCCGGAGCTGAGCCTGCTGGGCAAGACCCTGCTCAACCTCGAGCAGGTGGCGAACGTGCTCGACCCGGGCCTGGACGTGAAGCGCGTGGTCGAGCGCCACCTCGAGCACGTGATGCGCGAGCGGCTGAAGAAATCGCTGTCGCCGTCGAACATCGCCAGCGAGCTGATCGAGGTCCAGGCGCTGCTGCGCGAGGCCCCGCGCAAGGTCTCGGACCTGCTGTCGCTGCTGGCGGAGAACCGGATGCAGGTGCGCGTCGACGGCCTGGCCGATTCGCCGCTGATGGAGAGCCTGCAGAAGATCGCCAACCGGATCAGCGCCGGGCTGGTGACGGCGGCGCTGATCGTGGCGTCGGCGATGATGATGCGGGTGGAGACCTCGCACCACCTGTTCGGCTATCCGCTGATCGCGATGCTGCTGTTCCTGGTCGCGGCCGGGCTCGGCTTCACCATCGTGCTCAGCGCGCTGCTGCGCGACCGCAAGGCGCGGCCGCGCGAGGAACGCGGGCCGCGCTGAACAGGCGGCCGCGCCGCCGCGGCCTCCGGGTACAATGCGCGCTTCGCTTCCGCGGTCCCTCCGTCACGCATGTCCTCAGCCTTCGGCACCGAAACCGTGCTGGACGTCCGCCACTGGACGGACGACTACTTCAGTTTCACCACCACCCGCGATCCCGGGCTGCGCTTCGCCAGCGGCCAGTTCGTGATGCTCGGGCTCGACCTGCCGCAGCCGCAGGGCAGCAGCAAGCCGCTGCTGCGCGCGTACTCCATCGCGAGCGCGAGCTGGGAGGAGCACCTGGAGTTCTTCAGCATCAAGGTGCCCGACGGCGCGCTGACCTCGCGCCTGCGCCACATCCAGCCCGGCGATCCGGTGCTGGTGGGCCGCAAGCCGACCGGCACGCTGCTGGTCCACGACCTGCATCCGGGGCGCAACCTGTACCTGCTCGGCACCGGCACCGGCTTCGCGCCGTGGCTGTCGATCATCAAGGATCCCGAGACCTACGAGCGCTTCGAGCACGTGGTGCTGTGCCACGGCGTGCGCCGCGCCGAGGACCTGTGCTATCGCGAGGACATCCTCGACGTGCTGCCGAAGCACGAGTTCCTCGGCGACCTGGTGCGCGGCCGCCTGCACTACTACCCGGCGGTGACGCGCGAGGATTTCACGTACGAGGGCCGGCGCCACCGCGGCCGGCTCACCGACCTGCTCGCCAGCGGGCAGCTCGCGTCCGACCTCGGCCTGCCGCCGCTGGATCCGGACTTCGACCGGGCGATGCTGTGCGGCAGCCCGGCGATGCTGGAGGACTTCCGGCAGCTGCTCGATGGCCGCGGCTTCAGCGCGGCGCCGCGCATCGGCACGCCCGGCCACTACGTCTTCGAGCGCGCCTTCGTCGAGAAGTAGCCGCGCCGCGGCAAGAAATCGCATGAAGTGAGACGGGCAAGCCGTTGAATGGGCTCGGGGCCACTTTCTGCGCCCGCGAAGGTACTAAAATTGCGACCATGCGCCCCGACGACGACCTGACCGACCGCCAGCGCGCCATCCTCGACTTCGTGCGCGAGCGCATCGCGGTCGACGGCCTGCCGCCGACCTGGGCCGAGATCGCGCGCGCGTTCGGCTTCCGCCAGACCCGCGCCGCGCAGAAGCACCTGCAGGCGATCGCGGCGAAGGGCCACCTCGAGCTGCTGCCGGGCAAGGCGCGCGGCATCCGCCTGCCGGAACATCGCGCGCGCGGCGGGCGCGGCGCGGCCGCAATGCGAACGGCGAACGCGCCGGCAGCGACGGAGGCGGACGCGGATACGCTGCGCCTGCCGGTGCTCGGCCGCGTCGCCGCCGGCGCGCCGATCGGCGCCGACGCGCCGTTCGCCGCGGACGCGCTGCGCCACCTCGTCCTGGACCGCGCGCTGTTCGCCACCCGCCCCGACTACCTGCTGCGCGTCAGCGGCGACTCGATGCGCGACGACGGCATCCTCGACGGCGACCTGGTCGCGATCCGGCGCACCGCTAACGCGCGCGCCGGGCAGACGGTGGTCGCGCGACTCGACGACGAAATCACGATCAAGCGCCTGCAGCTCGCCGGCGACGGCCGCGTCCGCCTGCTGCCGCGCAATCCCGCGCATGCGCCGATCGAGGTGCGGCCGGGCCAGGACTTCGCGATCGAGGGCGTGTTCTGCGGGCTCGTCCGCGGCGCCTGAGCACGAGCCGCCGCGCATGGCCGCCCAGGTCCTCTCCCTCGACGCGATGCTGGCCGAACGCCGCCTGTGGCGCGGCCAGCCGGCATCGCGGCCGCGCGGGCGCAATCCCAGCGGCCACGCCGCGCTGGACGAAGTGCTGCCCGAGGGCGGCTGGCCCGAAGCCGCGCTCACCGAATTCCTCTGCGCCGCCGACGGCCTGGGCGAACTGCGCCTGCTGCTGCCCACGCTCGCGCGCCTGACCCGTGCCGCACAGGGCGTCGCCGTGGTCGCGCCGCCCTACCTGCCCTTCCCCGACGGCTGGCGCCAGGCCGGCGTCGACCTCGCCCACGTGCAGGTGATCGACGCCGCGCCGCGCGACGCGCTGTGGGCGGCGGAACAATGCCTGCGGTCGGGTTGCCTCGGCGCGGTGCTCG
>JBQCJF010000185.1:0-24643 GCA_051953015.1 Luteimonas sp.
GCCGTGCGGGCGCGGAGCGGGCGCCTCGCCGTTGCCGGGCGCCGTGCCGTGCGCGGACGCCGGCGGCAGGACCGCCTGCAAACCGCGCGCCGTGCACAGCGCCGCCCAGGACGGCGCCGCGCCGGCGCCGGCGGCGCGCGCCTGCGCGAGCCGGCCCAGCGTCGGCACCAGCGCCAGCAGCAGGACCGCGAGCAGCGCGAGCCTGGCCAGCGGCCGGTGGAACGTGCGGCGGCGGAATGCGGCGGGGCGCATCGCCTACGCGGCGTGGCGGGCGATGAAGTCGCGCACGAGCGGATACACCTGCGTGCGCCAGCGCCGGCCGCTGAAGATGCCGTAGTGGCCCGCGCCCTCGACGGTCAGGTGCTGGCGGTCTTCCATCGCGATGCCTGTGCACAACCCGTGCGCGGCGCGCGTCTGCCCGGCGCCGGAGATGTCGTCGAGCTCGCCCTCGATCGTCAGCAGCGCGGTGCGCGCGCCGTTGCGGGCCCCGATCGCGGACGGGTCGACGCGCTCGCCGGCAACGTCCCAAAGGCCGCGCGGCAGCAGGTGCCGCTGGAACACGATGTCGACGGTGTCGAGGTAGTAGGTCGCCGGCATGTCGAGCACGGCGTTGTATTCGTCGTAGAAGCGGCGGTGCGCGGCCGCGTCCTCGAGGTCGCCCTTGACCAGGTCCTGGTAGTAGTCCCAGTGCGACATGAAATGCCGCTCGGGGTTCATCGCCATGAAGCCGGCGTGCTGCAGGAAGCCCGGATACACGCGGCGGCCGCGGCCCGGGAAGTTGGACGGCACGATCTGGATGACGTTCTGCTCGAACCAGGACAGCGGTTCGCGCATGGCGACGTTGTTGACCGCGGTCGGCGACAGGCGCGCGTCGATCGGGCCGCCCATCAGCACCAGCGAGCGCGGCGTCGCCTCGCCGCGCGCCGCCATCAGCGACACCGCGGCGAGCACCGGCACGGTCGGCTGGCAGACGCTGATCACGTGCAGCGATTCGGCGCCGATGTGGCGGATGAAGTCCTCGATGTAGCGCACGTAGTCGTCGAGCGAGAACGTGCCCTCCGCCTCCGGCACCATGCGCGCGTCGATCCAGTCGGTGATGTAGACCTTGTGGTCGCGCAGCAGGGTGCGCACGGTGTCGCGCAGCAGGGTCGCGTGGTGGCCCGACAGCGGCGCGACCACCAGCACCGGCGGATCGTCCTTCAGGTCGCGCAGGTTGCCGGCGTCGTCGCTGTAGCGCTTGAAGCGCAGCAGGCGGCAGAACGGGCGCGACAGCACTTCCTTCTCGACGACCGGGCAGTCGGCGCCGTCGACCTCGACCGAATGGATGCCGAATTCGGGCTTCTCGTAGTCCTTGCCGACGCGGTACAGCAGCTCGTAGCCGGCGGCGATGCGCGGCGCCTCCGGCAGCGCGGCGAGCCAGCTGCCGGGCGCGGAGTACATCTTGGCGCCGGCCTCGGCCCAGAACGTGAGCGGGGCCATGCCGGCGCGCCAGAATTCGTGGAGTTGGTAGAGCAGCATGGGCGTCCCGCGGTTGCTGCGTCGCAGCATAGCACTCTACGGGGCAGGGGCCTCGAGCGCGGTGGCGCTGCCGGCCAGCGCGGGCGAGAGCCAGCAGTGCGAGCCGAGCGGGGTGAAGCCGAGCGCCTCGAAGCGCCGAAGGTAGAAGCGCGCCGGCCGGGCGATGAAGCCGTCCTCGTCGCCCTCGGCCTGGTCCTCGCGGGTGAAGGTCTCCAGGAAGGCGACGCCGCCGCACAGTTCGGCCAGCCCCGGCAGGCCGCGGTCGAGCGCGCGCGTGGGCACGTAGTGCATCACGTCGCTGCAGACCAGGAGGTCGGCGGGCGGGCAGGGCCGCAGCAGCGCGAAGTCCTCGAAGCGCGCCAGGCGCAGGTTGCGGCTGCGGCCGTAGCGCGCGATCGCGTATTCGCTGGAATCGAAGCCGAGATAGCGCGCGTCGGGACGCAGCTTCAGCAGCGGCGCGCGCCAGGGGCCTTCGCCGCAGCCGATGTCGAGCACCGTGCGCACGGGACGCTCGAGGTGGTATTCGGCGGTTGCGACCGCCAGCGCGACCTTGCGCGCGAGGCGGCGCGCGCCGCCGATGCCGCCATGGCGGTACCAGCGGTCGAAGTAGGCGCGGTCGTAGCGTTTCGGAGGCGTCGTTCGCATCGTGGCATCCTATCGCGGCGCCGGGCGGTTCCGGCGGGAGCCGACGCATGCACGCATACCTGATCGCCAAGACCGCGCACCTGTTCTTCGTGTTCGCCTTCGTGGCGTCGGCGTTCTACCTGCCGCGGATCCTGGTGAACCTCGCCGAGGCCGGTGACGGCGACCATTCCGATGCGGGGCAGGCCGTGCGCGCTCGCCTGATGCTGATGGGCCGGCGCCTGTACCGCTTCGGCCACGTGATGTTCGGCTTCGCGTTCCTGCTCGGCCTGCTGCTGTGGCTCGGCTATCGCGTGTTCCCGGACTTCCCGACGATGGTCGCGCCGGGAAGCCACTGGCTGCACGCGAAGCTCGGCGCCGTCGTGTTGCTGCTCGCGCACTTCATCGTCGGCGGGCGCTGGCTCAAGGGCGCCGGGAACGGGCGCCCGCTGCCGTCGGCGACGACCCTGCGCTGGTTCAACGAGCTGCCGATCGCGCTGCTGCTGGCGATCATCTGGCTGGTGCTGGCGAAGCCGTTCTGAGCGCGTCGCGCCTGAACGCGGCCGGATCGGGGAGTTCCGCCGGCACGCCGTTCGCGTCGCAGTAGCCCTTCGCGCACAGCGCGCCGCGCAGCGCCGGCGTGGCCTGCACGAAGAAGTGGAACAGCGTGTTCTCCTCGACGCTGCCGCGCACCGCCGACGCGCCGGGCCCGCGCGCCCACACGCCGACGTCGTCGCCGCCGTGGGTTTCGCCGCCGAGCGGGACCAGCGCGGGTTGCAGGAAATCGGGAGCGGTCGTGTCGACGCCCGCGACGTCCGCGCGCGCGGCGCCGTCCTTCGCGGCGCCCGGCCCGTTCGCGTACTGCAGCGTGGTGTAGGGCCTGCCGTCGGCGTCCAGCGAAGGCTTGAGCGCGCCGTCGCGCCCGCGCCGCATCGCCTTGCCGAGGATCGGGTTGCCGCGCGTCGGGTAGCCGGCGAAGGACAGCGTGTGCGAGTGGTCGGCCGTCACCAGGATCAGGGTGTCGTCGGGCGAGGTCATCGCGTGGGCGGCGGCCACCGCCTGCGACATCGCGATCGTCTCGTCCAGCGCGCGGTAGGCGTTGCCGTCGTGGTGCGCGTAGTCGATGAGCGCGCCCTCGACCAGCAGCACGTAACCCTGTCGCCCCTGCGCCTGCAGGTGCGAGATCGCGGCGCGGGTCATGTCGGCCAGGCTCGGCGCGCCGGCGCGGTCCTGTGCGGCGTCGTGCACGAACTGCAGCTCGGCCGGCTCGAACAGGCCGAGCAGCGGCGCCGACGCCGGCGCGGCCGCGAGCTGCGCCGCGTTCCACGCGTAGACGCCCTGCGGATGGCGCGCGCGCCACTCGGCGACGAGATCGCGGCCGTCGCCACGCAGGCCGTTGCGCTCCGGATATTCGGGATCCTGCTGCGTGGCCGGCATGAAGTTGCCGCGGCCGCCGCCGAGCATCACGTCGGGGCCGTCGCCGTAGGGCGACTCGACCATCTGCCGCGCGATGTCCGTGCACGAGGCCGTGCCCGGCGCCTTCGCCATGATCGCGTCGTTCTCCCAGTTGCGGTCGGCGACGTGCGCGAAGGTCGCCGCCGGCGTGGCGTGCGTGACCTTGGTGGTCGTGACGACGCCCGTGGCCATGCCGCTGGCGGCGGCCAGCTCCCACAGCGTGAGCATCGGCGCCGCGCGCCCGGCCTCGCAGTCGTAGCGCGGCGCCTGCGGGCCGATGCTGATGACGCCGTAGCGGGTCTTCACGCCGGTCGCCATCGCCGACATCGTGCCGGCGGAGTCGGGCACCTGCGAGTCGGTGTTGTAGGTGCGGCTGAATGCGGTGTCGGGGAAGGATTCCCACGCCAGCAGGTTGCCTTCGCCCGGCAGGCCCTTGCGCTGGCCGTCGAGGATACGGGCCGCGGCGACGGTGGGCAGGCTCATGCCGTCGCCGACGAACAGGATCACGTTCTTCGCACGGCCGCCCATCGCACCGCGGGCGGCGGCCTGCGAAGCGCCGAGGCGATACCACCACGCGGCCGTTTCGCCACCCGGACGGGCGATCGCGGGCACGTCCACCGCGATCCCGGCGGCATCGCCCGTGCCGGAGGCAGCGACGCCGGCCGGCACGCCCGCGCAGCCGAGGAGCAACGTGGCGAGGCTTCCCGCGGCGGCGCGGGACAGCGTTCGGTGGGCGGCGGTCATGGCGGTCTCCTCGCTTCTGTCTCCCCGATCATCCCATGCGCGCCGGACCGGGCGCCTTCCATGCGCAGGCGCATCGTCGACGGCGCGACAGCGTTCCATCGGTGCACTCGCGCAGGCCTCCGGGCTTCGGCTATCGTGCCCGGACGTCCCATCCGGAATTCCGATGAAACTCGTCTCGGCCTGGTTCCGCATTCCGTTCTGGCAACGCGTGCTCGCCGGTTTCGTGCTCGGCGCGCTCGCGGGCTGGGCGTTCGGTCCGGCCGCGGAGACCTGGTTCGGTCCGTTCGGCGACCTCTACGTCACCCTGATCAAGCTGATCGCCGCGCCGCTGGTGTTCTTCGCGGTGATCCACGCGGTGTCGTCGCTCCACGGGCAGAAGTCGATGGTCGCGCTGGGCGGTCGCACGTTCGCGTGGTTCGCGGGCACCGCGATGCTCGCCGTCGGCATCGGCCTGCTGGTCGGCACGGTGCTGAAGCCCGGCGTCGGCGTCGGCGCGCTGTCGATCGCGTCGGACTACGTGCCCAAGGTCGTTCCGGATCCGATCCACGTGCTGCTCGACGTCGTGCCGAGCAACGCGTTCTACGCGCTGACCGGCATCGGCACCACGACCAACGCCGCGGGCGAGACGGTGCTCGCCGCGGGCAAGGGCTCGATCCTGCCGGTGATCTTCATCGCCGCGCTGGTCGGCTTCGCGATGGTCAAGCTCGGCGACCGCGTCGCCGGCGCGCGCCGCCTCGCCGGCGAGGCGAGCGAGCTGATGATCCAGGTCACGCGCTTCGTGCTCGAGGTGACGCCGATCGGCACCTTCGGCCTGATCGCGGCGCTGGTCGGTTCCTACGGCTTCGAGAAGCTGCTGCCGCTGGGCAGCTTCGTGATCGCGCTGTACCTGGCCTGCATCCTGCAGATCGTGGTCGTGTACGGCGGCCTGCTGCTGCTGCACGGCCTGAACCCGCTGAAGTTCTTCCGGGGCGCGGCGTCGGGCATGCAGGTCGCGTTCGTCAGCTCCTCGAGCTTCGCCTCGATGCCGGCGGCGCTGCGCAGCGTCACCCACAACCTCGGCGTGGACCGCGACTACGCCGCGTTCGCGGTGCCGCTGGGCGCGAGCATCAAGATGGACGGCTGCGGCGCGATCTACCCGGCGCTCGCGGCGGTCTTCATCTCGCAATACACCGGCGTGTCCATGACGCCCGACCAGTACGTGGTGGTGCTGCTCGCGTCGGTGCTCGGCAGCTTCGGCACCGCCGGCGTGCCGGGGACCGCGGTGGTGATGGCGACGGTGGTGCTCAGCGCCGCGGGCCTGCCGCTGGAGGCGATCGGCTATCTCTACGCGATCGACCGCGTGCTCGACATGATGCGGACGATGACCAACGTCACCGGGCAGATGCTGGTGCCCGTGCTGGTCGCGCGCGAGACGGGGCTGCTGGACCGCGAGGTCTACCAGGCCGCGTCGAGCAACCTGGGCGTGGCCGAAGGCGAGGCGGCCGAGCCGCATCCGGTGCGCGAAGCCGCGTAGGGCCGGCCCATGGTCGGCCGGGCATTCCGGCGGTGAGGTTCAGCCGACCAGGGGTCGGCGCCGCGGTCAGGTTCCGGCGACGCGGCGGGCTTCGAGGAACTTGCGTCCCCAGTACCCGTCGAGTTTCGACACGGTGACGTCGCGGCCGGTGCGCGGCGCGTGCACGAAGCGGCCTTCGCCAAGGTAGATGCCGACGTGGTCGACGCGGCCCTTGCGGCCGAAGAACACGAGGTCGCCCGGCACCAGGCTGGCGCGATCCACTTCCTTGCCGCTGCGGGCCATGTCGCGCGACACGCGCGGCAACTCGATGCCCAGCGTGGTGCGGAACACGTAGCCGACCAGGCCGCTGCAATCGAAGCCGTCGGTCGTCGTGCCGCCCCAGCGGTACGGCGTGCCGAGCAGGGTCAGCGCCCGCTGCAGCACGCTCTGGATGCGGCTGCCGGTGCTGGCGGCGGTGTCGTCCTCGGCGTCGGCCGAAGACTTGCCGGTGAGGCGGTTGATGTCGCTGGCCAACAGCAGGGCGCGATCGGACATCGACATGGGCTGGTCGAGGACCACCACGGCGTCGTGTGCCGGCCTGGCGGGCGCGCCCGGGGTGGCTTTGCCGCCCGTGGCCGTCGCCGTCGCGGCGGCGGGCAGGGCTGCGCCCGGGGCGGCGGCGGGAGCGGAAGCAATGGACGGGGCAGCGGCTGCCGGGGCGGTCATCGCCGCGGCGGTGGTCGCGGCGCCGGAGGTCGGCTGCATCGCCAGCGCCGGCAGCGCGGCGCCGGCGAACAGGCAGGCGCACAGCAGCGCGGCACCCCGGTGGCGGCGGGTGGCGGCGAAGCGGCCTGAGGTCTGGTCGGGTGTCGTCACGCGGGCTTGACGGGTGTGAGCAGGGCGTGATGTTGCCCGACCCGACCGGCCCATTGGTTCAAATTTCGTTACGACACCGTGAAGCGGAGTGTGAATTTACTCACGGATTCAGGCAGATAGCGCATTCAGCCAGCCCCGCGGCCGCCCAGGATCCGGCGCGCGCCGGTGTAGTGCTCCCGCCACCAGGCCCCGTCCAGGCGGTCCAGCCGGACCGTGCCGCCGGTGTTCGGGGCGTGGACGAAACGGCCCTCCCCGACGTAGATGCCCACGTGGCTGACCTGGCCGCCGCTGCCGAAGAAGACCAGGTCGGCCGGCGCCAGGCGCTCGGGCGCGATCCGCGGCCCCTGCCAGGCCGCCAGCTGCCGCGAGGTCCGCGGCAGCTTCAGGTCGAGCATGTCGCGATACACGTAGTTCACGAGGCCGCTGCAGTCGAACCCGCCTTCCGGGGTGTTGCCGCCGTACCGGTAGGGCGTGCCGACCAGGCTGATCGCCCGCATCAGCACGGCGTTGGCGGCGGCAGGATCGGCGGGGGCGTTGCTGGCCCAGTGGCGCGGCGGCGGGGCGGGCTGGCGGACCGGCGCATGCCCGCCGCAGCCGGCGAGCAGGGCGATCCCCGTGCACAGGACGCCCGGCAGCGCCGCCCGGAACGGCCACGCGACCCGTCGCGTCGATGCCGGGTTTGGCCTGGCGGCCCGCGAGCCGGGATAATGCGCCCCCATCCCGAAGATGCTAGCCGAGCCATGAAGATCGAGAAAGACCGCGTCGTCCGCTTCCACTACGCCGTCGCCGAACAGGGCGCGGAGCCGGTGGAGAACTCGCACGGGCGCGAGCCGCTGGCGATCCTCGCCGGCCACGGCAACATCATCCCGGGCCTGGAGAGGGCGATGGAAGGCCGCGAGGCGGGCGACAAGTTCGCCGTCGACGTGCCGGCCGCGGAGGCCTACGGCGAGAAGCGCGAGGGCCTGACCCAGCGCGTGCCGAAGAAGCATTTCGGCAACCAGCGCCTGGAGCCCGGCATGCAGGTGGTGCTGAACACCAACTTCGGCCCGCGGGCCGTCACGATCGAGAAGGTCGGGATGAGCGTCGTCGACGTCGACCTCAACCATCCGATGGCGGGCAAGGACCTGCATTTCGACATCGAGGTCGTGGACGTGCGCGAGGCGACGGCCGAGGAACTCGAGCACGGCCACGTGCACGGCGACGGCGGCCACCACCACTGATCGCGGTGCAAGCGCCAAAAGGAAAACGGCCCGCGCGAGCGGGCCGTTTCCGTTTGCGGCGACCGGGCGGGTCAGTTGACGCCGACCGCGCTCCAGCCCGAAGCCACGCCGTTGTACTGCGAGGAACCCGACCCGTAGAGGTCGGCCGCGGCGCTCAGCGTCGCGGCGCGGGCGCCGGCGTAGTTGGTGTTGGAGGTCATGTACACCGTCAGCGCGCGGTACCAGATGCGCTGCGCGGCGTCGCGGCCGATGCCGCCGGCCGCGGTGTTGCCGTTGCAGACCAGCTGCGCCGGGGTCAGGCTGGAGAAGCCCGCCGGCACCGTCGCGCCTTCCGCGATCACGTAGAAGGCGTGGTTGGCGACGCCCGAGCTGTAATGCACGTCGAGGTTGCCGATGCTGCTGGTGTAGCAATCCGGCGAGGCGCCGTCGAGGCTGGGCTTGAACATGTAGCGCAGCGCCTTGGTGCCCGACGGGTTGGTGACGTACAGCTCCTCGCCGATCATGTAGTCCGGGGTGTCGTTGGCGTTGTTCGAGTAGAACTCGACCATGGTGCCGAAGATGTCCGAGGTCGCCTCGTTCAGGCCGCCGGATTCGCCGGAGTAGGTCAGGTCCGCGGAGCGCGAGGTCACGCCGTGCGACATCTCGTGGCCGGCCACGTCGATGTCCACCAGCGGATAGATCGAGCCGCCGCCGTCGCCGAAGGTCATGCAGAAGCAGCTGTCGTTCCAGAACGCATTGCCGTAGTTGCGGCCGTAGTGCACGCGGCTGAGCGCGCCCTTGCCGTCGTTGGCGATGCCGTTGCGGCCGTGGACGTTCTTGTAGTAGTCCCAGGTCTCGGCGACGCCGTAGTGCGCGTCGGCCGCGACGGTGGCGCGGTTGGACGTGGTGTTGTCGCCCCAGTTGTTGTCGGCGTCGCCGAGGACGGTGCCGGTGCCGTTGGTGCGGTTGCCCATGTCGGTGGTGTAGCCGCCGCCGCGGGTCAGGTCCTTCATCTGGTAGGTGCCGTCGCTGCAGTGGGCGGTGCTGATGGCGACGTCGCCGGAGAACAGCGACTGGCCGGTGCCCGAGGCTGAGGTGGTGCAGCTGACGGAGCCGCCGCTGCCCGGCTTGCCGGTCTCGACGCCGTCGAAGCGGTCGAGGATGCGGCCGTTGCCGGCGTCGACGAAGTAGTGCATCTCGGTCGGGGTCTGGTCGGCGCGCACGCCGTTCATGACGACTTCCCACGCGAGCACGGGCTGCGCGCCGCGGGCGTAGACGACCTTGCGCGCGGTCGGGACGCCGGCGAAGCCGGTGCCGAACTCGGCGCCGGCGGCGACGATGGCGGCGTCGCGGCCGACGCGGCCGGAGCCGAGCGGGCGCGCGGCGCTGCCGAGGGTGAGGCTGGCGCCGCGGAACTGGCCGTTGCGCGAATGCACGACGACGTCGCCGCCGATCACCGGCAGGCCGCGCCAGGTGCGGTCGAAGCGGACGTGCTCGGTGCCGTCGGCGTCGACCATGACGTCGCGGGCGATGAAGGCGTCGGCCGACGCGCGGCGGACGGCGGCGGCATGGCCGTCGATCAGTCCGTTGGCGCGGCTGACGGCGGGCGAACCGGCGGAAGCAGCGGAGAGGGCGGAGGCGGGAACGGCGAGCGCAGCCAAGATGGCGACGCCCAGGAGTCGGGCTTCGAAACGATGCATCCTTGGAACCCCTTTGCGAGACGGAAGTTGCCGGCCGAGGGCCGGAAGCGGTGTGTCGCAACGCCGCGGCAGCGGCGAGTGACGGGCGAAAGTAGGCAGCCCGTTTCGCGCATGTCATGCTGCATTGCGGTAGCCTGTGGGTGGAAGCGCATACATCGAATTGAATGCGCCAAAACGCGCATGAACCCTTCAGATTCGGGGAGTCGTTTGCTGCAATGCAGAACGAATTTGCGGACGTCGTCGTCGTCGGCGCGGGGGTGGTCGGCCTCGCGACGGGGCTGGCCCTGCTCGAGCGCGGGCGCTCGGTGCGCGTGGTGGATGCGGGCAACGTCGGCGGCGGAAGCTCGCACGGCAATTGCGGCACGCTGACGCCGAGCCATTCGCTGCCGCTGGCGGCGCCGGGGCAGGTCGGGCGCGCGATGCGCTGGATGCTGACGCCGGACGCGCCGCTCTACCTCAAGCCGCGCTTCGACCCGGCGCTGTGGTCCTGGCTGCTGCGCTTCGCCGCGCGCTGCAACCATGGCGCGATGATGCGCAGCGGCGCCGCGCGCGCCGCGCTACTGCAGGCCTCGCGCGATGCGTTCCCGGACTTCCTCGCAAGGCACGGCATCGACTGCGAGTTCGCCCAGACGGGCACCGACCACGTATTCCGCGACCCGCGCGCGCTGGAGGCCTACCGCGCCGAGCTCGCCGCGCTGGCGGAGCTCGGGATCGCCAGCGAGGTCATCGACGGCGCCGCATACGAGCGCGAGGAGCCCGCGGTGCGGCCGGGCGTGGCCGCCACCGTGCGCTTCCCGGGCGACGCGAGCCTGCGCCCCGACTGGTACGTCGCCGGGCTGGCGCGCGCGGTGCGCGCGGCCGGCGGCCGCATCGACGAGCATCGCGAAGTGACCGGCATCGCGCAGTCGCGCGACGGCTCGGTGCAGGTGTCGACCGCGACCGGCCCGCTCGCGTGCCGCGATGCGGTGCTCGCGGTCGGCGCGTGGTCGCCGCGGCTGGCGAAGCGCCTCGACGTGCCGTTCCTGGCGCGCGCGATGCAGCCCGGCAAGGGCTATTCGATGACCTACGACCGGCCCGCGCTCGCGCCGCGGCGCCCGCTGACGCTGCAGGAACGCAGCGTGTGCGTCAGCAGCTGGGGCAGCGGCTACCGCCTCGGCAGCACCATGGAATTCTCCGGCTTCGACACCAGCCTCAACCGGCGCCGCCTCGACGCGCTCGAGCGCGCGGCGCGCGAATACCTGCACGAGGGCGTCGGCCCGGCGCGCCGCGAGGAATGGTTCGGCTGGCGGCCGATGACGGTCGACGACGTGCCGCTGCTCGGCGCGGTGCCCGGCCGGCCGCGGCAATGGCTGGCGACGGGGCACGGCATGCTCGGCGTGAGCATGAGCATCGCGACCGCGGAGCTGGTCGCCGACCTGGTGTGCGGGTGCGCGCCGGCGCTGGATCCCGCGCCGTACCGGCCGGAACGGCTCGCGTGAGCGCCGCCCCGGGCGACGGCCACTTCGACCTCGTCGTCCTCGGCGGCGGCTCCGGCGGCCTCGCCGGCGCCTTCCGCGCGGCGAAGCACGGCGCGCGCGTCGCGCTGCTCGAGCCGGGCGCGCTCGGCGGCACCTGCGTCAACGTGGGCTGCGTGCCGAAGAAGGCCATGTGGCTGGCCGCCGACCTCGCGCAGAAGATGGCGCTCGCGCGCCAGCTCGGCTTCGCGCTGCCGTCGCCGCTGCCTTCGCTCGACTGGCCGGCGTTCATCGCGTTCCGGCAGAAGTACATCGCCAACATCCACGCCAGCTACCTGCGCCGCCTCGACGCGGACGGCATCGTGCTGCTGCCGTCGCGGGGCCGCCTCGCCGGCCCGGGCGTGGTCGCCTGCGCGAACGGCGTGGAGCTGCGCGCGCCGCAGGTGCTGCTCGCGACGGGCGGCAGGCCGCAGCGGCCGGCGATCGACGGCGCGGAGCTGGCGATCGACTCCGACGGCTTCTTCGCGCTCGACGCCGTGCCGCGGCGCGCGGCAGTGGTCGGCGCGGGGTACATCGCGGTGGAGCTCGCCGGCGTGCTGCAGGCGCTGGGCAGCCACGTCGAGCTGTTCGTGCGCGGACGGCGCCTGCTGCAGGGCTTCGACGCCGACATCGCGGCGCAGCTCGCCGAGGATTACCGGCAGCAGGGCATCCACGCGCACTTCGGCCGTTCGCTGCGCTCGCTGCGCCGCGCCGGCGACGGGATCGTGCTGCGCGACGCCGACGGCGTCGACACCGGGGCGTTCGACCGCGTGATCATGGCCACCGGGCGGAGCCCGAACAGCGCCGGCATCGGCCTCGAGGAAGCGGGCGTCGCGCTCGATCCGCGCGGCTACGTGCAGGTCGACGACTTCCAGCGCACCAGCGTCCCCGGCGTGCACGCCGTGGGCGATCTCGCCGGCCGCGTGCAGCTCACGCCGGTGGCGATCGCGGCGGCGCGCCGGCTGATGGACCGGCTGTTCGGCGGCCGCGACGATGCCCGCCTGGACTACGGCGACATCGCCACGGTCGTGTTCTCGCATCCACCGGTCGGCAGGGTCGGGATGACGGAGGAGGAGGCGAGGGCCGCGCACGGCGACGCGGTGCGCGTGCATCGCAGCGGCTTCCGGCCGATGCTGCACGCGCTGGCCGATTCGCCGCAGCGCAGCCTGTTCCGGCTCGTCTGCGTCGCCGACGGCGGCGAGGCGCCGGCGCAGCAGCGCGTGGTCGGCATCCACCTGCTCGGCGACGGCGCGGACGAGATGCTGCAGGGCTTCGCGGTGGCGCTCAAGCGCGGCATCACCCTCGCGGACCTGCACGACACGGTCGCGATCCATCCGACTTCCGCCGAGGAAGTCGTGCTGATGGGCTAGGGCGCGGTAACCTGCGGCGATGGACGACACCGGCGACGACGCGATCTTCAGCCTGCACCGCGGCAGCGCGCCGCTGCTGCTGAGCCTGCCGCACGACGGCAGCCTCATCCCGGCCGCGCTCGCGGCGCGGATGACCCCCGAGGCGCGCCGAGCGCCCGACACCGACTGGCATGTGTCGCGGCTGTACGCCTTCGCGCGCGGCCTCGGCGCGTCGGTGCTGGTGCCGCGCCATTCGCGCTACGTCGTCGACCTCAACCGGCCGGAGGACGACACCTCGCTGTATCCCGGGCAGAACACCACCGGCCTGTGCCCCGCGATCCGCTTCAGCGGCGACCCCGTCTATCTCGACGGCCACGCGCCCGATGCGGCCGAGGTCGCCGCGCGCGTCGAGCGCTACTGGCGCCCGTACCACGAGGCGCTGCGCGGCGAGATCGCGCGCCTGCGCGACGCGCATGGCCGCGTCGTGCTGTGGGAAGGGCATTCGATCCGAGGCGAAGTGCCGTTCCTGTTCGACGGCCGGCTGCCGGACCTCAACCTCGGCACCGCCGGCGGCGCGAGCTGCTCGCCCGCGCTGCAGGCGCGGCTCGAAGCGGTGCTCGCGGGGCAGGGCGACTACGACTGGGTCGCGAACGGCCGCTTCAAGGGCGGCCACATCACCCGCCACTACGGCCGTCCGGCCGAGGGCGTGGACGCGGTGCAGCTGGAGATCAGCCAGCGCAACTACATGGACGAGGACAGCTTCGCCTGGGACGAGGCGCGCGCGTCGCGCCTGCAGGCGGTGCTGCGGGAACTGCTGGAAACCGCGCTGGCCTGAGACGCGCTGGCCCGGCCCGCTGCGCGGCGGCTTCCGCCGGCGCGCAACCTGCGGGGCCGCGGCGTCGCCGCGACCCCGCGCGTTCCTCACTTCGCCTGCGGCCCGATGTGCTTGTCCAGGAACGCCGCGATGCGCCGGTAGAGTTCGGCCTGGTGCTCGGGCTTGGTGAAGCCGTGGCCTTCGCCCTTCACCACGAAGGTCTCGGCCGGCTTGCCCGCCTCTTCCAGCGCATCCACCATCGCCTTGTACTGGTTGAAGTCCGCGGTCTTGTCGCTGGTGCCGTGCACGAGCATGACCGGCACGTCGAGCGACGCGACCTGTTGCGCCGGCGAAATCTTCGCGAGCGCGTCCATGTCGCTGCCCATCGTCCGGTCGAGCCAGCGCGAGGTCCGCCTGGCCTGGCCCAGGTTCTTGTCGGTCCTGCGCAGCAGCGGCAGGTCGTACACGCCGGCGTAGCCGATCGCGCACTTGTACAGGCCCGGCTCCTGGATCGGCTGCTCGAGCGCCGTGTAGCCGCCGAAGCTGCCGCCGAACGTGCAGATGCGGTTCGGGTCGGCGAGCTTCTGCTCGATCGTCCAGCGCACCGCGTCGGTGACGTCGTGCTGGATCGTGGTGCCCCAGCCCTGCCAGCCCGATTGCGCGAAGCCTTCCCCGCGGCCGTCCGAGCCGCGGAAGTTCACCTGCAGCACCGCGTAGCCGCGGCTGGCGAGGAACTGCACCTCGTCGTTGTAGCCCCAGGTGTCGTAGACGTCGAACGGACCGCCGTGCGCCATCACGACCATCGGCTGCGGGCCGGTGCCCTTGGCGGTGTAGAAGCCGAACAGCTTCTGGCCGTCGCGGCTGGTGAACTCGATCGGCCGCGTCGGCGCCATCGCGTCCATCTTCAGCCAGGGCCTGTAGTCGATGACCTTCTGCGCCTGTCCGGTGGTGCGGTCGAACAGGTAGATCTCGCCGACGTCGCGGTCCGAGTCGACCGAGAAGAGAACCTTGCTGCCGTCCCGGCTGAAGCTGCTGAAGGTCACGAACTGGCCCGGGAAGGCCTGCATCAGCGACGCATGCAGCTTCGCCCATTCCGAGGTCGGGTCGATGTACTGCAGGGACGGCTGGTGCGCGTCGAAGGTCACGGCGAAGGGAATGCCGCCGAGGCCTTCGTACATGAAGCCGGCGACGTCCACGTCGGGATTGCCGGCGAGCTTGGTGCGGGTCCCCGCCTCGAGGTCGATGCGGTAGGCCTGGGCGGGTTCGCCGCCGTCGGTCACCAGCGCATACAGCGTGTTGTTGTCGGCCGCGAAGCGGGCGTCGTAGATCAGGCGCCCGGCGATCGACTTCGGCAGCGGCGCCCACGCGTCGCCCTTGTGGCGGCGGTAGGAAAGCACCGGCTCGTCGTCGGCGTTACGGGTGGTGCGCAGGCGGGCCTCGCCGGTCTCGTCGAAGCCGTAGGTGGCCAGTTCGCCGCCGCGCTCGACTTCCTTGCGCTCGCCGGTGCGGGTGTCGACGCGGAAGATGACCGTGTCGGGCTCCTCGCCGCAGTCCCAGCACTCGAAGTCCACCAGCGCCATGCCGGGCTCCGCGTTGAGCACCTTGGCGATGGTCGACCAGCCGTGGTCCTTGCGCTTGCCGCGCTTCTCGTAGCGGTCGGGCACGTAGCCGAACAGCACGTCCTGGTTCTTGCCGCGGACGTCGGTGGTGTAAAGCTCGCCCTGGGTGCTCGGCTGGGCCTTCATGGGCTGCGACTCGGCGCGCGAGACCACGATCTGCTCGTCGCCCGTCCAGACGATGTCGGAGACGTGCATCTGCGGGCCGAAGCGGAGCACCTGCGACTTGCCGGTGCCGATGTCGAGCACCTCCAGCCGCGTTTCGCTTCCGTCCGGCGTCGGCACGGCCATGGCCACGTACTTGCCGGAGGGGGAAAGAGACACCTCCCACGCTTCCGGCCGCTTGCTGAAGTCGTCGGCGGACAGGGCCTGCGCGGCGGCGTTTGCGGCGCACAGGGACAGCAACACACTCGCCGCGGTCGCGGCAGCTGAATGGTTCATCTCGATTCCATGGAGGTCCGCCCGCTCCCCGGGCGCGCACAGACTACCGCCGATGCGGCCTGGCGCAAAATGCGCCGGCCGCCGGTCACACTTCGAGCGTGGCCAGGTCGCCCTTGCGCTCGAGCCAGGCCTTGCGGTCGGCGGCGCGCTTCTTGCCCAGCAGCATGTCCATGAGCGACGTCGTCTGCGCGCCGTCGTCGACCGTGAGCTGCACCAGGCGGCGCGTGTCGGGATGGATCGTCGATTCGCGCAGCTGCGCCGGGTTCATCTCGCCGAGGCCCTTGAAGCGGGTGACGTGCACGGCGCCCCTGGTCTTCTCGCGTTCGATCTTCTCAAGCAGCAGGCGCTTCTCCTCCTCGTCGAGCGCGTAGAACACCTGCTTGCCCACGTCGACGCGGAACAGCGGCGGCATCGCCACGAACACGTGGCCGGCGGCGACGAGCGCGGGGAAGTGCCGGAGGAACAGCGCCGACAGCAGCGTCGCGATGTGCAGGCCGTCGGAGTCGGCGTCGGCGAGGATCACGATCTTGCCGTAGCGCAGGCCGGAGACGTCGTCCTTGCCCGGGTCGCAGCCGATCGCGACCGCGAGGTCGTGCACTTCCTGCGAGGCGAGCACGCTGCCCGACGCGACTTCCCAGGTGTTGAGGATCTTGCCGCGCAGCGGCAGGATCGCCTGGAAGTCCTTGTCGCGCGCCTGGCGCGCGCTGCCGCCCGCCGAGTCGCCCTCGACGAGGAACAGCTCGGTGCGCGACAGGTCCTGCGAGATGCAGTCGGCGAGCTTGCCGGGCAGGGCGGGACCCTGCGTCACCTTCTTGCGCACGACCTGCTTCTCGGTCTTGAGCCGCGCCGACGCGCGCTCGATCGCGAGCTGCGCGATCTTCTCGCCGGCTTCGGTGTGCGTGTTGAGCCAGAGCGAGAACGCGTCGTGCGCCGCGCCCTCGACGAAACCGGCGGCCTGGCGCGAGCTCAGCCGCTCCTTGGTCTGGCCGCTGAACTGCGGCTCGGTCATCTTCAGCGACAGCACGAACGCCACGCGGTCCCACACGTCCTCCGGCGCGAGCTTGACGCCGCGCGGCAGCAGGTTGCGGAAGTCGCAGAACTCCCTCAGGGCATCGGTGCAGCCGGTACGCAGGCCGTTGACGTGGGTGCCGTGCTGCGGCGTCGGGATCAGGTTGACGTAGCTTTCCTGCACCAGCTCGCCTTCCGGCACCCAGGCGACGGCCCAGTCGACGATCTCCGTGTCCTTGCGCAGCTGGCCGGAGAACAGGTCCGGCGGCAGCAGCTCGGCGCCGGCGAGCTCGCCCTTCAGGTAGTCGCGCAGGCCGTCCTCGTAATGCCATTCCCAGCGCTCGCCGCTGGCCTCGTCGGCGAGCGACACGGTCAGGCCGGGGCAGAGCACCGCTTTCGCGCGCAGCAGGTGGCGCAGCGCGCGCAGGTTGAACTTCGGGCTGTCGAAGTATTTCGGATCGGGCCAGAAGCGCAGGCGGGTGCCCGTATTGCGCTTGCCGACGCTGCCGACGACTTCCAGCTTGCTCGCGCGCTCGCCGTCGGCGAACGTCATCCGGTACTCGTTGCCGTCGCGGCGGATGAACACCTCGAGCCGCTTCGACAGCGCGTTGACCACGCTCACGCCGACGCCGTGCAGGCCGCCGGAGAAGGTGTAGTTGCGGTTGTTGAACTTGCCGCCGGCGTGCAGGCGCGTGAGGATCAGCTCGACGCCCGGCACCTTCTCCTCGGGGTGGATGTCGACCGGCATGCCGCGGCCGTCGTCGGCGACCTCGCAGGAACCGTCGGCGTGCAGCGTCACCGCGATGCTGCCGGCGTGCCCGGCGAGCGCCTCGTCCACCGAGTTGTCGACGACTTCCTGCGCCAGGTGGTTCGGGCGCGCGGTGTCGGTGTACATGCCGGGTCGGCGCCGGACCGGGTCCAGGCCGGAAAGGACTTCGATGTCTGCGGCGTCGTAGCGGGTGCTCATGCCGACATTGTGGCGCATCGCGCGCTCGCGCGTTCAGCGCCGTCAAGGTTCCGTTGTTCAGCCCGCATCGGGGCTGCGCGCGACAGCATCGCCCCGTCGCGGGGAGCGACCGGCCGAAGGCCGCTCCATTCCCAGAAGCAGAGAGGACGACGCAGATGAAGAAGAACGCGCAACGATCGATCCTGTTTTCCGTCGGTACCGTTTCAGTCGCGATGGCGGCCGCGTTCGCCGCGCCGGCCGCCTGGGCGCAGCACGTCGGCGCGGGCGTCGGCCTGGGCGCCGGGCACGGCCAGGGCGGGCTGCAGGCCGGGCCGCTGGGCGCCGGCGGCGCCGTGGGCACGCCCCGCCTGGGCGCGGGCGCCAACGTCGACACCGGTACCGGGATGATGGCGGGCCAGAGCCTCGAAGCCGCCCAGCATGCGGCGCACCGCGCCGAGATGAAGGCGCGCGCCGAGGAGAAGAAGGCGCGCGCGGAAGCGAACAAGGCCGCGAGCGCCGCCGGCAACGCCAGCAACCAGGCGGCGGCCGCCGTCGAAGCCAACGCCACCGCGAGCGCGAATGCGGCCGTGACCTCGGGCGCGGACACGCAGGCCGACCAGGCCGCCGATGCCGGCGTGGATGCCCGCGCGGAACATGGCGGCGCCGCGGCCGACGACCGCAACGATGCGAAGAACCCGAAGCGGCAGCCCGAGCCCGAAGACACGTCGGGCGATTGACCGCCGCGCCGCGGGGCGGCCGGGCGCCGCCCCGCGGCTGCCCCGGCGGGGGTGGCTCCTGTAGAATGGGGCTTTCCAGCGAGCCGCTGCCGCCATGACCCCTTCCAGCCCCGTTACGCCCCTGATCTTCGTCACCGGGGGCGTGGTGTCCTCGCTGGGCAAGGGCATCGCCGCCGCCTCGCTGGCCGCCATCCTCGAAGCCCGCGGCCTGCGGGTCACGATGATGAAGCTGGACCCGTACATCAACGTCGATCCGGGCACGATGAGCCCGTTCCAGCACGGCGAGGTCTACGTCACCGACGACGGTGCCGAGACCGACCTGGACCTCGGCCACTACGAGCGCTTCGTGAACACCCGCTTGTCGGGGCGCAATTCGATCAGCACGGGCAAGGTCTACGAGGCCGTGATCCGCAAGGAGCGCCGCGGCGACTACCTCGGCGGCACGGTCCAGGTCATTCCCCACATCACCGACGAGATCAAGCGCTGCATCGACGCCGCGACCGCCGGCTTCGACGTGGCGCTGGTCGAGATCGGCGGCACGGTGGGCGACATCGAGTCGCTGCCCTTCCTCGAGGCGATCCGCCAGCTGCGCACCGAGCGCGGTCCCGACAAGGCGATGTTCATGCACCTCACCCTGGTGCCGTGGATCGCCGCCGCGGGCGAGCTCAAGACCAAGCCGACCCAGCACTCGGTGAAGGAACTGCGCTCGATCGGCATCCAGCCCGACATCCTGCTGTGCCGCAGCGAGCAGCCGCTGCCCGACGGCGAGCGCCGCAAGATCGCGCTGTTCACCAACGTGCCCGAGAAGGCGGTGATTTCCGCCGTCGACCTGGACAACATCTACAAGATCCCGATGTGGCTGCACGGGCAGGGCCTCGACCAGATCGTGGTCGACCAGCTGCGCCTGGGCGAGCGCGCGGGCGAGGCCGACCTGTCGCAGTGGGAGGCGGTGGTGGACGCGGCCGAGCATCCGGTCGACGCCGTGACGATCGCGGTGGTGGGCAAGTACGTCGACCACCAGGACGCGTACAAGTCGCTGGCCGAGGCGCTGAAGCACGGCGGCCTGCGCCAGCGCACGAAGGTGACGCTGAAGTGGCTGGAATCCAGCGAGGTCGAGCGCGACGGCGCCGCCGCGCTCGCCGGCGTGGACGGCATCCTCGTGCCCGGCGGCTTCGGCGACCGCGGCTTCGAGGGCAAGGTGCTGACGGCGCGCCACGCGCGCGAGTCCGGCATCCCGTATTTCGGCATCTGCTACGGCATGCAGGCCGCGGTGGTCGACTACGCGCGCCACGTCGCCGGCATGGCCGACGCCAACAGCACCGAGAACGACAAGCAGTCGCCGTACCCGGTGATCGGCCTGCTCACCGACTGGCGCACGGCCAGCGGCGACGTCGAGCGCCGCAGCGAGGAGAGCGACCTGGGCGGGACCATGCGCCTGGGCCTGCAGGAGCAGCGCGTCAGGCCGGGAACGCTCGCGCACAGGCTGTACGGCGCCGACGTCGTCGGCGAGCGCCACCGCCACCGCTACGAGTTCAACAACCGCTACCGCACGCAGCTGGAGGACGCCGGCCTGGTGATCAGCGCCAAGTCGATGGACGACACGCTCGTGGAGATGATCGAGTTGCCGCAGTCGATGCATCCGTGGTTCCTGGCGTGCCAGGCGCATCCGGAATTCCTGTCGACGCCGCGCAGCGGGCACCCGCTGTTCATCGGCTTCATCCGCGCGGCCAGGGAGCACAAGGCCCAGGCGGGCGGGCGCCTGTTGAAGGAGGCGAAGGCATGAACCTGTGCGGTTTCGAGGTCGGCCTCGACAAGCCGTTCTTCCTGATCGCCGGGCCTTGCGTCATCGAGTCGATGCAGCTGCAGCTCGACACCGCCGCGCAGCTGAAGGAGATCACCTCGGCGCTCGGCATCCCCTTCATCTTCAAGTCGAGCTTCGACAAGGCCAACCGCACCTCGGGCACGAGCTTCCGCGGGCCTGGGCTGGAAGCCGGGTTGAAGGTGCTCGAGGAAGTGAAGCGCCAGGTCGGCGTGCCGGTGCTCACCGACGTGCACGAGTACACGCCGATGGACGAAGTCGCGTCGG
This sequence comes from Luteimonas sp., assembly GCA_051953015.1. Lineage (GTDB taxonomy): Bacteria > Pseudomonadota > Gammaproteobacteria > Xanthomonadales > Xanthomonadaceae > Cognatiluteimonas. The sequence continues at coordinate 20,096 of JBQCJF010000185.1, forward strand.
TCGTCGACGTGCTGCAGACGCCGGCGTTCCTGTGCCGGCAGACCGACTTCATCCAGAAGGTCGCGAGCGCCGGCCGGCCGGTCAACATCAAGAAGGGCCAGTTCCTGTCGCCGTGGGAGATGAAGCACGTCACCGACAAGGCGAAGGCGACGGGCAACACGCAGATCATGGCCTGCGAGCGCGGCGCCAGCTTCGGCTACAACAACCTGGTGAGCGACATGCGCTCGCTGGCGGTGATGCGCGACACCGGCTGCCCGGTGGTGTTCGACGCCACGCATTCGGTGCAGCTGCCCGGCGGCGCCGGCGGCAAGAGCGGCGGCCAGCGCGAGTTCGTGCCGGTGCTCGCGCGCGCGGCGATCGCGGTCGGCGTCGCGGGCGTGTTCATGGAAACGCACCCGGACCCCGACAAGGCGCTCAGCGACGGCCCCAACGCCTGGCCGCTCGGCCGGATGCGCGCGCTCCTCGAAACGATGATGGCCCTGGACGCCGCCACCAAGCGCGCCGGCTTCCTCGAGAGCCAACCCTGAGTTTTGCCACGGATGAACACGGATAAGCACGGATAAGGCAGAGACAGTTCAAAAAGCTCCATCCGTGTCCATCCGTGTTCATCCGTGGCAAAAAATTCTTTCTCCATTGCGACAAGAAGAGACGATGACGACGATTGCGAAGGTTCATGCGCGGGAGATCCTGGACAGCCGGGGCAACCCGACCCTCGAGGCGGAGGTCACGCTCGCCGACGGCAGCTTCGGCCGCGCGATGGTGCCGTCCGGCGCGTCCACCGGCTCGAAGGAAGCGGTGGAGCTGCGCGACGGCGACAAGACCCGCTACCTCGGCAAGGGCGTGCGCAACGCGGTCGGCAACGTCAACGGCGCGATCGCGCAGGCGCTCGACGGTTTCGAAGGCGACCAGGTCGCGCTCGACCAGCGCCTGATCGACCTCGACGGCACCGAGAACAAGGGCCGCCTCGGCGCGAACGCGCTGCTCGGCGTGTCGCTGGCGCACGCGCACGCGGTCGCCGCGTCGCATCGCCTGCCGCTGTGGCGCTGGCTGGCCGGCGACCGCGCGGTGTCGCTGCCGGTGCCGATGATGAACATCATCAACGGCGGCGCGCACGCCGACAACAACGTGGACCTGCAGGAATTCATGGTCCTGCCGGTCGGCTTCGGCTCGTTCTCCGAAGCGCTGCGCGCGGGCACCGAGGTGTTCCATGCGCTGAAGTCGGTGCTGAAGGCGCGCGGCCTGTCGACCGCGGTCGGCGACGAGGGTGGCTTCGCGCCGGACCTGCGCAGCAACGAGGAAGCGCTGGAAACGATCCTGGAAGCGATCGGCAAGGCCGGCTACCACGCGGGCGAGGACATCCTGCTGGGCCTCGACGTCGCCTCGAGCGAGTTCTTCGAGAACGGCAAGTACCACCTCACCGGCGAGGGCAAGCGCCTGACCAGCGAGCAGTTCGCGGACTTCCTCGGCAACTGGGTCGCGCAGTACCCGATCGTCACGATCGAGGACGGCATGGACGAGGGCGACTGGGACGGCTGGAAGCTGCTGACCCGCCAGCTCGGCGACAGGGTGCAGCTGGTCGGCGACGACCTGTTCGTCACCAATCCGCGCATCTTCAAGGAAGGCATCGAGCAGGGCGTGGCCAACGCGATCCTGATCAAGGTCAACCAGATCGGCACGCTGACCGAGACGCTCGAGGCGATCGCGATGGCGGACGCCGCGCGCTACGCCGCGGTCGTCTCGCATCGTTCCGGCGAGACCGAGGACACCACCATCGCGGACATCGCGGTCGCGACGACGGCGACGCAGATCAAGACCGGATCGCTGTGCCGCAGCGACCGCGTCGCCAAGTACAACCAGCTGCTTCGCATCGAGGAAGCGCTCGGCGCGCAGGCGCGCTACGCCGGCCGCGACGCCTTCGTCTCGCTGCGGCGCTGAGCGGGCGCGAGACACGTCCCGGTGCGCGGCCTGCGGATCCTCCTGGTGCTGTTGCTGGCCCTGCTGGGCTGGCTGCAGTACCGGCTGTGGTTCGGCGGCGGCGGCGAGCGCGAAGTGGCGCAGCTTCAGGCGCAGGCCGCGCGCCAGCGCCACGACAACACCGGCCTGCAGCAGCGCAACGACGCGCTCGCGGCGGAAGTCGAGGACCTCAAGTCCGGCGAGGCGGCGGTCGAGGAGCGCGCGCGCAACGAGCTCGGGATGATCAAGCCGGGCGAAACGTTCTACCGCGTGATCGAACCGGAGCAGGGCGCCGCGGCGGGTGCGGCGCCGGCGGATGGCGACGATGCCGCGGCGGATGGCGGCGATGCCGCGGAACCGCGCGGCGACGCTGGCGCCACGGCTGAGCCGTCGCCGTGACCTGGGCGGTCGTGCCGGCGGCGGGACGCGGCGAGCGCTACGGCGCCGGCGTTCCCAAGCAATACCTGGACGTCGACGGCGAGCCGCTCGTCGCGCACACGCTGCGCGCGCTGCTGTCACACCCCGGTGTCGACGGCGCGGTCGTGGTGCTGGCGGCGGGCGATGCGCAGTGGCCGGGCTGGCGGGACTTCGAAGGCAAGCCGCTGATCGCCTGCACCGGCGGCGCGAGCCGCGCGGCCTCGGTGCTGGCGGGGCTCGAGGCGCTTCCGGAGGACGTGCGCGCCGACGATTTCGTCCTGGTCCACGACGCGGCGCGGCCGAACCTGGCGGCGGAGGATCTTTCGGCGCTGCTCGAGCGCGGGCGCGCCGACCCGGTGGGCGCGATCCTGGCCGCGCCGGTGCGCGACACGCTCAAGCTCGCCGGCGACGATGGCGGCATCGACGGCACGAAGCCGCGCGATCGCCTGTGGCGCGCGCTGACGCCGCAGCTGTTCCGGCGCCTGCAGCTGTTCCGCGCGCTCGAGGCGGCGCTGGCGGAAGGCGAGGAGCCCACCGACGAATCGATGGCGATGGAGCGGCAGGGCGCGCGCCCGCTCCTGGTCGAGGGCAGCGAGGCCAACCTGAAGGTGACCACGCCGGCGGACCTGGCCTGGTTCCGCTTCCTGCGCAGCGGCGCCGTGTAGCATCGCGACGATGGACGCCCGCATCGGCCACGGTTTCGACGTGCACGCCTTCGGCGAGGGCGACCACGTCATGCTCGGCGGCGTGCGCGTGCCGCATTCGCGCGGCGTGGTCGCGCACAGCGACGGCGACGTCGCGATCCACGCGCTGTGCGACGCCATGCTCGGCGCGCTCGCGCTGGGCGACATCGGCCGCCACTTCCCGCCCTCGGACGCGCGCTGGAAGGGCGCCGACAGCCTCGTCTTCCTGCGCCATTGCGACGGCCTGCTGCGCGAGCGCGGCTGGCGCGTCGGCAACGCCGACGTCACCGTGGTGTGCGAGGCGCCCAAGGTCGGGCCGCACGTCGAGGCGATGCGCGACGCGATGGCGGAGGCGCTGGGCGTGGACATCGGCGCGGTCAGCGTCAAGGCGACGACCACCGAACGCCTCGGCTTCGCCGGTCGCGGCGAGGGCATCGCCGCGCACGCGGTGTGCCTGCTCGTCCGCGCGTGAGTCGCGGGCGCACAGGGGCGGGGGCCGCGTGACCGCTTCGCTGCCGCAGGCGCACGGCGCGCCGGTGCTGTCGGCGCGGATCCGGGTCGCGCCGGAGGACTTCCGGGTCGACGAGATCGACGGCTTCGAGGCCGAGGGCAGCGGCGAGCACCTGCTGCTCACCGTCGAGAAGCGCGGCATGAACACGGCCTTCGCCGCGAAGCTGATCGCGCAATGGGCCGGCATCGACGAAGCGGGCATCGGTTACGCCGGCCTCAAGGACCGCCACGCGCTGACGACGCAGCGCTTCAGCGTGCACCTGCCGCGCCGCATCGCGCCGGACACCGCCGCGCTCGAGGCGCACGAGGGCCTGCGCGTGCTCGGCGCGACCTGGCATTCGCGCAAGCTGCCGCGCGGCGCGCTGGCGGGCAACCGGTTCGCGCTGCGCCTGCGCGGGGCCGCGGGCGCGCGCGACGCGGTGGACGCGCGCCTGCAGGCGATCGCCGCGCGGGGCGTGCCCAACTATTTCGGCGAGCAGCGCTTCGGCCGCGACGGCGACAACGTCGGCAACGCGCTGGCGATGTTCGCCGGCCGGCGCGTGGCGCGGGCGCAGCGCACCCACCTGCTGTCCGCGGCGCGCTCGCAGCTGTTCAACCGCGTGCTCGCGGCGCGGGTGGAGGCGGGCAGCTGGGACGCGGCGCTCGAGGGCGAAGTCTGGATGCTCGACGGGAGCCGCAGCGTGTTCGGGCCGCTGCCGTTCGACGACGCGCTCGCCGCGCGCCTCGCCGCGTTCGACATCCACCCGACCGCGCCGCTGTGGGGCCGGGGCGAGCTGCGCAGGGCCGATGGCGCGGCCGCGCTCGAGCTGGAGGCCCTCGCCGACGCGGAGTCGCGGGGGGGGCGCGCCGGCCCGGCGGGCGCCCACGGCGCCGCCGAGTAGCACGACGATCGCGACGAAGGCGAGCGCCTTCTGTTCGGAGGGGGTGGGCACGCGCGGAAGTTGTCACCGTCCACGCGCGGGCCATCACCGATACGACGCGGTTC
>JBQCJF010000186.1:0-13803 GCA_051953015.1 Luteimonas sp.
ACGAAGGCGCGCCAAGCGCCGTCGTCGGGAAGCTGTCGCCACCAGCGGCTCGCGGCGAGATGGCCGTCGCGCCAGATGCGCGCCTCGAAGCCGCCCTCGCGCGCGTCCGCGCCCGGCGCCGCGAGCGCGAGCACCTCGACGCGATCGCCCGCGCCGGCGTCGCCGCGGAACATCGGTTCGGCGCGAACCGCGCCCGCCGCGCCGACCGCATCGCGCACCCGCGACTTCGACCAGTACCACGCGGCCGCGTGCCCGTCGCTCCACAGCGCGTCGTGGGCCGGATCGGCGAACGGCGCGGCGCGGCTCACGGCCAGCGCCAGGTACGACTCGCGCTGTCGCGCCGGCACGCGGCTCGCGTCCACGGGAAGGAACAGGCACAGCTCGCGCCCCACCAGCGTGAGCATGCCGGCGCCGGCGCCTCCCGGAAGCGGCTCGACGCCGTCAGGGCCCAGGCGCTGGCGCCGGGGAGAGAAGCGGCGAAGGAGCCGGGCGGACCAGATTGGGATCTGCGATTTCATCGCTTGGCAGGGTGATCTCGTAATCGAGGCGCCACGGGCGCCCTCCCGCATCCGCGGGCGTCAGCGTCCAGTGCAGCAGGTCGACGGGTCCGCCGGCATTGTGCCAGAGCGACAGCGTGCCCGAGCCGGCGCCCAGCAGCGTGACCGGCTGGAAGGGATCGATCGGCAGCTGGAAGTCCCGGATGAACTGCCATTCCAGGACGAACGGCGCCTTCGCCCGCAGCGCGACGATGCGCGCGGACGTTCCGGCGTCGACCCCGGGCACGATCCGCAGCGCGTCGGCCGGCGCCGTGTTGACGTTGAAGGTGACGACCCAGCCGGTGGTGAACAGGCGCATCAGGTCGGCGTCGCTGCGGTCGGCCAGGGCCTCGCGCCACCCGGGGATGCGGCGCAGTTCGAGCGGCGTGACCAGGGTGCGGTTGCTCGGCGGCGGCAGGCCGGCCTCGCGGTAGTCCGGCGCCTCGGCGCCGTCCAGGCGGTGCAGGTCGTCGGCGTCCTGGTAGTCGAGCCGCCGCGTCTCCAGCGCGGGCACCTGCTCGGGCGGCACGCCCAGCAGCGCGAACAGGCCGGGACGGAAGATGTTCGACGTCCAGTTGATGCTGAAAAGTCCGGCGTCGTCCTGCAGGGCGAAACGGGCGACGCCGAGGCCCTCGTACGCCGTGCCGTCGAGCTTCACCTCGTTGCCGACGGGCAGGGTGGTGAACGCGGTGTCGCCCAGGTCGTCGGAGGCGCGGCTGGCCGTCGCCTGCCCGGAGGAGTAGGAGACCCGGTTGTCGACGGTGAGGCCGCCGACCGTCTGGCGTTGCGTCGTCAACAGGTACAACAGCGTGTCGCGCGTGCCGATGCCGTCGATCTCGGCGGCGAACGCATCCGATTCGGCCTGCGCCTCGCGCACCGCGCGCTCGCTGACGCCGGCGACGGCCGCGGCGAGCAGGCCGAGCACGACCAGCGCGACCAGCACGAGCACCAGTACGAACCCGCGTTGCGGACTATTCGGGCGCATCTTCGTACGGTATCCGCATGGGATCGCGCGGGCCGAGGACGGCGGCCGCCACGAGCTGCGACGCGCCCGCGGCGCTGGAGGTCATTTCCAGCACGATCGCGGCGGGAAGTTGCTGCGCCAAGCCGGTCGAGGGCGGCCACGCGTCGTGCAACGCGCCTTCCGGATCCAGGTAGTGCAGGCGCAAGCGGTCGGCGCGGGGCAGCGACAGGCGCAGTTCGTTGTCGCCCTCGACGAGTTCGAGATGGTCGCCGGCGGCATCGGACACGATGCGCCAGCGTTGCGCGATCGGCGTTCCCTGTTCCTCGAAGACCGGGGCGAGCGTGAGGCCCTCGAATCCGAGCGCGTCGCCGGAAAACACCGGCGCCGTCGCATCCGCGGCGTCCGCCGGCGTGGCGGGCGCGGACGCCTGCAGCGACCTGACCGACGCGCGGAACCAGGCTTCGCTCATCCGCTGCTCGCGCCCGTTGCGTTCGCTGGCGATCGCGCGCGTGTGGGCGCGCTGGTACTGGCCCAGCGCCTGCGTGGTCAGCAGCAGGGCCATGCCGGCGATCACCATCACCACGAGCATCTCGAGCAGCGTGAAGCCGCGATCGCGGCGCGGAAGCGCGGGCTCAGAAATCATCGGGCACCGTCCGCGCGGTGACCCATCCCGCGCGCCGGACCGAGAAGCGCTGCTCCTCGCGTCCGCCGCGCGAGACGACGACGTGCATCTCGTACAGGCCGAGGTCGAAGATCAGCGCGCTGCCGGACATGCCGACGCCGGGCCGGCGCTGCAGCTCGATGCTGTCCCAGTGCACTTCGAGCCCGCCGGGAAGGCTGCGGCTCCCGCTGGGCTCGGCCATGGGATTGACCGGCTCGAGCACGGCGAGCGCGGCACGGCCGTCGCGCACCGCGGCGCTGCGCGCGTCGATCCGCGACAGCGCCGACACGTTCACCGCCAGCCAGCCGTACAGCGCCATCGCGCAGATGCTGAAGACGGTGATGGCGACGATCGCCTCGAGCAGGGTGAAGCCGCGCGCGTGGCGCTTCATGGGGCGACGGGATCCAGTTCGATCCGGCAATACGGCGACTGCACGGCGAAGCGGCGCACGTAGCGCCCGGAACGCAGTTCGCCGGTGGTCGCGTTGCAGGCGCCGTTGGCGCGCGCTTCCAGCGGCGCGTCGAGCACCACCGTCCAGCCGTCCGGGATTCCCGGCAGCGCGTCGGCCGCGATCGGACCGGCCGGGTAGCGCAGTGCCTTCCCGCTGTCGTGCGCGCGCGCGCCGAGCGCCGCGAGCGCGCCGAGCGCGGTGTCCACGTCGGTGGCGCGGCGCCAGGTCTCGATCATCCGGAAACCCTGCGGCGCCACCAGGGCCGTCGCCAGGCCCAGGAGCGCGAGCACCACGACGAGTTCCAGCAGGGTGAAACCGCCGGCGCCGCGCCGGCGGTCAGGGCTGCGCTGGGGTGAAGCCGACGTCCGCATCGAATTCGGTGCCGCCCGGCTTGCCGTCGGCGCCGGTCGAGAAGAGCGTCAGGGGCTGGTTCGGGCTGGGATCGGGGCTGTAGCGGTAGGGATAACCCCACGGGTCCTCGGGCACGGCGCCGTCGAGGTACGGGCCGCTCCAGCGCGCGCCCAGCGCGGGGTCCGAGGGCCTGGTCACCAGCAGCCCGAGCCCTTCCTCGTCCGTGGGGAAGCGGCCGATGTCCAGGCGCATGGTTTCCAGCGCGCCCTTCAGCATCTGGACCTGGGTCCTGGCGGTCTGCACCTTCGCCTTGTCGGCCTGCCCGAACAGGCGCGGTCCGATCAGGCCCATGATCAGGCCGATGATGACCAGGACCACGATCATCTCGAGCAGGGTGAAGCCGCGCTGCGCGCGGCGGGGGCGGGAAGTCCGCGGGCGGGAAACCGGGCGATGCGTGGTCATGGGGGAACTGGGCTCCGGTGGCGGCGTCAGCGCACCACGATGTCGTTGGCGCTGGTGATCGCCAGGATGATGCCGATCATGATCACCCCGATGATTCCGCCGATCAACAGGATCGCGGCGGGTTCCAGCAGCGCCAGGAACTGCTTCATGCGCACGCGGCCGGCGTTCTCGCACAGCCGGCCGAGCGAGCGCAGCATCGCCGGCAGTTCGCCCGAGCGTTCGCCGACGCGCACCAGGTTGTAGCCGGTCGGGGTGAGCGCCGACTGCTGCTCGAGGGCCTCGGCCAGCGGCACGCCGGCGCGCACCGCGCGCGACACCTCGTCCAGGCGCGCGCGACGCTGCGGCGATCGCACGCCTTCCTGGGCGAGGCCGAGCGCATCGAGCAGCGGCACGCGGTTGGCCAGCAGCGTGGCGAGGATCTTGGACCAGGCCGCGGTTTCCGATTCGATCCGCCAGGGCCCGACCACCGGCCAGCGTTCCAGGCGCTCGTACCAGCGCGCCCGCGTTTCGGCGCGCGCGAAGCTGCGCGCGAACAGCATCGCGGCGACCGCGACGGCCGCGACGATCCAGCCGATGTAGTCGCGCGCGAACATGCCGCCGTGCAGCACCACGGACGCGAGCAGCGGCAGGTCGGCGCCGCGCTCGAGCAGCGTCGCGAAACGCGGCACGACGAACGTGAACATCAGCAGCACCGCGCCCATGCCGGCGACGACCAGGACCGCGGGATACGTCAGCGCCTGGCGGACCTCGCCGCGGACGTGCTCGTCGTATTCGAGCTGGGCCACGCCGTCGGCCAACGACTGCGCGAGCAGGCCGGCCTGCTCGCCGGCGCGCACCAGCGTCATGAAATAGCCGGGCAGCGGCAGCGCGACCGCGTCCAGCGCATCGGAGAACGTCTGGCCGCGGCGCAGCCCCGTGCTGATCGAGGCGAACGCCGCCAGCAGCCGCGGATGGTGGGCGGAAGCGGCCTGCGAGGCCACGGCTTCGGCGAGCGCGACGCCGGACTGGAGCATGGTCGCCAGCTCGTGGAAGGCCACGATGACGTCCTGCGTCCGCATGCGTCGCTCGCGCGCCCGCCCCGGCTTCTCCGTGCCGGGCGCGCCGGCGCCGCGCAGTTCGACGACCGCGAGCCCGCGCCGGTCGAGCAGGCGCGCCGCTTCGCGTTCGCTGTCGGCCTCGATCGTGCCGCGCAGGCTCGCGCCCTCGGCGTTCAGCGCTTCATAGTGGAATCGGGGCATGCGCTCAGCCTGCGATCACGCGCAGCACTTCGTCCACCGAGGTGACGCCCTGCCATGCCTTCAGGAGGCCGTCCTCGCGCAGCAGCCGGCAACCGCGCTCGCGGGCCATGTTGCGCAACTGGGCGTGGCTGGCGCCGGCGACGACGGCCTGGCGCATGTCGTCGTCGACCGGCACCAGTTCGTAGATGCCGACGCGGCCGCGATACCCCGTGTTCTGGCATTGCGGGCAGCCGACCGCCTCCTTCCACTGCGCCGGCGCACCGCCGAGCACCCGCTCCGCCCACGGCGACGCTTCCGCGGCGATGGCGGGCAGCACGTGCGCGGGGCGCGCGCAATGCGGGCACAGGCGCCGGACCAGGCGCTGGGCCTGGACCCCGCGGATCGGCGTCGCGACCAGGAAAGGCTCGACGCCCATGTCGATCAGGCGCGTGAACGCGCCGAGCGAGTCGTTGGTGTGGACCGTCGACATCACCAGGTGGCCGGTGAGCGCCGCCTGGATCGCGATCTCCGCGGTCTCGCGGTCGCGGATCTCGCCGACCATCACCACGTCGGGATCCTGGCGCAGGATCGAGCGCAGCACGCTGGCGAAGTCGAGGCCGATGTCGGCGTGGGTCTGCACCTGGGTGATCCCGGGCAGCTGGAACTCGACCGGATCCTCGACGGTGATGATCTTCTTCATCCCGTCGTTGCTGGCGGCGAGGGCCGCGTACAGCGTCGTCGACTTGCCCGAGCCGGTCGGGCCCGTCACCAGGACGATGCCGTGGGCTTCGCGCGTCCAGGCCGAGAGCAGCGCCAGATGGTCGGGCGCCATGCCCAGCATCTCGAGGCCGAGGTCCTTGCGTTCCTTGGGCAGGAGCCGGAGCACGATCGACTCGCCGTGCACGCCCGGCAGGGCCGAGGCGCGGATGTCCATGGCCTGGCCGCTGGCGCGGACGCTGAGGCGGCCGTCCTGCGGCAGGCGGCGTTCGGCGATGTCCATGCCCGACAGCAGCTTGAGCCTGGACGCCACCGCGTTGTAGCGCTCGCGCGGCAGGGTCAGGCGCGAATACAGGACGCCGTCGATGCGATACCGGACGACGAACTGGTGCTCGCCCGGTTCCAGGTGGATGTCGGACGCGCGCTGCTCGACCGCCTGCGAGAGCAGGCCATTGACGAGCTCGACGACCGGCGCCTCCTCCGCGAGCTCGCGGAGATGCCGCACGTCCTCGCTGCCGGCGAGCGACTTGCGGCTCTGCTCCAGCTGCCCGAGCGCGCGCTCCAGCGCCTGGCCCGACGCGAGCACGGGCTGCAGGCGGGCGGCGGGCGCCGCGTAGGCCAGCGCCTCCTCGAGTTCCGGGGCCAGCGGATCGCGGCTCGCGTAATAAAGAGTGTCGTCCTCGGGCCAGAGCAGCACCTGCTGGTCGAGCATCCATTCGGGCGACAGGTCGGAGGGCTGGGGCAGGCCCCAACCGGCCGGGTCGGCGGGCGCCACCGCCCCCGCCCCGAGCACCGGCAGTCCGAGCTGGGAGGAAAGCGCTTCCAGCAACTGGTCCTCGGAGAGCGCGCCCAAGCGGACGAGCAGCTGGCCAAGACGCCCGCCGAGCGCGGCCTGGAGGTCCAGGGCCCGGTCCAGGTCGGCCTGGCGGACGAACTCCCGCTCCAGCAGCAGGTCGCCGAGGCGGAGGGGGGTGGAGGAAGCTGAGGTGCCGGGGTTCATCCCCAAAAGCTTACCTGTCAAGGCTTTGCCCGGGTATCTACCCCCTACATTAATCCTTCATTCAAGCCGGTTGACATGGCCGCTAAGGATTCGTTAACGTCGCCGGCGTAGCTTGCTTCGGGGGACGCGGGGAAATTACTGAGTTCACGATGCGCCGGTTGTCAGTGCTCGCCACTGGTACCGGGAAGAACTGCATGACCGGTGTGGCTACAGCCCTTTTATCTCTAATCGCAAGAAACGGAGTTAACTCGACATGTCGAAGAACAACCTGATTGCCCTGGCAATCGCTGCTGCGCTGGCGTCCCCCGCGGCCTACGCCGTGGACGTCACGCCGGCGACGCCGGACGTGTTCCCCACCAACGCTGTCACCGGTAACGCGCAAGTGTTCGTGAACGGCGACCAGATCGATATCGCCGCCTCGGCCGACGACAACTACCTCGGCCGCAGCACGGGCTACAACGTGCGCGTGACCCTGGGCAATGGCGCCACCTTCGCGGCGGCCGTGCCGGACGCGACGGGCATCAACGGTGAGACCGTGACCGTGGCCGGTGGCGGCCAGATCGGCGACACCTCGGTGACCTACTCGGTCGTCCCGGCGACGGGCGTGGTCGAAGGCGACGGCATCACCATCGCCGCCGGCGACTTCCAGATCGACAACGCCGGCTTCCTGGCCAGCGGCAACGACATCACCATCGACGTCCGCGTCGGCGACCCGGTCGGCGGCCAGGAACTGGCTTCCACCAACGGCACCTCGATCGCTTCGGCCGAGGAAGGCTTCCTGGTGACCTACGCGGCGCCGGCGAACTCCGCCATCCGCATCGACGTCGGTTCCAACAGCGCCAAGAAGCTGTACTCCAGCACGGGCGTCGTGAACCTGGCCGACACCGCGATCTTCAACGCGGGTAGCGTGGCGGTCTCCCTGAACCCGGACATCACCAACTACATGGGTCTCGACCTGACGGTCGCCACCGCCCCGGTGAAGGTCTCGGGCACCGACTTCAGCGCGTTCCTGACCGCGAACGGCGGCAGCGTCACGCTGCAGAGCGCCGCTGCGTGCGACGGCTCGGGCACCTCGGTCAACGCCGTGGTCTCGGCTGACAACACCTCGGCCCAGGTCGCCGGCGGCACCACCGCCGCTTCGGTGAACACCAACCGCTACGTCTGCTTCACCGCCGACACCGCCACGATCATCGCCGACCAGGCGATCGATGCCTCGACGACGGTCTCGCAGGTCGGCTACACCGACTCGCCGACCTACACCGACGGCGGCGCCAACCTGCTGGCGATGGCCTACAACGGCGCCGTCAAGCGCGTGTGGCACTTCAACCCGGGCAGCAACAGCGACCAGATGTCGTACCTGCGTCTGACGAACACCTCGAGCACCTCGGGCCTGTTCACGGTCGACAGCACCTGCGACGACGGCACCACCAGCCCGTCGGTGACCTTCACCATGGGTGCGGGCCGCTCGATCCTGCTGACCTCGGCCGACCTCGAGAACGGCAACGCGGCGAAGGGCCTGACCGGCTCCTTCGGTGCGTGCACCGCCGCCAACGAGTCGGGCGTGACCGGCAAGCGTCGCCTGGTCATCACCGGCGAAGTGGGCTCGATGGAAGTGCAGAACTTCCTGCGCAACCGCACCAGCGGCGGCCAGGTCAACACCAACGTCAACAACGCCGACTGATCCCAGCCGGAATAGAAGACGCGTGACACGCGGGCGGCCTTCGGGCCGCCCGTTTTTTTTGCAAGAATGCCGCATGGGCGAACCGCGGATCCGCTTCCTCGTCGGTGGCGTGCAGAAGGGCGGCACGACCGCGCTCGCGCGCCTGCTGTCGCAGCATCCGCGCATCCGCCTCCCGGACCGCATGCCGGACGACGCGCCCGTGCCGGACGGCGACCTCGGCCTCGCGTGGAAGAAGGAAGCGCACGTCTTCGATGCGCCCTGGTTCGACGACGCCTGGTCGCCGCAACAGGTGGATGCGCGCTTCGCCGAGCGTTTCCCGGGGCCCGCAGGGGATTGCCTGCACGGCGACGCGACGCCGGTCAGCGTCTACCACCCGCGGGTGGTCGAGCGCGTGCGCCGCTACAACCCGGGGATGCGATGGATCGTCCTGCTGCGCGATCCGGTCGAACGCGCGATCTCCCACTACTTCATGGAACGCGCCGCGGGAAGGGAACCGCTGTCGCTGTTCCGCGCCGTGCTGGCCGAGCCTGCGCGCCTGCGCGGCGACGCGTTCGCGGACATGGGCCGGCACGCGGCGTGGCGGCGCGCATCCTATGCGGACCGCGGGCGCTACGCGCGGCAGCTCGACTGGCTGCTGCGGCATTTTCCGCGCGAGCAGGTGCTGCTGTTGCGCGCGCAGGACCTGGCCGCGCGCCCGGCGGATACGCTGGCGAGCGCGCTGGCGTTCCTCGGGTTGCCGCCGATCGAACCGGAGTCGCCGGATCAGCGGGTGCTGGCCGGCGCCTATCCGCCGCCGCCGGCGTGGGCGCCCGGGCGCCTGCTGCTGCGCTGGCGGCTGCGCGGCGAATCCCGCCGGCTGCGTGCGCGCCACGGCATCGCCCTGGGCGACGCGTAGCTCGCGGGCTCAGCGGCCGTCGCGCTCGCAGGCGTAGCGCCAGATCCGGTAGTCGCCCGGGTTGAGGCGCTCGATGCGTCGCTGCAGTTCCGGCGGGATCGCGTAGTCGTCCGACGCCCTTTCGGGATTCGCGAGCGCGTGCGGAAGCTCGCCCAGCTCCAGCCCGAGCTCCCGGCGCATGCGCGCCAGGCCTTCGCGCATGTCCCCGGAAAAACCGAAGCAGCGCACGCGCGCCAGCGGAAAGCCGGCGAAGTACTTGGCGCAGGTGTCCTGGAAGCGCGGGATGGCGACGAACTCGTCCAGCGTCAATCCGGGCCGCAGGCCGTCCACCTGCTGCAGCGTGCGTCCCGCGACGACGTCGCGCAGGTAGTGGTGGTAGCGCGAGACGATGCGCTGCGCGGGCTCGCGCAGCCAGGTGACCACGTCGCCGCGCGTCGCGGCGTACTTGAGCGCGAGGAAGTGGCCGTGCACCGCCTCGTGCCCGCGGAGGCGGCGCGGCAGCAGCGGCCACTGCGCCACCGCCCGCGCGATGCGCGCCGGCGCGCCGTGGCTGAGCGGGCGATCGGCGTAGTCGTGCAACAGGCGCTCGCCGAAGCGCTTTTCCAGCATCTGGCCGAAGGAGGTGCCGCCGGTCTTGGGGATGTGGACGGAGATCAGCAATGTCGCGCCGCCGGGCAAAACGTTAGTATTGCAGAGCCCAACGCAGGCCCGGAGCCGCCTCGACCCCCGATTACGAAGGCAACCAGGAAGGACCGCAAGGCGCTCGTCGTCCTGGGCATGCATCGTTCCGGCACCTCTGCCATGGCGCGGGTGCTGTCCCTGCGCGGGGCGGCCCTTCCGGAGCGGGTACTGCCGGCCAACGCCGGCAACGAGACCGGCTACTGGGAACCCGAGCGCATCGTCGCGTTCAACGAACGGCTCCTGGCGGCCGCCGGCCTCGCCTGGAACGACGCCTTCGCGCCCGGGCCCGAGGGCCTGCGGCGGCTCGAAGAGCGGCAGTGGCGCGACGAGGCCCGGCGCATCGTGACCGAGGAGTACGGGGACGCCGCGCTGCTGGTCCTCAAGGATCCCCGCTGCACGCTGCTGCAGGATTTCTGGCGCGAGGTGCTGGGGTCGCTCGGCATCGCCATGCTGCCGGTCGTCATGGCGCGGCCGCCGGGCGAGGTCGTGGCCTCGCTGGTGCGGCGCGACGGCGGCAGTGCGCTCGGGGCATCGTTCGCCTACGCGCGCTACGGCATCGCCGCGGCCGCGGCGGGCGCGCCGGCGGCGTTCCTGACCTACGCGCAGCTGATGCGCGACTGGCGTGGCGAGACCGATGGGCTGGCCGATCGCCTCGGCTTCCACTGGCCAACGCTGCCCGGCGGCGAGGCCGCGCGGATCGACGCCTTCCTCGCGTCGGGCCGCAAGCAGGCGCCGGTCGTGGAGATTTCCGCGCCGCTGGCGTCGCTTTGCGAAGACACGTGGGCCTGCCTGGAGGCGCGCGCGCAGGGCGGCCGGTCGCAGCCCGCGCAATTGGCGGCGCTTTCGCGGCGCCTCGAAGAAGCGGCGGGATCCGTGGTGCCGCTGCTGCGCGACAAGAACCGCCAGCTCGGCGCGGCGCGCGCGGAACTGGAGGGCATGCTGCAGCGCGAGCGGCAGCTGCACGGGTTGTTCGAGGAGGCGCGCGACGGCCTGGCGCGAACCGCCGGGGAACGCGACACCGCGCTGGCCGAGCGCGACCGCGCGCTGGCGGCGATCGAAGCGGCGGAAGGCCGGCTGCGCGAGAGCCAGGCGGCGCATGCGGCGACGGCGCGGGAACGCGACGCGGCGCTCTCCGAGCGCGATGCCGCCCTTGCGGCGATCGAGGGAGCGGAGGCCCGGCTGAGCGAGAGCCAGGCGGCACATGCGGCGACGGCGCAGGATCGCGACGCGGCGCTGGCGGAACGGGACAAGGCGCTCGCGTCGATCGAGGCCGCCGAAGGGCGCCTGCGCGAGAGCCAGGCGGCGCATGCGGCGACGGCGCGCGAGCGCGACGCGGCACTGTCGGAGCGGGACAACGCGCTCGCGGCGATCGAGGCTGCCGAAGGCCGCCTGCGCGAGAGCCAAGCGGCGCACGCGGTGACGGCGCGCGAGCGCGATGCGGCATTGTCGGAGCGGGACAAGGCCCTCGCGGCGATCGAGGCGGCGGAAGGGCGCCTCCGCGATAGCCAGGCGGCGCACGCGGCGACGGCGCGCGAGCGCGATGCGGCGCTGGCGGAGCGGGACAATGCGCTCGTGGCGATCGAGGCGGCCGAGGGGCGCCTGCGCGACAGCCAGTCGGCGCATGCAGCGACTGCGCGCGAGCGCGATACCGCGCTGTCGGAAAGGGACGAGGCATTGCGGGAGAGGAACGAGGCTTTGCAGACGGTGGAAGAAATCCGCGACCTCCTGCGCGAGGCGCGCGAGGAGCAGGAGCAGGTGCGCACCGACCTCGGGCAGGAGCGCGACAGGCTGCTGGCGCTCTACCGCAGCACCGACGAACTGCTGCAGAAGGCGCAGTCCGACTTCAACTGGCTCGAGCAGCGCCATCGCGCGCTCGACGCCGATTACGCCACGCTGTCCTCGTTCACCCGCGAGATCCTCGCCAGCCGCAGCTGGCGCCTGACCGCGCGGCTTCGCCGGATCGCGCGGCGCGTGCGCGGCGTCGCGGGCGAGGACTGGCCGATGCCGGCGCTGACCGCGCTGGATCCTCCGGAGCGCGCCCACGCGCAGGCGGCCGGCGACGACGGGGCGCCGAGCGCGCAAGCGCCGGCCGTGCCGCAATCGCTCAGCGACTTCCTGTTCGACGAGTTCGGCGCGGACGCCGCGCGCGACGTCGTTTCCCGCATCCGCCATTACCGGCTGCCCGTGGACACGCGCGAAGTGCGCGCCGCCGCGGCGCTCGAATGCACGGAGGAGCAGGCGCTGGCCTGGGCCGCGGCGATCTCCGCGCTGGCGCCGCCCGAAGCGGAGGACGCCGCGCCGGACGTGTCCATCGTCGTGCCCGTCTACAACCAGCTGCCGCACACGCTCGCGCTGCTCGATTCGCTGCTGTCGCACCGCACCCGCTATCGCTTCGAGGTGCTCGTCGGCGACGACGCGTCCACCGACGCCACCGCGGCGGCGCTGGCGGTGCCGATCCCCGGCGTGCGCCACGTGCGCCATGCGCGCAACCTCGGTTTCGTGCGCAACTGCAACGCGACCGCCGCGGAGGCGCGCGGCCGTTACGTGCTGTTCCTCAACAACGACACCCAGGTGCTGCCCGGCTGGCTGGACGAGCTGGTCGGCGCGCTCGAGGCCGATCCGCGCATCGGCTTGGCCGGCTCCAAGCTTGTCTATCCCGACGGCCGCCTGCAGGAATGCGGCGCGATCGTCTGGCGCGACGGCTCGGCCTGGAACTACGGCCGGCTGCAGGATCCGCGGCGACCGGAATTCTGCTACCTGCGCGACGTCGACTACGTTTCCGGCGCGTCGATCGCGCTGAGCCGCGAGCTCTGGCGCGAGCTCGGCGGCTTCGACGAGCTGTTCGTGCCCGCTTACGCCGAGGACGCGGACCTCGCTTTCCGCGTGCGCGCGCTCGGCCTGCGCACCGTGGTGCAGCCGTTGTCGCAGCTGCTGCATTTCGAGGGCGTGAGCTCGGGCACCGATCTCGGCGCGGGCGCGAAGGCGTACCAGGTCGAGAACCTGCGCAAGCTGCACGAGCGCTGGAAGGACGCGCTCGCCGGCCATCGCGACAACGCGGACGCGCCGGAGCTCGAGAAGGAGCGCGGCGTGCGCGGGCGGGTGCTGTTCCTGGACCACTGCACGCCGACGCCGCACGAGGACGCGGGCTCGCTGGTGGCGTTCGAGACGATGGCCGCGTTCCTCGCCGAAGGCTACAAGGTGACCTTCATCCCCGAGGACAACTTCGCGCACATGGGCGCCGACACGCGCGACCTGCAGCGGATCGGCGTCGAGGCCGTCTACCATCCGGCGTACTCGCGCATGGACGAGTTCCTGGCGCGGCGCGACGATCCGTTCGACGTGGTGTTCCTGCACCGCTTCGGCGTCGGCGAGGCGCACATGTCCGCGCTGCGCAAGCGCTACCGCGGCGCGCGCTTCCTGTTCCTGAACGCGGACATGCACCACCTGCGGGAGATGCGCGAGGCGGAACTCTCCGGCGACGCCGCGGCGATGGCGCGCGCCGGCGAGACGCGCGCGCGCGAGCTGGCGGTGGTGCGCGCCGCCGACGCGACGCTGGTGCATTCCACCTTCGAACAGGCGCTGCTCGAGCGCGAGGCGCCCGACGCGCGCGTCGCGCTGTATCCGCTGATCCACGAGCCGGCCGCGGACGCGCCGACGCTGCTCGGGCGGACCGGCGTGTGCTTCGTCGGCGGCTTCCGGCATCCGCCGAACGCGGATGCGATCGCCTGGTTCGCCGATGCCGTCTGGCCGCTGGTGCTGGCGGAGCTTCCCGAGGCGACCCTGCACGTGGTCGGCAGCCACATGCCGCCCGAGGTGGCCGCGCTCGGCGAACGGCAGGGCGTGGTGATCGAAGGCTTCGTCGCCGACCTGGACGCGTATCTCGCGCGGCGCCGCGCCTCGGGGGCGCCGTTGCGCTACGGCGCGGGCGCCAAGGGGAAGGTCGCCGGCAGCCTGGCGCTGGGCGTACCGGTCGCGTGCACGGGCATCGCCGCCGAAGGCATGGGCCTGGCGGAGGGCGAGGAAGTGCTCGTGGCGGATTCGCCCGGCGGGCTCGCCGCGCACGTGCTGCAGCTGCTGCGCGACGACGAGGCGTGGTACCGGCTTTCGGCCGGCGCGCTCGAGTGGGCCCGCAGGACCACTTCGCGCGCCAGCGCGCGCGAGCGCCTGCGCGCGCTGCTCGGCTAGGC
>JBQCJF010000187.1:0-22105 GCA_051953015.1 Luteimonas sp.
CCGATGTCCGTCCACGTTTCCCGCGCTTCCGACCAGCACGCCCGCCGCCCCTCGGCGCTGCGCCGCGGCCTGCTCGCCGCCGGCCTCGCCGTCGCCCTCGGCGGCGGCTTCTACTACGCGCCCCCGGCCCACGCCGCGGCCGCCGCCGCGACGGCCGCCGCCCCGGCGCGCGCCGACATCGACATCCCGTTCCAGCAGTTCACCCTGCCCAACGGCCTGCGCGTGATCGTGCACGAGGACCACAAGGCGCCGATCGTCGCGGTCAACATCTGGTACCACGTCGGCAGCAAGGACGAGCCCGCGGGCCGCACCGGCTTCGCGCACCTGTTCGAGCACCTGATGTTCAACGGCTCGGAGAACCACACGGGCGAGTACTTCGACCCGTTCGAGATGGCCGGCGCCACGGACATGAACGGCACCACCAACTCCGACCGCACCAACTACTTCGAGAACGTGCCCACCACCGCGCTCGACATGGCGCTGTGGATGGAATCCGACCGCATGGGCCACCTGCTGGGCGCGATCGACCAGGCCACGCTCGACGAGCAGCGCGGCGTCGTCCAGAACGAGAAGCGCCAGGGCGAGAACCAGCCCTACGGCCAACTCAACGAAATCGAGTCGCACGAGATCTATCCCGTCGGCCACCCGTACCACCACACCACCATCGGCTCCATGGCCGACCTCAACGCGGCCTCGCTGGAGGACGTGAAGAACTGGTTCCGCACCTGGTACGGCCCGAACAACGCCGTGCTCGTGCTCGCCGGCGACATCGACCTCGCCACCGCGAAGGAGAAGGTCGCGAAGTACTTCGGCGACATCCCGGCGACGCCGACGATGGCGCAGCCGAAGGTGGACATCGCGCCGCTCGCCGCCGACGGCCGCACCGTCGTCCAGGACGCCGTGCCGCAGGTGATGGTCGACCGCGTCTGGAACGTCGCCCAGGCCGGCACCCGCGACGCCGACCTGCTCGACCTGTTCGCCAGCATCCTCGGCGGCTCGAAGTCCTCGCGCCTGCAGAGCCGCCTGGTGTACCAGGACAAGCTGGTCGACAGCATCAGCGCCTACTACAACCCCGCGCAGGTCGTGGGCATGTTCGGCATCCAGGGCAACATCAAGCAGGGCGTCGATCCGGCGAAGGTCGAGGCGATCGCCAACGAGGAACTGCAGCGCCTGCTGAAGGACGGCCCGACCGCCGACGAGCTGGAGCGCGCCAAGACCAGCTTCCGCGCCGGCTTCGTGCGCGGCATCGAGCGCATCGGCGGCTTCGGCGGCAAGGCCGACGCGCTGGCCTCGTGCACCATCTACACCGGCGACCCGGGCTGCTTCCGCGACACGCTGGACAACATCGACAACGCCACGGCCGCCGACCTCGTCGCCGTGGCGAACAAGTGGCTCGCCGGCCACAGCCACACCTTCGTCGTCGAGCCGGGCAAGCGCACGCCGCTCGCCGAGGATCCGGCGGTGAAGCCGGCGCCGATGGTGCTTCCGGCGGCGGATCCGAAGTTCAGGACCGTCGCGACCGACGTCGACCGCGGCAAGGGCGTTCCCGCCGTCACCAGCTTCCCGGACCTCAAGTTCCCGGCGCTGCAGCGCGCGACGCTCGCCAACGGCAGCCAGGTGGTGCTGGCCGAGCGCCACGACATCCCGGTGGTGCAGGTGAGCTACGAGTTCGGCGGCGGCTACGCGGCCGACGCCAAGGACGCGCTGGGCACGGCGAGCTTCGCGATGGGCATGCTCGACGAGGGCGAGGGCGATCTCGACGCGCTCGCGTTCGCCGAGCGCGCGCAGGCGCTGGGGGCGCGGCTGGGCGCCAGCGCCGACCTCGACGGTTCCGGCGCGTACGTGTCGGCGCTGAAGGAGAAGCTGGATCCGTCGCTGCAGCTGTTCGCGGACATGCTGCGCAAGCCGAACTTCGCGCAGGCCGACATCGACCGGGTCAAGGCGACCTGGATCGCCGGCATCGCGCAGGAGAAGGCGCGCCCGAACGGGGCCGCGCTGCGCGTGCTGCCGCCGCTGCTGTACGGCGCCGGCCACCCGTACGCGATCCCGTTCAGCGGCAGCGGCACCGAGGATTCGATCAAGGCGCTGACCCGCGACGACCTGGTCGCCTACCACGACGCGTACGTGCGTCCGCAGGACGCGACCGTGATCGTCGTCGGCGACACCACGCTCGGCGAGATCGTGCCGAAGCTCAACGCTGCGTTCGGCGACTGGAGCGGCGCGGGCAAGGCCCCCGCCGCCGCCGCCGTGCCCGCCGTCGCGCGCCCCGGCGACGTGCGCGTGTTCCTGATCGACCAGCCCGGCGCGATCCAGGCCAACATCTTCGCCGGCGAGCTGGTGCCGTCGACGCGCGATCCGTCGGCCGACGTGTTCGACGTCGCCAACAAGGTGCTGGGCGGCCAGTTCTCCTCGCGCCTGAACATGAACCTGCGCGAGGACAAGCACTGGGCCTACGGCGCGTACAGCTTCGACGCCGACGCGATCGGCCAGCGCCCGTGGATGGCGTTCGCCCCGGTCCAGATCGACAAGACCGTGCCGGCGCTGCAGGAGATGGTGCGCGAGATCGACGAGTACGCCACCGGCGCGAAGCCGGCGACGCAGGCCGAGGTCGACAAGGCGCGGGCCGACGAGATCCACGGCCTGCCGGGCTCGTACGAGACCGCGAGCGCGGTGATGGACGCGATCGGCGGCATCGTCCGCTACGGCCGCCCGGACGATTACGTCGTCAGGCACGCCGAGCAGGTCAAGGCGCTGACCACGGACGAGGTCAACGCGGCCGCGAAGGCGATCGACCCGAAGGCCCTGACGTGGGTGGTGGTGGGCGACCTGTCGAAGATCGAGCAGCCGATCCGCGACCTGAAGCTCGGCACCGTCACCGTCATCGACGCCGACGGCCACGAGGTGAAGTAAGCCGATGCAAAGCCGACCCACGGGTCGGCCCTGCATGACGGTTCAGATGCCCCGGGCCACAATCCCGGGGCATCCTGTTTCCAGCCCTTGCCCACGGAGCCCGCCATGCGCCTGAAGATCGCCGCCGCTGCTGTCGCCGCCGTTTCGCTGGCCGGCCTGTCCGCCTGCACCTGGGTGCACATGGCACCGGGCGCCAGCGCCGTCCGCGTGGTCTCGGCCACGCCGGCGAACTGCCAGAACCGCGGCGAGGTCGAAGTCTCGGTCAAGGAGCGCCTGGGGCCGTACGAGCGCAACGCGCTGCGCGTCCGCGACGAGCTCGAAACGCTGGCCCGCAACGAAGCGCCCGGCCTCGGCGGCGACACCGTGCAGCCGCTCGACGGCTACGAGGACGGCAACCAGCGCTACACCGTGTGGCGCTGCGGGGGCTGAACCGGGGTCACGGTTCGGCACAGCCGCGACCGGGAGGCGACAGGCGGGGTGCTAAACTGGCTTGTTCCCGCCAGCTCACCGGGTATCCGCCCATGCTGTTCCAGCACGTCGCCATCGCCGGCCTCGCCCACATCGACGCTCCGCGCCGGTTGAGCACGGACGAGATCAACGCGCGCCTCAAGCCCACCCTCGACCGCCTCGGCATCAAGGCCGACGTGCTCAAGGACATCGCCGGCATCGAGGCGCGGCACCTGTGGGACGAGGGCGTGCAGGCCTCCGACGCGGCCACCCTGGCCGGCGTCAAGGCGCTGGCCGACGCCGGCATCGACCCGGACAAGGTCGGCCTGCTGGTCAACACCTCGGTCAGCCGCGACTACCTCGAGCCGTCCACGGCCTCGATCGTCAGCGGCAACCTGCGCCTGCCCGACACCTGCCAGAACTTCGACGTGGCCAACGCCTGCCTGGCGTTCCTCAACGGCATGGACATCGCCAGCCGCATGATCGAGCGCGGCGAGATCGATTACGCGCTGGTCGTCGACGGCGAGACCGCCAACCTCGCCTACGAGAAGACGATCGAGCGCATGACCCGCGCCGACGCGACCGAGGCCGACTTCAAGAACGAGATGGCCACGCTCACGCTCGGCTCCGGCGCCGCGGCGATGGTGCTGGCGCGCGCCGAGCTCGCGCCGGGCGCGCCGCGCTACAAGGGCGGCGTGACCCGCGCGGCCACCGAGTGGAACAAGCTGTGCCGCGGCAACCTCGACGGCATGATCACCGACACCCGGCTGCTGCTGGTCGAGGGCGTCAAGCTCGCGCAGAAGACCTTCGAGGTCGCGCGGCACAAGCTCGGCTGGGTCGTGGGCGAGCTCGACGAGTTCGTCGTCCACCAGGTCAGCAAGGTCCACACCGCCGCCTTCACCAAGGCGATGGGCATCGACCCGAAGAAGGTGCTGACCATCTTCGGCGAGCACGGCAACATCGGTCCGGCCTCGGTGCCGATCGTGCTGAGCAAGCTGCGCGAGATGGGCCGCCTGAAGAAGGGCAGCCGCGTCGCGCTGCTGGGCATCGGCTCGGGGCTGAACTGCTCGATGGCCGAGGTGGTGTGGTGAGGTAAGGTGTCGCCGCGGCGCCGGGGTTGGCCGCGGAAGGGGGACACGATCGATGGCGGCGCATCCTTATCCGGTATTCGACTGGCTGGCCGACAGCGTCCGCGCGCTGGGCTTCGACGCGAAGCAGGACGCCGACACCTTCCAGTTGCTGCTCGCGCTGGGCGCCGCGCTGGTGGCATACGGCCTGATCCATCGCAGCCAGAAGCGCGCCGCCGAGGAATCGCACCGGATCGAGCGCGCGCGGTTGCTGCACGACCTCGACCGCGAGTACTACGACATCATGTCCCGCAAGAGCGTCGTCGATTCGAGCGAGCGCCCGACGGGACGCGTCGACGAATCGGCGCGCCTGCGGCTCGAATGGCTGCTCACCGGCGCCATCCGATGGTTGCCGGCTGTGGAGCTGGACGCGTCGGCGCAGCGCCGGTACCCGAATGTCGAAGGCGCGCGCCACCTGCGGATTGCCGAAACGCATTACGTCGACACGATTTCGCTGCACCTCATGCTCGGCTGGTCCAAGCGCGTTTCCAGCGGCCTGGACCTCGAGATCCTGTCGCGACGCGACGTCATGGAAATGTGGCGGAACATCCTGCCCTGGGCCAAGGGCAACCGCTTCAGCTTCATGGCGGACTTCTTCGGCATGAGCGAAATGCGCAAGGCCGGCATCCGCAAGTTGATCGATCCCGGCCGGCATCCATGGCGCGAAACCCGCCGACGCGTGCGCTCGCTGGCCCGGTTCCGCAGCCACGGCTACCTGCTCGAGGAAGTTCCGCCCGCCGACTGGCGCGGCGACATCGCCGCCCTTTACCACGTCGTCCGCGTCGTGATCGAGGAAGCGCTGCGGCAGGACCGGTTCGAGATCCTGGATTACCTTCGCGCGAGCGCCGAGGCGCCGCTGTGGAGCGGCATGGACGACGGATTGCGCGAGGCATTGTTCAAATAGAATGGGAACGATGCGATTCGCCGATTATCCGTTCGCGCCGCGCAGCTTCGAGGCGCGCCCCGGCATCACGATGTCGTACCTCGACGAGGGCCCGCGCGACGGCGAAGTGGTCGTGATGCTGCACGGCAATCCGTCGTGGAGCTATTACTGGCGGCACCTGGTCAGCGGCCTGCGCGATCGCTACCGGTGCATCGTGCCGGACCACGTCGGCATGGGCCTCAGCGACAAGCCGGATGACGGCGCTTCCGCGTCGCCCCGATACGACTACACGCTGCAGTCGCGCATCGACGACCTGCAGGCGCTGCTGCGCCACGCCGGCGTCGACGACGCGACACCGGTGTCGCTGGCGGTGCACGACTGGGGCGGCATGATCGGTTTCGGCTGGGCGCTGGCGCACATGGCGCAGGTGAAGCGCCTTGTGATCCTCAACACCGCCGCATTCCCGATGCCGGCGGCGAAGCGCTTCCCGTGGCGGCTTGCGCTGGGGCGCGATTCGCGCGTCGGCGGCTGGCTGATCCGGCGCTTCAACCTGTTCGCGCGCGGCGCGGCGCGCTTCGGCACGACGCGCAAGCTGCCGCGCGACGTGCGCGAGGCCTACGCCGGCGTGTACGAGGGCTGGGAGAACGCGATCTCGACGCTGCGCTTCATGCAGGACATCCCGCTGCGCGAAGGCGACCGCGCGTGGCCGTTGCTGGTGCAGTCGGGCGAACGGCTGCCGCAGTACGCGGACCGGCCGGCGTTCATCGGCTGGGGCCTGCGCGACTTCGTGTTCGACCGGCACTGCCTCGACGCGTTCCGCGCGGCGCTGCCCAAGGCCGAGGTGCACGCGTTCGCGGATGCCGGCCACTACGTGCTCGAGGACCGGCACGAGCAGCTGGTCCCGGCGATCCGCGCGTTCCTCGACGCCAATCCGCTCCGCGGCTAGGCCGCGACCGGCGACTCCACGTCGGTCCAGTCGGCCGGCGTCAGCGCCGGCAGGCCATGCGCGATGCGCGCCTTGTCGCACTGCGGGCTCGCGGCGCCGGACTCCCACGACGCCGGCACGTCGCGGCACACGCTCGGGCGCCGCGGATGGATCGAGCAGCGCGAGCGCACGCCGATCTCCGCGTCCAGCGCCACGCAGCGCGGCGCTTCCCGCGAGGTGCCCTGCATCACCCGTTCGTGGCGGCGCACCGGTTCGGTGAGCTCGATGGGCACGGTGCCGCCCAGGGCGGGATCGGCCTCGGACCAGTGGAAGCTGATCCGGAAGTGGGCGCAGCAGGCGCCGCAGGTCAGGCAGGGGTGACGCATGGCGCGCCGTGGCGAAGGAGGGCGGGGCGCGGATTCTGCGCTTTCCGTGGCGGCGCGCAAGGGGGTGCCGCGGCGGGCGACAATGGGCGCATGGACGCAGCCGCCGGACCCATCGCCGACGCCCCCGGACCCTCCAACATCGCGGCCGCGCTGCCGCGCCTGGCGCGGGCGCATCCGGACCGCGTGGCGATGCGCTACCCCGGCCGGGACGGCGAGTACCGCGACGCCCTGACCTATGCGCAGCTGGACGCCCGCAGCGACGCCATCGCCGCCGGCCTGGCGCGCCGCGGCATCGGCCGCGGCACGCGCGCGGTGGTGATGGTGCGGCCGACGCCGGCGTTCTTCCTCGTGATGTTCGCGCTGTTCAAGGCGGGCGCGGTGCCGGTGCTCGTCGATCCGGGCATCGCGAAGCGCGCGCTGAAGAAGTGCCTCGACGAGGCGCAGCCGGAGGCGTTCATCGGCGTGCCCCTGGCGATGGCGGCGAAGGCGCTGCTGGGCTGGGCGCGCGGCGCGCGGCTGCGGGTCACGACCGGCGCGCGCGCGCTGTTCGCCGACGCGACGCTCGCCGCGGTCGAAGGCGACGGCGCCGGCGGCGGCCCGCAGCTCGTGGACACTGCGCCCGACGACGTCGCCGCGATCCTGTTCACCAGCGGCAGCACCGGCGTGCCGAAGGGCGTGGTCTACCGGCACCGGCACTTCGTCGCGCAGGTGGCGATGCTGCGCGATGCGTTCGGGATCGAGGCCGGCGGCGTGGACCTGCCGACCTTCCCGCCGTTCGCGCTGTTCGATCCCGCGCTCGGGCTGACCTCGATCATTCCGGACATGGATCCGACGCGGCCCGCGAACGCCGACCCGCGCAGGCTGCTGCGCGCGATCGAGCGCTTCGGCGCGACCCAGCTGTTCGGCTCGCCGGCGCTGATGCGCGTGCTCGCGGAGCACGGCGCGCCGCTGCCGGGCGTGCGCCTGGCGACGAGCGCGGGCGCGCCGGTGCCGCCCGACGTGGTCGCGCGCATGCTCGAACTGTTGCCGGACGGCGCGCGCTTCTGGACGCCCTACGGCGCGACCGAATGCCTGCCGGTCGCGGCGATCGAGGGCCGCGAGCTGCTGTCGCTGCGCGCGCGCACCGAGGCCGGCGCCGGCACCTGCGTCGGCCGCCCGGTGGCGCCGAACGAGGTGCGCATCATCCGCATCGACGACGACGCGATCGCCGAATGGAACGACGCGCTGCTGGCCGCGCCGGGCGCGATCGGCGAGATCACCGTCGCCGGCCCGAGCGCGACCGACGCCTACTTCAACCGCGACGCGCAGACGCGGCTGGCGAAGATCCGTGAGCTTCGCCCGGATGGAAGCGGCCGGATCGTGCACCGCATGGGCGACCTCGGCTGGTTCGACGCCGAGGGACGGTTGTGGTTCTGCGGGCGCAAGTCGCAGCGCGTCGTCGTCGACGCGGCGACGACGCTGTGCACGGAACAGGCCGAACCGGTGTTCAACGCGCATCCGGCGGTCCGGCGCAGCGCGCTGGTCGGCGTCGGGCCGCGCGGCGCGCAGCGGGCGGTGCTGGTGTACGAGCTCGAGACCGGGATCGCGGGTCGCGAGCGTTCCGGCATGCCGGAGGCGCTGCGGGCGATCGCCGCGGCGCATCCGCATCTCGCGGCGATCGCGGCCTTCATGCGTCATCCGAAGCCGCTGCCCGTCGACATCCGCCACAACGCGAAGATCGGGCGCGAGGCGCTGGCCGCGTGGGCGGCGAAGCAGCCGCTGGTCGATCGCGCATGAGGATCCTCGTCACCGGCGGCGGCGGCTTCCTCGGGCAGGCGCTGTGCCGGGGCCTCGTCGAGCGCGGCCACGACGTGGCGAGCTTCAACCGCGGCCTCTACCCCGCGCTCGAAGCGCTCGGCGTGCGCCAGTTGCGCGGCGACCTGGCCGACCGCGAGGCGGTGCTCGCGGCGGCGCGGGGCTGCGACGCGATCTTCCACAACGCGGCGAAGGCCGGCGCCTGGGGCAGTTACGGGAGCTACCACCGCGCGAACGTCATCGGCACGGAGAACGTGATCGCGGCTTGCCGTGCGCACGGCATCGGCCGCCTCGTGTACACGTCCACGCCGAGCGTCACCCATCGCGCCACGCACCCGGTCGCGGGCGGCAAGGCGGACGAGGTGCCGTACGGCGATCATCTCAAGGCGCCGTACGCGGCGACCAAGCTCGTCGCGGAGAAGGCGGTGCTGGCGGCGAACGCCGGCGCGCTCGCGACCGTCGCGCTGCGGCCGCGCCTGATCTGGGGCGTCGGCGACCAGCAGCTCGTGCCGCGCCTGGCCGAACGCGCGCGCGCCGGGCGCCTGCGGCTGGTCGGGGGCGGCGCCAACCTCGTCGACACCACCTACATCGACAACGCCGCGCAGGCGCACTTCGACGCGTTCGAGCACCTCGCGCCGGGCGCCGCATGCGCCGGCCGCGCCTACTTCATCAGCAACGGCGAACCGAAGCCGATGCGCGAGATCGTCAACGCGCTGCTCGCCACGGTGGGCGCGCCGCCGGTGACGAAGTCGCTGCCCTTCGGCGCGGCGTATGCGATCGGCGCCGTGTGCGAGGCGGCGTGGACGCTGCTGCCGTTGCGCGGCGAGCCGCCGCTGACGCGCTTCCTCGCGGAGCAGCTGGCGACGACCCACTGGTACGACATGGGGCCGGCGCGCCGCGACTTCGGCTACGTCCCCCGCGTTTCCATCGCCGAAGGCCTCGCCCGCCTCGCCGCCGCCACCGGCCATACAATGCCGGGATGACGAGCTCGCCGTTCAACTGGAAGGTGCCCGCCGGGCGTGCGCTCGAGGCCGCGCTGGACCGCGCGCTGGCGCTGGATCCCGACACGCGCGCCGCGCTGGCCGCGCTCGACGGCCGAAGCGTCGACCTCGCGCTGGAGGCCCCGCCGCTGGCGCTGCGGCTCAGCGTGGACGGCGACCGCCTGCGGGTGGGCCCGGCCGACGCCGCCGCCGAAGCGGACCTCGGGGTGCGCGCGCCCCTGGGCGCGGTGCTCGGCCAGCTGCCGCGGCTGCTGCCCGGCGCGAACCGGGCCGACGACGCGCCGCCGGTCGGGCGCATGCGCATCTCGGGCGACGCCGACCTCGCGCGCCGCCTGCAGCGGCTGGCCGAACGCTTCGATCCCGACTGGCAGCGGCCGTTCGCCGCCGTCTTCGGCGACGTCGTCGGCGTGCAGGTGGCGAACGCGTTCGCGGCCGCCCTGCGCCACGCGCGCGAGGCGGGACGCGATCTCGCGGAAACCACTGCCGAATACCTGACCGAGGAATCGCGCGACGTCGTGCCGCGCGCCGAGCTCGACGCCTTCCACGATGCCATCGACACGCTGCGCGACGATGCCGCGCGGCTCGCCGCGCGCGTCGCGCGCCTGCGCGCCGCCGCCGCTTCCGACGCCACCGGCGGTGCCCGGTGAAATCCGGCCTGCGCGCGCTGCGCATCGGCCGCGTGCTGCTGCGCTACCGTCTCGACGACCTGCTGCGCGACACGCCCGCGGACCGCTGGCTGTGGCTGATGCGGCCCTTCGTGCCGCGCGCCTCGCGCGACGTCGCGGCGATGCCGCGCGGGCTGCGCCTGCGCCTCGCGCTGCAGGAGCTCGGCCCGATCTTCGTCAAGTTCGGGCAGATCCTGTCGACACGCCGCGACCTCGTGCCGCCCGACGTCGCCGACGAGCTGACGCTGCTGCAGGACCGCGTCGCGCCTTTCGACGGCGAGGCCGCGCGCGCGATCGTCGAGCAGGCGCTCGGCCGCCCGGTGTCGGAAGCGTTCGCGGCCTTCGACACGACGCCGCTCGCCTCCGCCTCGATCGCGCAGGTGCACGCCGCCACGCTGCCCGCGCAGGCCGGCGCGGCGCCGCGCGAAGTCGTCGTCAAGGTGCTGCGCCCCGGCATCCGCCGCCAGATCGCGCAGGACATCGCGCTGCTGAAGCACATCGCCGCGCTGGTCGACCGCACCCACCCGTCTGCCGACAAGATCCGCCCGCGCGAGATCGTGGCCGAGATCGAGAACACGCTCGCCGCCGAACTCGACCTGCAGCGCGAGGGCGCCAACGCCAGCGTCCTGCGCCGCAACTGGCTCGGCTCGCCCGACCTGTACGTGCCCGAGCCGGTCTGGAGCCATACCGCCGAGCGCGTGCTCACGCTCGAGCGCGTGCGCGGCATCCCCAGCGACGACATCGCCGCGCTCGACGCCGCCGGCATCGACCGCCGGGCGCTCGCGGCGAAGGGCGTGCGCGTGTTCTACACGCAGGTGTTCCGCGACAACTTCTTCCACGCCGACGCCCACGCCGGCAACATCTGGGTCGACGTCGACCCGGCCCGCAAGTCGGATCCGCGCTTCATCGCGCTCGACTTCGGGATCATGGGCCAGCTCTCGACCGAGGACCAGTACTACCTCGCCGAGAACTTCATGGCGATCTTCAACCGCGACTACCGCCGCATCGCCGAGCTGCACGTCCGGGCGGGCTGGATGCCGTCGCACATCCGCATCGACGAGCTCGAGGCCGCCGCGCGCGCGGTGTGCGAGCCGTACTTCACCCGGCCGCTGAGCGAGATCTCGCTCGGCGAAGTGCTGCTCAAGCTGTTCCGCACGGCGCAGCGCTACGAACTGACGATCCAGCCGCAGCTGATCCTGCTGCAGAAGACCCTGCTCAACATCGAAGGCGTCGGCCGCCAGCTCGATCCGCAGATCGACATCTGGGCGGTGGCGAAGCCGGTGCTCGAGAAGATCCTGGCCGAGCGCTACAGCCCGCGCCGCCTGCTGCGCGAGTTCCGCAAGCGCCTGCCCGAACTGGTGACGCGCGCGCCGGAGATGCCCTCGCTGCTGCACGCCTGGCTCGAGCAGCAGGTGGAAGGCCGGCACGCGCTCAACATGCGTTCGCGCGACCTCGCGGAACTGTCGCGCGCGGTGCGCGAGGCGCAGGCGCGCATCGTGGCCGCCATCCTCGGCATCGGCGCGCTGGTCGCGCTCGCCGTGCTCTACGCGCTGCGCTGAAAAAGGGGACGGAGGCAGTTAATCGCTCCGAAACGTCATGCAGCCGGAAAATTCGCCAGCGATTAACTACCTCCGTCCCCTTTTTCACCTGCCCGTCCTGTTCGAGGACGATTTCCTCGCCGTCGTCGACAAGCCCGCCGGCCTGATGGTCCACGACAGCGCGCTCGCCCGCGGCGAGACCGACTTCGCCGCCGACCGCCTGCGCGCGCAGTTCGGGCGGCCGGTGTTCCTGATGCACCGGCTCGACCGCGCGACCAGCGGCTGCCTGCTGCTGGCCTTCGACCGCGACACCGCCTCCGCGCTCGGCCGCGCGTTCATGGCGCCGGAAGCCGGACGCACCGGCGAAAAGGCGGCGCTTGAAAAAGCGGCGCTTGAAAAGGATTACTGGGCGATCTGCCGCGGCTGGCCCGCCGAGGCGCGCTTCACGATCGACCACCCGCTCGACGGCGGCCCCGGCAAGCCGGCGAAGAAGCCCGCGGTGACGGACTTCGAGGTGCTCGCGACCTGCGAGCTGCCGATCCCCTCCGCCGGCTTCGAGACCTCGCGCTACGCCTGGCTGTGCGCGAGGCCGCGCACCGGACGCTTCCGGCAGATCCGGCGGCATCTCAAGCACGCCTTCCACCACCTCGTCGGCGACAGCAGCCACGGCGACGGCCGCCACAACCGCGCGTTCCGCGAAATGGGCATCCACCGCATGCTGCTGCACGCGCGGCGGCTCGCCTTCGAACATCCGCGCAGCGGCCGACGCATCGAGGCGATCGCGCCGCCCGACGCCGAGCTCGCGAAGGCGCTCACCCTGTTCGAGTGGCCGTAGGTCGGCCCTACAATCGCGGGATGCAGGCAGGCCACCTCACCATCGCCGACGACGAGCTGGTCGAGCGCTTCGTGCGCTCCGCCGGCCCGGGCGGCCAGAACGTCAACAAGGTCGCGACCGCGGTCGAGCTGCGCTTCGACATCGCCCGTTCGCCGTCCCTGCCCGAGGCGGTGCGCGAGCGGCTGCTGGCCCGGCGCGACCGGCGCGTGACCGGCGACGGCGTGCTGGTGCTGAGCGCGCAGCGCTTCCGCACCCAGGAGCGCAACCGCGAGGACGCCCGCGCGCGCCTGGCCGCATTCATCGAGGCCGGGCTGCATGCGCCCACGCCGCGCATCGCGACCAGGCCGACGAAGGCCTCGAAGCGGCGACGGCTGGACGCCAAGCGCGAACGCAGTACGATCAAGCGCGGCCGCACCGGCCGCGACTGGGACTGACCGCCCGACCCCGAGCCGCATGACCGAGGCCGACGACGACATCGTCCTGACCCTGCCGCCGAACGCCCCCCGGGTGAGGCCCAGCGCCTTCGCCCGCGGAGTGGGGCGCACGGTGCTGCGCCTGGGCGGCTGGCGCATGGAAGGCGCGTTTCCCGACATCCCGAAGCTGGTCCTCATCGGCGCGCCGCATTCGTCCAACTGGGACGCCGTGTGGGGCTTCGCCGCCAAGCTCGCCCTCGGCCTGGACCTGCGCGTGCTGGGCAAGCACCAGCTGTTCTGGTGGCCGCTCGGCGCGCTGCTGCGCCGGCTGGGCGTGATCGCGGTGAATCGAGACGCCGCCAGCGGCGTCGCCGAGCAGGCGGCTGCGCTGGTCCGCGATGCCGACCGCCTGTGGTTCGGGCTGGCGCCGGAAGGCACGCGCAAGCCGGTGCCGCGCTTCAAGGCCGGGTTCTGGAAGATCGCGAAGGAGGCCGGCGTGCCGGTGCTGCCGGTGTACTTCGACTATCCGCGCAGGGTCATCGGCGTCGGCGCGTTGTTCGAGCCCGGCGACGACATGCAGGCCGACATCGACCGGCTGCAGCGCTGGTACGCCCCGTGGCGCGGCCGCAACCGCGACGTCGCGCAGCCGCCCGCCAGGTCGTGAAGCCGCCGCGGGTGTGCTCCCGCGCACGGAGGCCGCGGCCGGTGCGGTGCTACTCTTGCGTTCGTGCACGACATGGGAGTCGTGATGAACGCTGAAGCCGCCGGCACCGCAGCGGCGACGGGACGGGAGGCAGGACCGGGCATGGCCGAACCGGGCAACGGATCGTCCGCCGCGCTGACCGCGGAGGAATACGCGCTGTTCGAGCAGTTCGGGCGGCCGCGCCTCGTGCCCGCCGGCGAAGCCCTGTTCCGGCGCGGCGACCTCGGCACGACCATGTACGTCGTCGTCCAGGGCGAAGTGGACCTCGACTTCGGCGACGACCTGGTGCCCAAGCGCCTCGGCCGCCACGAGTTCTTCGGCGAACTCGGCCTGCTGATCGGCGACCACGCCCGCAGCGCCGACGCCATCGCGGTCGGCAGCCTGGTGCTGCTCGAGCTGCGCCAGGAGGAGTTCGAGCCGATGGCGCAGCGCGCGCCGACCCTGCTCGCGCATTTCCTGCGCCGCGCGATCGCGCGCGTGGTGCTGAACGAGCAGAGCCTGATCGGCCGCCTGCGCCGCCGCAACATCGACCTGCAGTCGGCGCTCGACACGCTGCGCGCCACCACGCACCGCCTCACCCAGACCGAAGCGCTGACCCGCACCGACGAGCTCACCGGCCTGGCCAACCGCCGCGGTTTCCAGCTGCACCTCGAGCAGCGCCGCCGCAACGACCTGCTCGCCGGGCGCGGCCTGCTGCTGGTGGACTGCGACCGCTTCAAGGGCATCAACGACGAGCACGGCCACCTGGTCGGCGACCGCGTGCTGCAGGGCGTGGCGAACATCCTGCGCTCGGCCGCGGGCCCGGACGACATCGCATGCCGCCTCGGCGGCGACGAGTTCTGCCTGCTGGTCGGCGCCGAGCGCCAGGCCGACATCCTGCGCATCGCGCAGTTCGTGGTCGACACCGCCCAGGCGCTGCACAAGCTGCAGCCCTCGCCGCCGCAGATCACGACGCTGAGCATCGGCGCCTGCCCGGTCGCGCCGGCGCAGACCTGGGACGACTGGTACGCCAACGCGGACGCCGCGCTGTACCGCGCCAAGCGCCTCGGCGGCAACCGCGTCGAATGGCAGGACGCGGTGCTGGCGCCGGTCTGACCGGAGCGCGACGATGCACGCAGCCAACGACAACGCGCCAGGCGACACCGCCGCCGGAACGCCCGGCGAAGGCTCCGCGCAGAACCCGCAGGTCCGCACGCTGCTGCTGACCGACCTGTGCGATTCCACGCAGCTGGTCGAACGCCTCGGCGACGGCGAGGCGGCGGAACTGTTCCGCGAGCACGACCGCCTCGTCCTCGGCTTGCAGCAACGCTGGCACGGCCGCCTGATCGACCGTTCCGACGGCCTGCTGCTGCTCTTCGAGCGCGCCATCGACGGCCTCGGCTTCGCCCTCGACTACGCGCGCGGCCAGCGCGAGCTCGGCGAACGCCGCGACGTCGCGAAGCACGGGGTCGCGCTGCTGGCGCGCCAGGGCCTGCACGTCGGCGAGGTGCTGACCTGGCGCAACAGCGACGTCGCCGTCAGCATCGGCGCCAAGCCGCTGGAAGTCGAAGGCCTCGCCAAGCCGATGGCCGGGCGCCTGATGACGCTCGCGCGCCCGGGCCAGATCCTGCTGTCGGCCACCGCCGAGCCGCTGGCGCACCGCGCCGCGCGCGAGCTCGGCGAGCGCGGCGAGCAGTTGCTGTGGAAGGACTGGGGCCGCTGGCGCTTCAAGGGCGTGCCGCAGGCGCAGCAGGTGTACGAAGTCGGCGAGCCCGGCATCGCGCCGCTGCGCGCGCCGCAGCAGAACCGGGCGAAGGCCTGGCGCGACATCCCGCTGTGGCGGCGCCCCGCCGCGCTCGCCGCGGAACTGGCGCTGGTCGCCGGCCTCGCGACCAGCGCATGGTTCCTGACCCGGCCGCAGCCCGCGATCGCCTTCAACGAACGCGACTGGGTGGTCGTCGGCGACCTGCGCAACCTCACCGGGGACACGCTGCTCGACGACTCGCTGGAGCAGGCCTTCCGGATCAGCCTGCAGCAGTCGCGCTACGTCAACGTCCTCAGCGACCTCAAGGCGCGCGACACGCTGGAGCGCATGCGTCGCGCGCCGGGCACGTCGATCGACCGCGCGATCGCCTCGGAGATCGCGCTGCGCGACGGCGCCCGCGCGGTGATCCTGCCGACGGTGGCGGAAATCGGCGGCCGCCTGCGCTTCAGCGCCGAGGTGATCGACCCGAACACCCAGACCACGGTGTACGCCGTTTCGCGCGACGGCCGCGGCTCCGGCTCGGCGCTGGCGTCCATCGACGGCGTCGCGGCCGAGCTGCGGACGCGCCTGGGCGAAGCCGTCGAATCGATCCAGCGCACGTCGGTGCCGCTGCCCAACGTGACCACGTCGAACCTCGACGCGCTGAAGTCCTACGCGCTGGGCATGCACAGCGCCGCGCTCGGCCAGCCGAAGGAAGCGATCGGCTACTACCAGCGCGCGCAGCAGCTCGACCCGCAGTTCGCGCTCGCGCACCTCGCCGCCGGCGGCGTCTACGCGGCGTCGCTCGGCGACTTTCCCGCCATGCGCCGCGAATTCGCCGCGGCGTCGCGCCTGCGCGACAGGCTGACCGACCGCGAGCGCCTGCTCATGGACGCGACCCTGTCGCGGCTGGGCCCGCCCGGTCCCGCGATGCAGCGCTGGCGCGAACTGCTCGGCCTCTATCCCGACACGCTGAGCGCGCACATGATCCTCGGCCAGATGGAGGCGTTCCAGGCGGCCGACTACGAGGCCGCGCTCGCCGAGGGCAAGGCGGCGAGCGTCCCGCAGTACGAGCGCGTCGGCGCGGCGCATTACCTGCAGGGCATCGCGCTGCTCGGGCTGGAACGCTTTCCGGAGGCGGTCACGCAGTTCCGCGCCTCGCGCGACGCCGGTTACCAGGGCGCCGTGTATTCGTATGCGTACGCCTACGCGGCGCGGCGCGACTGGGCCGGCGTGGACAAGGTGCTGGCGTCGCGGCGCGCGACCGGCGTCGCCAGCGCGGAGGTCTCGGTGCCGGAACAGGCCGCGCTGTTCGCGCTCGACCAGGGCAAGTGGACGGAAGCGATGGCCCGGGCCGACGAGACGGTGCGGGCCGCCGAACGCGCCGAGCCGTCCTATGCGGGCGTCGAGGAGCGCGTGATGCAGCTGTCGATCCGGGCGCTGGCCGAAGGGGATTCCGCGGGCATGCGGGCCGCGCTCCGGGAGGCGCTCGCCACGGTCGCATCGCGCATCCGGGAAGCGGACGAAGTCGATCGCGCGGCGTTCGTCCCGCTGTCGCTGCGGCTCGGCTACATCGCCGCGCGCATCGGCGACGGCGCGGCCGTGGCTTCGGTGCTCGCGGCGGTGGACGCCGCCACGGTGGAGGGCTATCCCCAGGAAGCGCAGCTCCGGACCGTGCTGCTCGCCGAAGCGGACCGGCTGGGCGGGCGTGCGGATGCGGCGATGGCGCGCCTGGCGCCGCTGGCCGCGCGCGACGATGCGACCATGCCGGTGCATTCGGCGCTGCTGCGCGCGGCGCGGGCGAAAGGGGATGTCGACACCGCGGTCGCGCAGGCGCGATGGCTGCAGCGCCACCGCGGCTTCGCCTACGCCGAAGGCGCGGACGCCGACGCGTTGCAGGCGATGAACGTCGCCGACACCACGCTCGCGTTGCTGGACGAGGCCGAACTGGATCGCGCGTCGGCGGACGCGTCCCGCGCCGATGCGGCGCTTGCCGCGTTCGCGCAGGCCTGGCGGATCGATGCGCTGCCGCCGGGCATGAGCCGGCGGGTGGACGCGCTGCGCTGAACCAGGCCCCGGCGCCCCGGGGCCCGGAAACTCAGGCCTTGAATTCCGGCGGGCAGTCGAAGGTGAAGCTGAAGGGGAGCGAGGACAGCGCGCTCTCCATCTTGGCGCGGTCGCGCACGAACTTCGCCTTGGGGGCGATGCTGTGGCTGGCCGCAAGCTGCAGGCATGAGCCGACGTTGCCTTCGTCGGCGCCGACGACGTAGCCGACCTTCGCGAGCGCCGCGGCAGCGTCCTTCTTGAACAGCCGGCGGAATTCGTTGTCGGTCGACAGCTTGTCGAGCAGCTTGCGCACGACCTTCGGTTCCAGCGCCGCCGGGCGCGGGCCCGCCTTCTTCGTTGCCATGATGTTTCCCCTGTGGGAACCGTTTCCCCGGGAGGGGACGCTACCGGCATCGGCGCCCGCCTTCAAGCACCGCGCGTCGTATCCTTCCGCTTCCCGCGTCCCCCGGAACCGGCCGAATGCGCGTCCGCCGCTGTACCACGCTCTGGTTCGAATCGCGCGAGGTGGCGGACTTCGACCTCGCGGCGCTGCTCGCCGGCGGCACCGGCGTCGCCGCGCGCCTGCAGTGGTTCGCGCACGCCGGCCATCTCGACGCGCCGGTCGCCATCGACGAGGAGGAGCTGCGGCTGCTGGGCAGCCTGGCCTCCGCGCAATGGACGCCGGCGGTGCCGCTGCGCGCGCGCCATGGCGCGTCGCGGCTGCGCCGGCTGCTGCAGGCCGGCGTGCTCATCGGCGACAGCCGCGCCTGGGCGATGCAGCGCGCGCGCGAGGAACGCTACCGCGCGCTGCACTGGCACGGCCTCGCTTCGGCCTGGCACGCGGCGTCGCGCTGGGAAGGCGTGGACGCGCCGGCCGGCGTCGAGGAAGCCGGCATCCGCACGTCCACCGACCTGCGCGCCCTGCATGGCGCGCCGCCGCCGGCCGCGACCGACCGCGGCCCGCCGCGCGAACGGATCGCGCTCCGGCGCGCGCGCCGCGACGCGCTCGACGAACTGCTCGATGCGCGCGCGACGTGCCGCAACTTCGACCCGGCGCGGCCGCTGCCGCTGGCCTCGCTCGCGCAGGTGCTGGAACGCGCGGTCGGCGCGCGCGGCAAGGTGCGCGCCGCGCAGGATTTCGACGTGCTCAAGCGGACCAGCCCGTCCGGCGGCGGATTGCATCCGACCGAAGCGTACGTGCTCGCGCAGCACGTGAAAGGCCTGCCGCGCGGGCTGTACCACTACCGTCCGGGCGACCACGCGCTGCAGCCGCTGCCGCTGCCACCGCCGTTGGGCATGGGAACGGGCGCGGGCGCGGCCGAGCGCAAGGGCGAGGCCGCGGGCCAAGGCGAGGATGCGCTCGCGCGCCTGGCGCGACTGGCCGTCGGCGGGCAGGCATGGTTCGCGCAGGCGCACGCGCTGGTCGTGCTCGCGCCGCGCTTCGGGCGCAACTTCTGGAAGTACCGCAACCATCCGAAGGCCTACCGGGTCGCGATCCTCGACGTCGGCCACCTCTCGCAGACGCTGCAGGTCGCGGCGACCGCGCTCGGCCTCGGCAGCTTCGTCACCGCCGCCATCAACGAGGTCGACATCGAGCGCGCGCTGGGCCTGGCAGGATTCGAGGAGAGTCCGATGGCGGTGTGCGGCGTCGGCATCCGCGGCGATGCGATGGCGACATCCGAGCTGGACCCCAACGGCAAGGTCTGGCCCCGCGGAGGCACTACCCGGAAATGAGCCGCTCGCCGACGCCGGCGAAGCGCAGCCCGATCTTGGCGACGCGGTCGTCGGCGAGGCTGCGCGCGACCAGGATCGCGCGGCCGATGGCGAGGCGGTCGCCGACCTGCGGGTCGCGGTCGAAGCGCTCGTCGAACAGCTGCGCGGCGGTGTACTTCGCGACGCGCTTCGGCATCGGCAGGCCGTAGAACTTCGCGAGCTCGCCCAGCGGCACGTCGCCGGGCAACATGAAGCTGCCGAAGGTCTCCTGCTCGGCCTCGCGCGCGTCGCTGCCGTCGGCGAACAGCCAGTCCAGGCGCGGCGCGTGGCTGCCGGGCGCGATGAAGTAGGCGTAATCGCCGGCAGCGAGCGCGCCGCAGTCCTCGGCCAGCAGGATCCGGCCGTCGCGCACCACCATCGCCAGCCGCACCTGCCTGGGCAGCGGCGTGCCGCGCAGCGCGGCGCTGCCGGGCGCGATCCGGTAGCCGACCATCTCCGATTCGAGCTGGCCCGGCAGGTCGAGCCGCATGCGCCGGATGTTCGGATCCTTGCGCGGCACCGCCACGCCCATGCGGTGCGCGAAGCCCGCCAGCGTCCAGCCCTGCACGAGCAGCGACGCGATGACGACCACGAAGGCGACGTTGAAGTACAGCCACGCGTTCGGCAGGCCGGCCAGCAGCGGGATCGACGCCAGGAAGATGCCGACCGCGCCGCGCAGGCCGGTCCAGGAGATGAAGCCCAGTTCCGCGGCGCGGTAGCGGAACGGCAGCAGGCACAGCAGCACCGCGGCGGGGCGCGCGACGAACATCAGGAACGCGGCCACGCCCAGCGCCGGCCACAGGATCGGCAGCAGGTCGTGCGGCGACGAGAGCAGGCCGAGCAGCATGAACATGATGAGCTGCGCGAACCAGGTGATCGCGTCCTGCAGCGCGAGCAGCTGGTGGCGGTCGCGCAGCGGGCGGTTGGTGACCACGATGCCGGCGAGGTACACGGCGAGGTAGCCGCTTCCCTCGACCAGGTCGGTGAGCGCGAACAGCGCGAGCGCGCTCGCCAGCCCGAGCCACGGATGCAGCCCGGACGGCAACTCGAAGCGGTTGAACGCGGCGACGATCAGGCGTCCGCCGAAGTAGCCGGCCGCCAGGCCGACGCCGGCTGCCCAGGCCATGTGGATCGCGATCGCGGCGACGCCGCCCTCGTGCTGCCCGGCGAGCCAGGTGGTGAGCGCCACGGTGAGGAACACCGCGACCGGATCGTTGCTTCCCGATTCGATCTCCAGCGTCGCGCCGGTGCGGCGCTCGAGGTGCAGGCCGCCGGCGCGCAGCAGGAAGAACACCGCGGCGGCGTCGGTGGACGCCACGATCGTGCCCAGCAGCATCGCCTGCAGCGGCGCCAGGTCGAGCAGCTTCGACGCGGCCAGCGCGGTGAGCCCGGCGGTGACCAGCACGCCGACGCTCGCCAGCACCACCGCCGGCGCGACGCTGCCGCGCACCTGCGCCGCCCGGGTGCGCAGGCCGCCGTCGAACAGGATGATGGCCAGGGCCATCGACCCGACCATGTAGGTGAAGCCGGTGTCGTTGTAGCGGATGCCGCCCGGACCGTCGACGCCCAGCGCGACGCCCAGCAGCAGGAACATCAGCAGCAGCGGCGCGCCGAAGCGCCGGGCCAGCAGCGACGAAGCGACCCCGGCCAGGATCAGCAGCGCGAATCCCAGCAGGCGCAGATCGATGAGATGCAGGCTTTCCAGGCGGCGTCCGTCGTCGTGGGCTGCCCCGAGTCTAGCGCGCCGCCGCGACGGCTCCGTGTCGTCGCGCCGCACGGGCCCGCCTTCACTGCGGCCGGTAGCCGAGGGCCTCCGCGAGATGGGGCGAAGCGATGGACGCGCTGCCGTCGAGGTCGGCGATGGTGCGGGCCACGCGCAACACCCGATGCATGGCCCGCGCCGACAGCTGCAGCCGGTCCACCGCCTGTTCGAGCAGCGCCTGGTCGCCCGTGGCGAGCCGGCAGTGCGGGCGGGCTTCGGCGTCCGACAGGCGCGCGTTCGGCTGGCCCGCGCGCGCCGACTGCAGCGCGCGCGCGGCCGCGACCCGTTCGCGGACCGCGGCGCTGGGCTCGCCGCGCGCCGCGTCCGGGCGCAGGTCGGCGGAGGGCAGCCGCGACATCGGCACGTGCAGGTCGATGCGATCCAGCAGCGGCCCGGAGACGCGGCTGCGATATCCGGCGATCGCGTCCGGCGTGCAGCGGCAGCGCGCCGACGCGTCGCCGGCCCAGCCGCAGGGGCAGGGATTCATGGCTGCGACGAGCTGGAAGCGCGCCGGGAATTCGGCGCGCCGCGCCGCGCGCACCACCGCCACCGTGCCCGACTCGAGCGGTTCGCGCAGCACGTCGAGCACGTGCCGGCTCCACTCGGGCAATTCGTCGAGGAACAGCACCCCGTTGTGCGCGAGCGAGATCTCGCCGGGACGCGCGTCCGCGCCGCCGCCGGCGAGCGCCGCCGCGCTGGCGGTGTGGTGCGGCGCGCGCCAGGGCCGGTCGCGCCAGCGCGCCGGATCGAGGCCGAGGCCGGAGACCGACGCGACGGCAGCGGTTTCCAGCGCTTCCTCCTCGCTCGCGCGCGGCAGCAGCGACACGAGCCGCGAGGCGAGCAGGGTCTTGCCGCATCCGGGCGGGCCGACGAACAGCAGGTGGTGCGCGCCGGCCGCCGCGATCTCCAGCGCGCGCCGCGCCTGCGCCTGTCCGCGCACGTCGGCGAGGTCGGGCAGCGCACGGGCGCGCGCCGCATCGGGCGCCGCGGTGGCGGCCGGCAACGGCCTGCGGCCTTCCAGGCCAGCGCAGGCTTCGAGCAGGGTCCGCGCCGTGCACGCCTGCACGTCGCGGGCCAGCGCCGCCTCGGCGCCGTTCGGCTCGGGCACCAGCAGGCGCCGCCCGGCGCGCGCCGCGGCCAGCGCGGCGGGCAGCACGCCGTCCACCGGGCGCAGTTCGCCGGTGAGCGCGAGCTC
>JBQCJF010000188.1:0-12673 GCA_051953015.1 Luteimonas sp.
CCGGGCCCCCCCCCCGCCCATCCGCGGCGACCCAACACGAAGCCGCGCAAAGCCGCCCCGCTTTGGACGTAAGATCGCGAAAGCGACTCAAGGAGGAGGACCGCCATGAAGGCGAAACGCATTCTTTCGATGGACGGCGGCGGCATCCGCGGCCTCGTCGGCTGCCGCTGGCTCGCCGGCGCCGAGGACGCGCTGCTCGCGGCCGGCAAGCCCGGCCTGCTCAAGAGCTTCGACCTGCTCGCCGGCAGCTCCACCGGCGCGATCATGGCCGCCGGCCTGGCGATCGGCCTCGCGCCCTCGGCCATGGCCGACCTGTACCGCGAGCAGCGGAACGCCATCTTCCCCGGCATCGCCGATCGCCTGTGGTCGCGCGCGGGGCGCCTGCTCACCCAGGGGCCGTCGGCGCCGAAGTACGACGCCAAGGGCCTGGAGAAGGTGCTGAAGAAGGTGTTCGGCGACACCAGGCTCGGCCAGGTGAAGGTGCCGCTGATGGTCACCAGCTACGACACGATCTCGCGCACGCCGGTGATCTTCAAGAGCTTCAAGCCCGGGCACCAGGAGCTGCCGCTGTGGGAGGTGTGCCGCGCCTCGTCCGCGGCGCCGACCTACTTCCCTGCGCACGGGATGACCATCGAAGGCAAGGCCTGCGCGCTGATCGACGGCGGCGTGGTCGCCAACAACCCGACCGCCTGCGCGATCGCCGAAGCGCTGCGCAAGGACGCCCGCGCCGACCAGCCGCAGGACCTGGTGGTGCTGTCGATCGGCACCGGCGCGCGCACGCGCAGCATCAGCCTCAAGGCGGCGCGCGAGTGGGGCGCGATCGAGTGGGCGGTGCCGATCATCGACGTGCTGTTCGACGGCAGCGCCGATTCGGTCGACTACATCGCCCGGCACCTGGTCGGCGACAGCTACTTCCGCCTGCAGACGGAGCTGGCGATCGGCCTGGACGACATGGACGACGTCAGCGACACCAACATCGCCGCGCTCGAGGCCGTGGCCCGCGACTACCTCGCGCAGCCGGACACCCGCAAGCAGCTCAAGCGCCTCGCCACCCTCCTGTAGGGCCTAGTACCACTCCATGAGCGAGATGCCGAGGCCGACGTAGGTCGCGCGGTGGTTGTAGTCGATCATGCTCTCGCCGTAGCCGTCGAACACCTGCAGGTGGCCGCGGAAGGTGTCGTGCAGCGGGAAGGCCCAGTCGAACTGCATGGCCCCGTGCGAGCGGTCCCCGCCGCGCAGCGAGTGCCGCAGCATCAGCGACAGCTGCTGGCCGTTGCCGAAGCTGCGCACCAGCGTGGCGTCGCCGCGGCCCATGTAGTCGGCGATGTCGGGGTTGTCGTCGCCGTGCCCGCGTTCCGGCACGCGGACCCACGGCCGCAGGTTCAGCGCCCAGCCGTCGCGATCGAAGCCGAAGTTGAACATCACCCGGTTCCAGCTGCGCGACAGCGGGTCGGAGCGGCCGTTGGACTGGTGGTCGACGCCGACCGCGAACAGGCGCCCCTTCCAGCCGAGCAGGCTGTAACCCGTGCGGAAGGCGAGCATCACCTCCGGCTCGTAGTCGGTCTCGCGGAACGGGCGCGAAGCCTCGCTGTTGTAGACCTGCCAGCGCGAGCTCTGGGTGTAGGCCATCCACAGGTCGCCGTTGTCGCCGAACAGGTTCTCGAGCGCCTTGGTCTTGAAGCTGATCTGGAACTTCGCCTCGAGCGCGTCGAGCGAGTCCGTGTCGGTGGCGACGCCGCGGCTGGGCGAGAACGGATGCGCGTTGGGCGAGCTGCTCCAGAACGCGGGGAACAGGTAGACCGGCTTGTAGGCGCGGAAGTTGAAGATGCCGAGCTTCGAGTCGCGCGCCAGTTCCCAGCGCGTGTCCAGCAGCGAGCCCTTGCCGGCGTGGGCGATCGCCGCCTGCGTTTCCGGATCGACCGCCTCGGGCGTCGCGGCGCTGCCCGGCGCGTCGCGGCGGAACAGGCTCGCGCCGCCGCGGCGCAGCGCCGCCTGCGCGCGCACCGACGGCGTGGGGTGCGGCAGGGCCGCCTCCTGCGCGCTGCGGGCGGCCTTCGCGGCGGCCTCCGCCGCGTCCGCGGCCGCCTGCGCGGCTTCGGCGGCCGCGTCGGCCTCGCGCGTGCTCGGCACGGTGCGTCCGGCGGCCGCGTCGTAGCAGGCCAGGCGCGCCGCGTCGATCTCGATCGACACGCAGGCCGCGACGCCCGGCGGCGGCGCGGCCGCCTCCTGCGCGAAGGCCGGCGCGC
Organism: Luteimonas sp.; assembly: GCA_051953015.1. GTDB lineage: Bacteria > Pseudomonadota > Gammaproteobacteria > Xanthomonadales > Xanthomonadaceae > Cognatiluteimonas. The sequence goes on from JBQCJF010000188.1 coordinate 2,247, forward strand.
CGGCGGCGCCCAGCACCCCGATCGCCGACATCGCTACCCGCACGAAGGTGCGCGACGAAGCGCGCGTGCCGCCCCACAGGTCAGGATTTTCCATCGCCACCGCTCCCCTGCGGCTTGAGCATGTCTTCGTCGCTGGCGCGCTGCGCCGCGGCCAGTTGCGCGTCGATGTCACGGTTCACCGAGGTGTCGCCGGCGGGCTCCTTCTGCACCGGCGCATCGGCGGCGCGGTAGCGGACGGTTTCCGGGCCATGCATGCGCGCTTCGGCGAAGGCGCCGCGCACTTCCCGCAAGGCTTCGGTCCGCACCTTCCCCACGTCGTTGCGGCGCTGGTCCACCCAGCCGAAGAAGCGCAGGTCGAACCCCTTCGTGACGTAGCCGTCCACCGCGAACGAGGGCGCCGGGTCGGCGAGCACGCCGTCGACGCCCGCGATCGCCGCGAGCCCCAGGTCGCGGGCGCGGCTGAGCGACTCGGTCGTGTCCACCGGCACCACGAAATCGAAGCGGCGCTTCGGGTTGGCGGTGTAGTTGGTCACCACCGACTTGAACACCAGCGAATTCGGCAACGACACCTGGTTGCCGTCGAGGGTCATCAGCAGCGTCGCCCGCGAGGTGAGGGCGATCACCTTGCCTTCGTACTTGTCGATCACCAGGTGGTCGTCGGGCGCGAACGGCCGGCGCAGGCTGAGCAGCACGCCGGCCATGTAGTTCTCGGCGATGTCGCGGAACGCGAAGCCGACCACCAGCCCGATCACGCCCGCCGAACCGAGCACCGCCCCGACCAGCGCGGTCGCGCCCAGCAGGTTCAGCGCCAGGACCAGGCCGATGATCACCACCGCCGCGTGCACGACGCGCCGCACCAGCCCGTCCATGTACGGGTTGTCGGCGTGGCCGCGGAGCCAGCGCAGCGGCCAGCGGCCGACGCGGCGGCCGAACCAGACGGCGAACCAGACGATGGCGATGGCGACCGCCAGCAGCGGCAACGCCACCACGACGCGGAGCAGCTTGCCCTGCAGCTGGTCGAACGCCGCGGCCAGGCGCGTGTGCAGGGCGGCGTCGATGCCGACCTGGTTCACCACCTGGGCGACGCCGTCGACCTTCGCGGCGAGATCCGAGGCGAGCTTGCGGTCGGCGTCGGCGACGACCTCGCCGCGGAGGGTGACCACGCCGCCGTTGACGGCGACCGTCACGCGTTGCAGCGAAGGCTGGCGCAGCAGGCGCGCCGCCACCGCGTTGGCGATCCGCGCGTCGGCCTGTTCGCCGGCGCGGACTTCCGCCTGCAGGCCGGCCGCATCGGGCGCCGCGGAAGCTTCCTCGCGCGCCTGGGTGACGGCCGCGGCCGCGGCGGCCATCGACGCCGGATCCTCCTGCGGCCCGCGGGCGAGCGCGGGCGCCGCGCAGCACAGCGCGAAGGCCAGGGCCAGCAGGGTGCGGGCGCAGCCCGGCAGGACCGCGCGCCGGAGGCGCGGGTCCGCCCTCAAAGCTGCGAGCGCAGCGGTCGGATGAAGGTCTCGGCGAACTTCTCGGTCCAAGGGCGATCCTTCCACGTCTCGTAGGTGTAGCGCCGGCACTTCGCCAGGTCCGCCTCGAACACCCGGGTCATCTGCGCGGCGAAGCCACGATCATAGACGTTGAGGCTGGCCTCGTCGTTGAGCTGGAAGGAACGCAGGTCGAAATTGGTGGATCCCACGGACACCAGCTCGTGGTCCACGATCAGCCTCTTGTTGTGGAACATGGTCGGGTCGTATTCGTACATCTCCACGCCGGCCAGCAGCAGCGGGCCCCAGCCGGCCTTCGACGCCATGCGCGCGGCGTCGGAATCCGTGTTCTTGCCGGGCATCACGACGCGGATGCGCACGCCGCGGTGGCGCGCGGCGATCAGCGCGTTCGTGATCAGCTCGTCGGGGATGAAGTAGGCCGCGTCGAGGTCGATGCTGTGCTCGGCCGCCGCCACCGCCATCAGGTACATCAGGTGCATGCTCTCGCTGCCGCCGGCGGGCGAGCTGATGAACAGGTGCGCGTCCATGTCGCCGGCCTTCTCCAGCGGCGGGAAGTATTCCGGGCCGTTGACGATCGTGCCGGTGGTCTTGGTCCAGTTGTCGTTGAACGCGGCCTGCATCTGCGCGACCACCGGCCCTTCGATGCGGAAGTGCATGTCGCGCCAATGGTCCGGATCCTGCGCGTGGCCCTGCCACGGGTCGCCGATGCCGACGCCGCCGGTGAAGCCGACCTTGCCGTCGACGACCAGCAGCTTGCGGTGGGTGCGGTTGTTCATCCGCGCCAGGTTGTACCAGTGCAGCGGGCGGTAGCGCTCGACGTGCACGCCGGCGTTTTCCATCTCCTCGAGCTGCGACTGCTCCATGCTCGCGCTGCCGACCCAGTCGATGGTCACGTTCACCTTGACGCCGGCGCGCGCGCGTTCGCTCAGCGCGTCGGCGAACTGTTGGCCGACCTGGCCTTCCCAGTAGATGTAGGTCTCGAAGGTGATGGTGTGCTGCGCCCCGCGGATCGCCGCGAGCATCGCCGGGAAGATCTCGTCGCCGTTGTTGAGCGCGACGACCTCGTTGCCGGGCAGGATCGACGGGCCGAGCATCACGCCCATTTCCCGCCGGAACTGCGGGTCGGACACCGCGTAGCGGTGCTCGATGCGGCGCTCGAGCTTCTTGCTCGGCGTGGCGAAGTTGAGTCCGAGGACGACGGCGAGCGCGGTAAGCGCCGCGGTCACGACGATGGTCCAGATCATGCGCTTTCGGCTCCAGGGTTCGAGTCCCCGGCGCCGGCGCCATTCCGACACGCTGATGCGCGTGCGCCATTCGGGCGGGGGCGGGCGGCTCGACAAGGGCGCTTCCGGTGGCGGGGTTGCCGGGCATCATCCCGGCGCCGCATTCATCGAGGCGTGAAGTCCCCGTCGCGGGGCAGGCGCGGCGCGCGCGCTATTTCCACCACGCCCATGCGAACAGGGCCAGCATCGCCAGCGCGAGCGTGAGCTTCAGCGCGATGCCGAACACGATGCCCAGCCAGGTGCCGAAGCCGACCTTGGTCGCCTGGCCCATCGCGGCGGGATCCAGGCGGCGGCCATGCAGCAGCTCGCCCAGCAGCGCGCCGCAGAACGGCCCGATGAAGATCCCCACCACGCCGAAGAACAGCCCGGCGAAGGTGCCGACGACCGCGCCGGCGATCGCCAGCCTGCTGGCGCCGACGCGCCTGGCGCCGAGCGCGGCGGCCCAGAAGTCGACGCCCAGCGACAGCAGGGTCAGCACGCCGAGCGCGACCAGCACGCCGATGCCGATGCGGGTGAAGTGCTCGGCCCAGGCGGCGAGCACCATGCCGGCGAACACCAGCGGCAGGCCGGGCAGCGCCGGCAGCACGATGCCGGCGAGGCCGACGAGGACCAGCACGGCGCCGAGCACGTACATCACGGTCATGAAGGTCATGCGCGTTCCCCCGGTGCATGAAAAAAGGCGGCCCGCCGTGGCGGACCGCCTCATCCTATCCGACCGCGGCCCGCCCGGCCGGGCCGGGCGCAACCGGGCGGGCGACGCGTCAGTTGAGCCAGGCGCGGCCGTTGTAGACGCGCACGTACGACCCTTCGCGGATCCCGCCCAGGTCGGCCTGGGTGACGGCCTGGGTCGAGCCGTTGCTCATGCGCACGTAGATCGTGTAGCCGCCGTTGTTGGCCTGCGCGCGGTTCTGGATCGCGTTGCCGACGACCGCGCCGGCGACCGCGCCGGCGGCCGTGGCCGTGTTCGTGCGGCCGGTGCTGTCGGTGTTGTTCTTGGCGATCTCGCGGCCGGCGACGGCGCCGACGATGCCGCCGAGCACGGCGCCGGTGGCGTTGGGCACGTTGCTGCCCGTGGTGCCGTTGACGTCGATGCGGGTGACGGTGCCGCAGTCGTAGCAGGTGCCGCTGACCGGCGGCGGCGCGCCGTAGGTGCTGGAGTAGCCGGGCGAGGTGGTGGCGCAGCCGGCGGCGGCGAGGCAGGCGGCGAGGGCGGCCGCGGCGGCGACGCGGAGGGAAGCGTGGGCGTGCATGGCGGGTCTCCGATGGATGACGGAGCCATCCTCGGAAGCGCGTCGTGAACGACCGGTCAATCGCGCGACCGCCGTTGGCTGGCGGTTCACTTCGACGGCGCGCGAACCGGCGCGCGCGCCGCGCGCGTCCTCTGTGGGGGACGGGGCGGTGGCCGGCGTGGCCGGCCGCGCCGTTGTCCTTCAGCGCGGCCTGCACGCCCGGGCATGCGAGCGGCGGGCTGGCGAGCGCGCGATCGAGCGCGGCGCGCAGGTCGCTGGCGTGGCCGGTGAAGCGCGTGTCGTCGCGCAGGTCGCCGAACGCCGGCTCGATGTCGTTGGCCAGCGTGCGCAGCGCCTGCAGCTGCGGCAGGGTGTCCGTCGCCGCGCAGCGGTTGCCGTTGACGTTGGCGTCGAGCATGTCCATGTGCGCGGCGAACAGGTGCATCACGCTCCCGGGGAAGTGGTCCTTGCGCGCGTCGAGCGCGCGCACCGCCATCACCGTGCCGATGACGCCGACGACGAGGCCGAGCACGAACAGGAACAGGTAGCGCATCGCCGCGTTGCCGGAAGGGCGGTCCGCGGGCCGGGCGCCGGCGGGATTGCCGCCGCCGGGGCGGCTGTCGGGGGGCATGCTCATGGCGGTTTCCCGGGGAGATGGACTGCGGCGCACGTTACCATGCGCGCATGCGAGAGGAAGCCACGCCCACCGCGCTGCGAGAGCGCTTCGCCGGCATCGACCGCCTGTACGGCGCGGGCGCCGTCGACCGCCTGTCCCGTGCGCGGGTCGCCGTGGTCGGGCTCGGCGGCGTCGGCTCCTGGGCCGCAGAAGCGTTCGCGCGCAGCGCGGTCGGGCACCTCGCCCTGATGGACGCCGACGACCTGTGCCTGTCCAACACCAGCCGCCAGCTCCCGGCGCTCGCGGGCCAGTACGGCCGCAACAAGGCGCAGGCGATGGCCGAGCGCTGCCGCGCGATCAACCCGCTGGTCGAGGCCGTCCCGGTCGAGGCGTTCCTCACCCCGTCCAACCTCGAAGCGCTGCTCGGCGGCGGCTACGACCTCGTCCTCGACGCCTGCGACAGCTTCCGGACCAAGGTCGAGGCGATCGCGTGGTGCCGGCGCCGCAAGCTGCCGATCGTGACCGTGGGTTCCGCCGGCGGCCGCACCGACCCGACCCAGGTGCGGGTGCGCGACCTGTCGCGCACCGAGCACGATGCGATGCTGTCGCTGATCCGCCGGAAGCTGCGCGGCGAGTTCAATTTCCCGAAGAACCACGACCGCTACTTCGGCGTGCCGGCCGTCTACTCGCTGGAGAACGTGCGCTACCCGCAGGCCGACGGCAGCGTGTGCGGCATCCGCCCGCAGCTGGACAAGGACGCCGCGCTCAAGCTCGACTGCGGCGCGGGCCTCGGCGCGGCGACCCACATCACCGGCGCCTTCGCCTTCGCCGCCGTCGCCCGCGCCCTCGAGCTCCTCCTGAAGGCTCAAAGAGCTTCTTAGCCACGGATCACACGGATGAACACGGATAGAGCAAAGAGAGAGTAGTTCCGCGGGACTGGAATGGCCAGCAACCATTCAATGTTTTGCCTTATCCGTGTTTATCCGTGTGATCCGTGGCAAACCGCGTTTCAGTCGGCGGGGAAGCGGAAGAGGCGGGCGGCGTTGGCGGTGGTGGTCGCGGCGATGGCATCGGCGGATTCGCCGCGCAACGCCGCGATGCAGTCGAGCACGACCGCGACGCGCGCGGGCTCGTTGCGCTGGCCGCGGATCGACGCGTCGGGCTGGTCCGGCGCGTCGGTCTCCAGCAGCAGGTGCTCGAGCGGCATCGTCGCCGCCAGCCGGCGCAGCCGGCGGGCGCGTTCGTAGGTCACGGGGCCGCCGAGGCCGAGCAGGAAGCCGAGCTTCCACAGCTGCGTCGCCTGTTCCTCGCTGCCGGAGAAGCTGTGGACCACGCCGCGCAGCCCGCCGACGCGGCGCAGCGCCGCGATCACCGCGTCGACGGCGCGTCGCGCGTGCACCACCACCGGCAGGTCGAACTCGCGCGCCAGCCGAAGCTGGCCTTCGAAGTACATCGACTGCGCGTCGCGGTCCAGGCCCTCGACGAAGTAGTCCAGCCCGCATTCGCCCACCGCCGCCGGCCGTTCCCGCGCCAGCCACTCGCGCAGCGCGGCGCGGTGTTCCGGCCGGTGCCGCGCCAGCAGCATCGGATGCAGGCCGGAGGCGGGCAGCAGGTCCGGCGTGGCGCGGCAGACGTCGCGCAGCTTCGGCCAGCTCGCGGCGTCGATGGCCGGCACGACCTGCCAGGCGACGCCGGCCGCGCGGGCGCGCGCGACGACCTCGGCGCGATCGCGGTCGAACTCGCCGTCGTCGAGGTGGCAGTGCGTGTCGACGAGGCGACGCATCGCGCTCACCCCTTGCGCCGGTTCTTCCAGGCGGCGAACAGCAGCGTCCCGATCCCGAGCATCAGCTCGTCGAGCAGGAAGATCGGATCCGGCGTCAGCATGTCCAGCGCGAACAGGCCGGCGAACAGCAGGAACAGCTTCGGGAAGCTCAGCTTTCCCAACCAGCGCATGAATGGAGCGAGCAACGGATTGGCCATGGCGCCCTCCTGGGGGTCGCGCAAACGCTAGCAGAAGGCCGCGTTCACGTCGCGGTCATTCCCGGAGGCCTTCGTGGAGGGCATGTTCAGCTTGCCGATGTTGCAATCACCGCCGACGAAGGAAGACGTGCGGACAACCGCACCAAGGAGTCGGCAGTGAACAACAACACGATCGCAATCGCACTCGCGGCGCTGCTCGTCGGCGGCGTCGCCGTCGCGGCCTTCCAGAACAACCGCGGCGACGGCCCCGGCGCCAGCGGGCTCGAGTACGCCACCGTGCTCGACGTCAAGCCGGTCAACGAGCGCCAGCAGCTGTACGCCGACGTGATCGGCACCGATGCCGTGCGCGAGACCAGCACCAGCAGCACGCCGCACCAAGTCTGCAACGACGTGGTCGTGCAGGAACGCCTGCCCGAGCGCGACGGCAACGTCGGCGGCACCGTGGCCGGCGCGATCATCGGCGGCCTGGTCGGCAACCAGATCGGCGGCGGCAACGGCAAGAAGCTGGCGACCGCCGGCGGCGCCGTGGCCGGCGGCGTGATCGGCAACCGCGTGGACCGCAACCACGTCGGCGGCCAGGTCGTGAACCGCACCGAGCAGCAGTGCCACACCACCACGTCCACGTCGCAGTCCTCGCACGTGGTCGGCTACGAGGTGACGTACCGCAATCCGGACGGCACCACCGGCACCATGCGCACCGAGAGCAAGCCCGGCGATCGCATCGCCCTCGGCGTGCAGGACGTGCCGGTCGCGTACGACGTGACCTACCGATATGACGGCCAGGAGCGCACCGTGCGCCTGCCCGAGCGGCCCGTCGACAACCGGATCCCGGTGGTCGACGGCCAGGTCGTCGCCCAGGTGGCTGCTGTTCCCGGTACCAGTCGTCAGTAGGCGGCTCGTGGAGCGGTAACCCCACGGGCCCGGTTCGCCGGGCCCGTGCCTTTTTTTCTGGTGGAGCCGGCCATGGGTCGGCCCTACAATGGCGGTTTCCCGTCCGAGGACGCCGCACCGCCATGGCCCTGCGCCCCTACGACCTGTTCGACGTCCGCTCGCTGCTGTCGGAAGAGGAGCGCGCGGTGCAGGACACCGTGGCCCGGTTCACCGACGAGCGCGTGATCCCGATCATCGGCGACGCCTTCGACCAGGGCCGCTTCCCGAAGGAGCTGGTCCCCGAGATCGCCGAGCTCGGCCTGCTGGGCTCCTCGCTGCCCGAGCAGTACGGCTGCGCCGGTCTCAACGGCGTCAGCTACGGCCTGATCTGCCAGGAGCTGGAGCGCGGCGACAGCGGCATCCGCAGCTTCGTCAGCGTGCAGTCCTCGCTGTGCATGTACCCCATCTATGCCTACGGCAGCGAAGAGCAGCGCCAGCGCTGGCTGCCGGACATGGCGGCGGGCAAGGTGATCGGCTGCTTCGGCCTGACCGAGCCGCACGGCGGCTCCGACCCGGCCAACATGAAGACCCGCGCCGTGCGCAACGGCGACGACTGGGTGATCAACGGCTCCAAGATGTGGATCACCAACGGCAACCTGGCCGACATCGCCATCGTCTGGGCGCAGACCGACGAGGGCATCCAGGGCTTCGTGCTGGAGAAGGGCATGCCCGGCTTCACCGCGCAGGAGATCAAGCACAAGATGTCGCTGCGCGCCTCGGTGACCAGCGCGCTGTTCTTCGACAACGTGCGCGTGCCGGAGGCCCACCGCCTGCCCAACGTGAAGGGGCTGAAGGGCCCGCTGGGCTGCCTGACGCAGGCGCGCTACGGCATCACCTGGGGGCCGATCGGCGCCGCCATCGCCTGCCTCGACGAGGTGCTGGGCTACACCAAGGAGCGCATCCTGTTCGACCGCCCGGTGGCCGCCACCCAGAGCGCGCAGATCAAGATGGCCGACATGGCCCGCCGCATCACTCTGGCGCAGCTGCTGGTGGTGCAGCTGGGTCGGTTGAAGGATGCCGGCACCATGCAGCCCGCACAGGTCTCGCTGGCGAAGTGGAACAACTGCCGCATGGCCATCGACATCGCCCGCGAATGCCGGGACCTGCTCGGCGGCGCCGGCATCACCACCGAGCACGCGGCGATCCGCCATGCGCTGAACCTCGAGTCCGTGATCACCTATGAAGGCACCGAGACCGTGCACCAGCTGGTGATCGGCCGCGAGCTGACCGGCATCAACGCGTTCTGAGTGCTTCCTTCTCCCTCCGGGAGAAGGTGCCCGAAGGGCGGATGAGGGTACGGGATTCTCGAGACGCTACGCCTCACCGAACTCTCTCCCCAACCCCTCTCCCGATGGGAGAGGGGCTTCAGGATCAAGCCAGATGAGCATTGCCGATCTCCGCATCGAAACCGATCGCCTCATCCTGCGCCCACCGGTGCTCGAGGATTTCGACGGCTTCGCGGAAATGCAGGGCGACGCGGATGCCGCGCGCTTCATCGGCGGGCACGTCGGCCGCGTGGAAGCATGGCGGCGGTTCCTGTGGCAGCCGGGCGCGTGGCTGGTGCAGGGCTTCGGCATGTTCGCCGTGGTCGAGAAGGCCAGCGGCGCGTGGCTGGGGCAGATCGGGCCGTGGAAGCCGGAAGGCTGGCCAGGCAACGAGATCGGCTACGCCTTCCATCCGCGCGCATGGGGCAAGGGATATGCGACCGAAGCCGGCACCGCCGCCGTCGACTGGGCCTTCGCCCATCTCGGCTGGGACGACATCATCCACTGCATCGACCCCGGAAACGTCGCCTCGCAGAACGTGGCGAAGCGACTCGGTTCGACGCTGAAAGGCCCGGGCAAGCTGCCGCCGCCGTTTCAGGACGTGCCGATCGAGGTCTGGGGCCAGACCCGCGAACAGTGGTTCGCACGCCGGGAGGGGAGCGCCGCATGATCACGGTCCACGGCTTCTCGCCCTCCGGCAATTGCCACAAGGTGCGGCTGCTGCTGGAGCAGCTGGGCCGCCCCTACCGCTGGGTCGAAACCGACAGCAGCCGCGGGGCGTCGCGCACGCCTGCGTACCTGGCAAAGAACCCGAACGGCAAGGTGCCGATGCTCGAGCGCGAGGACGGCAGCGTCCTGGTCGAATCGAACGCGATCCTCTGCTGGCTGGCCGACGGCACGCCGTTCCTGCCTGCCGATCCGTGGCAGAAGGCGCAGGCGCTGTCCTGGCTGTTCTTCGAGCAGTACAGCCACGAGCCGTACATCGCGGTGGCGCGCTTCATCTGCGGCTGGGCGCCGCTGGATTCGCCGCGCCGCGCCGGGTTGCCGGTCCTGCGCCAGTGCGGCCATGCGGCACTCGCGGTGATGGAAAAACACCTCGCGTCGAACCGGTGGTTCACCGGCAGCGATTACGGCATCGCCGACATCGCCCTGCAGGCCTATACCTGCGTCGCCCCGCACGGCGGCATCGCGCTGGACGCGTACCCGGCCGTGCGCGCCTGGCTGGCCCGCGTCGAGGCCACGCCCGGCTTCGTGCCGATGCCGGCGCCGGACCCCGCGGCGCAGGCGCTGATCGACCAGTCCACCTGACCTTTCGTTCCCATCGGCCTTCCCGCGTGCCGGGGAGGGGAGACCCGCATGTTCAACACCGTTCCCAATCCCATCCCGGCCCGCATGAAGGGCCTCAACCGCGCGGAAATCTGCGACGTCAACTTCCAGGAGTTCGTGCGCGGCTGGAATGGGCAGGCCCAGGCCAAGCCGGCGCCGGACGAGGCGATCCTCGACGGCAGCGCGCTGGACGCCCGCGGGTTCCGCGCGCTGTTCGAGTCGCAATTGATCTCGCGCCACCTCGATCTGATGGCGCGCGTGCTGCGGGTGCAGAACAAGGTCTTCTACACCATCGGCAGCAG
>JBQCJF010000189.1:0-6958 GCA_051953015.1 Luteimonas sp.
CGAAGTTCCGTCGCGGCCTCCGTCGCCGCCGTCGCGGCGCGCCCTGCGCGTCCGCCGCGCGCCGCCGCGCTCGCCCCGCCCCGGAATTTTTTTCGCCGGGGTTGTTGACATCCAAAAAAACCGTGATTAGTTTCCGCCCCAGCAGAGGTGACCTGCGGACGAGAGTGAGTCGAGCGACCGGGACAACGCGCAGTACAACAAAGCCTTCCGCCCTGGAACTTTCAAAGGTGGACTCGGGCAGCATCTCCCTCGCGAAACGCTCCTGCACTCTCCGAACCGACGACCTGCATCGCCGCGCGATGCGGGTTTTTTGTTGCCAAGAATCCGTCCCGGCGCGCCTGGCGCGTCGGCGGCTGCTCGCGGGTCCGACTCCCGCGGCGTTCCAAACTGGGCTGCAGTACCCGTAAGTCCAACTGACGAGGAGCCATCTCATGGCCATGAAGAAAGCTGCGAAGAAGTCCGCCAAGAAGGCGACGAAGAAGACCGCCCGTAAATCGGCGGCCAAGAAGACCGTGCGCAAGGCCGCCGCCAAGCGCCGTCCCGCCAAGAAGGCCGCGAAGAAGACCGTCCGCAAGGCTGCCGCCAAGCGTCGTCCGGCGAAGAAGGCCGCGAAGAAGACCGCCCGCAAGGCTGCGAAGCGTCCGGCGAAGAAGGCTGCCGCGAAGCGTCGTCCCGCCAAGAAGGCCGCGAAGAAGGCCGCGCGCAAGGCTGCGAAGCGTCCGGCCAAGAAGGCGGCCGCCAAGCGCCGTCCCGCCAAGAAGGCCGCGAAGAAGGCCGCGAAGCGTCCTGCCAAGAAGGCCAAGAAGGCCCGACGTCCGGCGAAGCGCAAGGCCGCCTCCGTGGCGATGCCTTCCGCTCCCGCGCCGATGATGTAAGCAGACCCCGAGAAGCCGTAAATCGAGTTCCCCCTTCGCAGCCCAGGCGAAGGGGGAATTTTTTTTATCGCGGCTTGGCGCGGGAGGTGGACGCGTCGCTGCCGGCGTCCGACGGTTGGAACTGCAGGCGGCTCGCGTAGAGCAGGTCCACGTCGTCCTCGTCGACGTCCAGCCAGTCGCCGGACAGGCCGAGCGCGCTGTCGAGGATCGTCGGGACCATGCCGCTGGGCACGCCGCTGGTGCTGTTCCAGAGCACGACCACGCCGAGGTCGCGCTCGGGCAGGAGCGCGATCGACGCGCGATAGCCCTGCACGGCGCCGCCGTGGAAGATCACCCGATGGCCGGCGTAGTCGTAGATGCGCCAGCCGATGCCGTAGCCCGCGTCCTCAAGGCGCGCGCGGCGCCACGAGGAGCCGTGCGTCTCCGACGGCGTGTCGATCACCGGCGAATGCAGCGTCGCCAGCAGCGGCAGCGGCAGCACGTCGGGGCGATGCCCGGTCTGCGCGATCAGCCATTGCGCCATGTCGCTGATGCTGGCGTTGACGCCGGCGGCGGGGGCGACGCGGTAGTAGGTCGGCTGCGGCGCGCTGAGCGAGACCCAGCCGCGGCGGCCGCGCACGTGCGGATGCGCCCAGCTCGGGCTGGCTTCGATGCCGTCCAGCCCGTAGCTCGCATCGTCCATGCCCAGCGGCTTGAAGATGCGGCGCGACACGGTCTCGCCGAAGAAGCGGCCGGTGGCGCCGAAGACGACGTCGCCGATCAGGCTGAAGGCGACGTTCTGGTAGGCGTAGCAGTCGCCCGGCGCGCAGGTCATGGGCGCGTACGCGAGCTTCTGCACGAGGCTGCGGTAGTCCTCGCCGCCCTCGACCATGCCGTCGTAGGCGTTGTGGGTGAGGCCGACGCGATGGCTGAGCACTTCGGCGACGGTCAGCTGCTGCGCGGCGCCCGGCCGCGAGAACCGCAGCTCCGGCATGTAGTCGGCGACGTGGGTGTCCCAGCGCAGCGCGCCTTCGGACACCAGCAGGCCGGTGACGGTGCCGGCGAAGGCCTTCGACAGCGAGGCGAGGCGGAACACGGTGTGCGCGTCGACGCCGTCGCCGGTGTCGACGTCGGTGGTGCCGTAGCCGCGCGCGGTGAGGATGCGCCCGTCCTGCACGATCGCCATGGCCAGGCCGGGCACGCGTTCGTTGGCGACCATCGCCTGCGCCATCGCCTCGAAGCGCGCGACGTCGAAGCCGGGCGCCGGCGCGAGCACGTGCGGCGCGGGCAGCTGCGCGACCTGGTCGGCGGCGACGGGAGGCGAGGGCGGCGAGGTGGTGACGACGGTGGCCAGCCGCGGCGGTGCTTCGGGCGCCGGCTGGGCGGTGCTGCCCAGGGCAAGGGGAAGCAGGAGCGCGACGGCCGCGATCCGGGGAGTGCGCCAACGTCGGATGTCTTTCATCGGCAAAGGCCCCTGCGTATGCTGCGCTTGCAGGTCGATCATAACGCCTGCGCCGTCCTTTGCATGAACAAGGGGAGATGTGATGGGCACCCTGCTGATTCTGCTGGTAATTGTGGCCGTCGTCGCATTCTGGGCCGTCGGCATCTACAACGGCCTGGTCACGGCCCGGAACGGCTATCGGAACGCCTTCGCCCAGATCGACGTGCAGCTGCAGCGCCGCTTCGACCTGATCCCCAACCTGGTCGAGACCGCCAAGGGCTACATCAAGCACGAGCGCGAGACCCTGGAGGCGGTGATCGCCGCCCGCGGGGCCGCGATGTCCGGACTGGCCGCGGCCAAGGCGAGCCCCGGCGACCCGGCGGCGATGGCCGAGCTGGCCAGTTCGCCGGGCGTGCTCAACGGCGCGCTCGGCCGGCTGATGGCGGTGGCGGAGGCCTACCCGGACCTCAAGGCCAACCAGAACATGATGCAGCTCTCCGAGGAGCTCACTTCCACCGAGAACAAGGTCGCGTTCGCGCGCCAGGCCTACAACGATTCGGTGATGGGCTACAACAACCGGCGCGAGGTGTTCCCCTCGAGCGTGGTCGCGGGCATGTTCAACTTTGCGCCGGCGGCGCTGCTCGAGATCCCGGCGGACCAGCAGGCGGCGGTGCGCGCGGCGCCGAAGGTCGAGTTCTGACGCACCGCCCGCGGGCAGCGCGGCGCGGCTGGCGCAGGACATGAATTTCTTCGAACACCAGGCCGCCGCCCGGCGCGCGTCCACGCGCCTGGTGCTGCTGTTCGCGCTCGCGGTCGCCGGCATCGTCGCGGCCGTCGACGCCGTGGTCTTCGTCGCCGCGGGGCCGCAGCCGGTCGTCGCGGCGACGCTGCTCACGCTGGCGGTGATCGGCCTGTCCTCGCTTTACCGCATCGCCTCGCTGCGCGGCGGGGGCGACCAGGTCGCGCTGCAGCTCGGCGGCGTTCCGGTGCCCGAGGACACCACCGACTTCAACCTGCGCCGCCTGCGCAACGTGGTCGAGGAGATCGCGATCGCCTCGGGCGTGCCGGTGCCGCGGCTGTACGTGCTCGAGCACGAGGCGGGGATCAACGCGTTCGCCGCCGGCTATGCGCCCGCCGACGCGGTGGTCGCGGTGACGCGCGGCGCGCTCGACCGGCTCAACCGCGACGAGCTGCAGGGCGTGATCGCGCACGAGTTCAGCCACATCCTCAACGGCGACATGCGCCTGAACATCCGCCTGATGGGCGTGCTGTTCGGGATCCTGGTGCTCGCGATCATCGGCCGCAAGGTGCTGCAGTTCGGCGGCACCGGGCGCAGCCGCGACCGCGGCGCGGCGGCGGTGATGATGGCGGCGCTGGTCGCGATCGTGGTCGGCTACGTCGGGCTGTTCTTCGCCCGCATGATCAAGGCCGGCGTCAGCCGGCAGCGCGAATCGCTGGCCGATGCGAGCGCGGTCCAGTTCACTCGGCAGACCCGCGGCCTCTCCGGGGCGCTGAAGAAGATCGGTGGCCTCGACGCGGGCTCGCGGCTCAACGACCGCGGCAACGCCGAGGAAGTGAGCCACATGCTGTTCGGCGAGGGCCTCGCGGTGTCGCGGCTGTTCGCGACCCATCCGCCGCTGCTGGAGCGCATCCGCGCGCTGGAGCCGGATTTCCGCGGCGAGCAGCTGGAGTCGCTGCGGCGGCACTGGGCGGTGTCGCCGCCGGACGGCGCCGGCGAGGATGCGGCGCTGGGGCTGGCCGACGGCGCCGCCACGCTGTCGCTGCCGGGCGCCGGCGCTGAACTCGCGGTGAGCCCGGCGATGGTCGTCGCCCAGGTCGCGACGCCGTCGTCCGACGACTATGCGCGCGCCGACGCGATCGCCGCGCGCATTCCCGCCGCGCTGCGCGCGCTGGCGGCGCGGCGCGACGCGGTGATGCCGCTGCTGCTCGGCCTGCTGCTCGACGACGAGCCCGGGCTCGCGGCCAACCAGCGCATGGAGATCGCGGCGCGCCTCGGCGACAACGTCGCCGCCGAGGCCGCGCGGCTGCGCGGCGCAGAACTGGCCGGCCTGCACCCGATGCTGCGGCTGCCGCTCGCGTCGCTCGCGTTCCCGGTGCTGCGCCTGCGCCCGCGGCCGCAGCTGGAAACCTTCCTCGACGCCGTGCAGGCCGTCGCCAATGCCGACGGCGAAGTGTCGCTGTTCGAGTACTGCCTCGGGCGCCTGTTGCAGGCGCAGGTGCGCGATTCGCTGGAACCGGCGAAGCACGCGCGCTTCGGCCGGCGCAAGCTCGCCGACGCGGGCAGCGAGGTCGCCACGCTGCTCTGCGTGGTCGCGCAGGCCGGCAACCCCGACCCGGAAGCGGCGAAGCGCGCCTACCTCGCAGGCATCGACCGGGTCCTGCCGCGCGAGCACCTGCCCTACCTCGCGCGCGACGGCGTGCAGGCGCTCGACGGCGTGTGGGGCGCGCTCGACGCGCTGGATCCGCTCGCGCGCCAGCTGCTGGTCGAGGGCATCGTCGCGACGGTGGCCAACGACGGCCGCATGGACGTCGCCGAAGCCGAACTGCTGCGCACCATCTGCGGCGTGCTGCACTGCCCGCTGCCGCCGATGCTCGAAGGCCCGACCGCGGGGAGGACGTAGGCGATGGCCGCAAGCGACCAGCGCAGCGCGCGCGTGCGGAGCGGCGAAGCCGGGGCGCTGGCGGTGTCGTTCGCGTACTTCTTCTGCGTGCTCGCCGCGTACTACATGATCCGGCCGGTACGCGAGCAGCTTTCCGCGGCCGTCGGCTCGACCCAGCTGCCCTGGTTCTACGCCGCGACGTTCCTGGCGATGCTGGCGCTGGCGCCCGTGTTCGGCGCGCTGGTGTCGCGCTATCCGCGCCGGATCGTGGTGCCGCTGCTCAACCTGGCGTTCATCGCCTGCCTGGTGGGCTTCGTGCCGTTGTTCACGCAGGCGGGACTGTTGTCGCCGCGCGCGCTGGGCGTGCTGTTCTTCGTTTGGGTCAGCGTGTTCAACCTGTTCGTGGTGTCGGTGTTCTGGATCTTCATGACCGACATCTGGAGCGTCGCGCAGGCGCGGCGGCTGTTCCCGCTGATCGCGCTGGCCGGCACCTGCGGCGCGGTCGCCGGGCCGGCGCTCACGCGCGGGCTGGTCGGGATGATCGGCGTCGCGCCGCTGCTGCTCGTCTCCGCGGGTCTGCTCTCGATCGCGCTGGGCTGCGTGGTCTGGCTCGGGCGCTGGTCGCGCGTGCACGGCGAGCGCCGCGCGCCCGTAGACGAGGCCGCGGTCGGCGGCGGCATGTTCGACGGCCTGCGCCAGGTGTTCGCCGACCCGTTCATGCGCGGCATGGCGATCCTGCTTCTGCTGGCCGACGGCATCGGCACGGTGAACTACGCCCTGGTCACCGACTACTCGTACCACGCGTTCGCCGACGCGGTGGCGCGGACCCGCTTCGCCGCCAACGTGGACCTGGCGACGAACGTGCTGACCGCGCTGGTCCAGCTCTTCGTCACGCGCTGGCTGCTGCCGCGGCAGGGCGCCGGCCCGACCATCCTGGCCTGGGCCGTGGCGAGCCTATGGATGCTGCTGCTGGTGGTGCTGGCGCCGGACCCGCACGCGCCGATGTTCGCCGGCATGCCGGTCGTGGCGCTGGCGCTGATCGTCAGCCGCGGGCTGGCCTACGGCATGGCCGAGCCGGCGCGGCACAGCCTGTTCGCCGGCGTGCCGCGCAACGTCCGCTACAAGGGCCAGAACGCGGTCGACACCGCCGTCTGGCGCTTCGGCGACGTCGCCATCGCGACGGCCATGAACGCGCTGCGCGGGATCGGGGCGACCGTCGGCGTCTTCGCGGGGCTGAGCGCGGGCGCGGCCATCGCGGCCGGCGCCATCGGCTGGCGCCTGTCGCGCCGCCACGACAGCCTGCTGCCGGGCCAGGCGCCGCACGAGGCGTGATCCGGCCCGGCCTCTAAACCTTCGGGCAGCCCGGGGCATCGGACTGGGTATGCTCACCGCCACCGTGACCGACTGGGTCTCCACCGCCAACGACGGCCGCGCCGACGGCCGACCCGCCGTCGCCGCCGCGTCCGACGTCGACCACGCGCTCGCGCGGTCGGCGGCCGGCGGCGACAGCAGCGCCTTCGAGGCGCTGTACCGGCGCCACGCCGCGCGCATCCACGGCGTCGTCGCGCGCCTGGTCGGCTACGACCGGGCCCGCGCGGAGGACCTGGTGCAGGAGGCCTTCGTCCATGCCTGGCAGGCCCTGCCCGCGTACCGGTTCGAGAGCGCGTTCGGGACCTGGCTGCACCGGCTGGCGGTGAACACCGCGCTGATGGACCTGCGCGCGGCGCGCAGCCGCCCGCGCGGCAGCGACGACGAGGACGCGCTGGAGCAGTTCGGCGCGCCGGATTCGGCGGGGCACTCGACCGCCCTGTCGCTCGACCTGGAGCGGGCGGTCGCCACCCTGCCGCCGCGCGCCCGCGCCGTGCTGGTGCTGTACGACGTGGAAGGGTGGAAGCACGAGGAGATCGCCGAAGCGCTGGGCATGGCCGTCGGCAGCTCCAAGGCGCAGCTGCACCGCGCACGCGGGCTGCTGCGGGAACGACTGGAGGGACACGCATGAACACGAACGACACAGACGATCGCACCTGCGCCCGCGGCGGCGG
>JBQCJF010000190.1:0-3357 GCA_051953015.1 Luteimonas sp.
CTATTAACATTTCCGCCCCCCACCGCCCCCTCCCCCCCCCCATCCCCCACCCCGCCGGGGTCGCCGGGGCCGCGCGCCCCGCCGCCGGCCAACGCCGCGTCGACGTCGCGACCGCGAACGGGCAGCTGTTCCTCAACAACGCGAGCCTGGGGCTGCACGCGACGATGGTCGTCGACCGCGAACGCCAGCAGCGCCGGCTGCACCGCGGCAAGTGGAGCGCGCTGCTGCGGGCGACGCTGGCCGCGCTGCGCGAGCCGGAAGCCTTCGAGGTCGCGATCGAGGCCGACGGTCGCGCCCTGCGCACGCGCACGCCGTTCGTGTTCGTCGGCAACAACGACTACATCGTGCAGGGCCCGGAAGCGGGCCGGCGCGCCAGCCTCGACGACGCGCTGCTCTCGGTCTACGTGCTGCATCCGCGCACCGCGGCGGGGCTGCTCTGGCTCGCGTTGCGCACGCTGCTGCTCGGCACCTCCGGCGCGCGCGACCTCGACGTGTTCGCGACCCGCGAGCTGGAAGTGCATGCGCGCGCCGGGCGGCTGCCGTTCGCGCGCGACGGCGAGGCCGCCGAGCTCGACACGCCGATCCGGTTCGCGGTGCGGCCGCGCGCGCTGCGCGTGCTCGCGCCGGAGCCCGCGCCCGGCACGGAAGACACCCCGCGCGCGGGAGGCGCCACCGGCTGATGCGAACCGTCGTCCACCTCTCCGACCTGCATTTCGGCCGCGTCGATCCGGCCTTGCTGGCCCCGCTGCGCGACGCGGTCCACGTCGCCGCGCCCGACCTGGTCGTGGTCTCCGGCGACCTGACCCAGCGCGCGCGCCGCGCGCAGTTCGCGGAGGCCGCCGCGTTCCTCGACACGTTGCCGGGACCGCAGCTGGTCGTGCCGGGCAACCACGACGTGCCGCTGTACGACGTGGCGCGCCGCTTCCTGGCGCCGCTGAAGCGCTTCCGCCGCAGCATCGAGGCCGCCGACTTCCCGTATTACGAGGACGCGGAGATCGCCGCGATCGGCGTCAACACCGCGCGCTCTCTCACTTTCAAGGGCGGCCGCATCAACCACGAGCAGGTCGCGGAGGTCGAACGCCGCTTCCACGACCTGCCCGAACCGGTGACGCGCATCGTCGTGAGCCACCACCCCTTCGACCTCCCGGAAAGCGGCGACGACAGCGACCTGGTCGGGCGCGCCGACATGGCGATGCGGGCCTTCGCCGGTTGCGGGGTGGACGTCTTCCTCTCCGGGCACCTGCACACGACCCACGCCGCCAGCACCGCCCGCCGCTACCGCATCGAGGGCTACGCCGCGCTGGTGGTGCAGGCCGGCACCGCCACCTCGACCCGCGAGCGCGGCGAGGCGAACGCCTTCAACGTGCTGCGGATCGGGCTGCGCAGCCTGGGCCTGGAGACCTGGTCGTGGCGCGCGCCGGAAGGCCGCTTCCGCCCGTCGGCCGAACATCGCTTCGCCTGGATCGAAGGCCGCGGCTGGGGGCCGGAGGAATCCATGCCGGGGCCGGCCACGGCGGCGAACGGGTGATAGGCTTCGGCTTCGTATCCATCGGCGGAGTGGCGGATGAAGACGATCCTCGTGGCCAGTTCCAAGGGCGGCGTCGGCAAGACCACCATCGCGACCCACCTCGCGGCGCAGGCCGCGCTGTCGGGCAAGCGCACGGTCCTGGTCGACGCGGACCCGCAACGCTCCTCCACCCGCTGGGCGGAGAAGCGCGCCGGCCTCGACAGCGCGGTCCTGCCGGTCGACGGCACGAAGGCCGAGCGCGGCTGGCAGCGCGAGCTGCCGGAGAACACCCAGGTCGTGATCGTCGACGGCGCCGCCGGCGCGATGGCGCACGAGCTGATGCCCTTCCTCGAGCGCGCCGACTCGGTGGTGGTGCCGGTGCTGCCGTCCGCGCTGGACATCGAGGCCACCGTGCCCTTCCTCGACACGCTGGCGAAGCTGGCCCGGGTGCGCCGCGGCGAACTGCCGATCGGCCTGGTCGGCAACAAGCTGCGGCCCTGGACCAACGCTTCGCAGCAGGCGCTGGAATTGTGGAAGCAGTGGCCCTACCCGGTGGTCGCGCAGCTGCGCGACAGCCAGGCGTATTCGGTGCTGGTCGGGCTGGGCAAGAGCCTGTTCGACTACCAGTCCGCCAACGTCCGCGAGCACCAGGAGGACTGGCAGCCGCTGCTGCGCTGGACGCGCAGATAACGGCCGGCACACGGCCATCGGTCGATGATGCCGGCATGCGATCGCCGGCAGGCAATCCTTTCCATTGCGCGGAGCCCCCATGCGCCAACTGATCCTCCTGCGCCACGCGCACGCCGAGCCGGCGAATCCCGGCCAGGCCGACCTCGACCGGCCGCTTTCCCCCGAAGGCCTGGCCGAGGCCGAAGCCGCGGGCCGCTGGCTCGCGGAGCACGGCCTGGTGCCGGACTGCGTGCTGTGCTCGCCGGCGCGGCGCACGCGCGAGACGCTGGAGGCCGTGCTCGCCGCCATCGGCTACGTCGAGCAGCGCCTGGAACCCGAGGTGTACGACGCCACGCCCGGCACGCTCGTCGCCCTCGCCGACCGCCATTGCGATGCCGAGCGGCTGTTGCTGGTCGGCCACAACCCGGGCATGGAGCGCCTGGTCGCGCTGCTCAGCAGCGGCCAGTCCGGCGATTACCGCGGCATGCCCCCCGGCGGCGTCGCCGTGCTCACCCTGCCCGCCGACGCGGCCATCGACCCCGGGACGGCGACGCTCTCCGCGTTCTGGTGGCCGTGACCCTGCGCGAAGCCCCGGCGCTGCTCGCGGCGGCGCTGCTGCTGCTCGCGCTCGCCGGGGCGGCGCTGGCCGCGGAGATCGACAGCGCCGCCTCGCGGGTCGGCTTCTCGCTGTCCACGCGCTGGGGCCAGGCGCTGCAGGGCCGCTTCCCGACGCTGCAGGGCTGGGTCGACGACCTCGGCCAGCAGCGCCGGCGCGTGCGCCTGGTGCTGTCGGCGCGCGACGTGGAGATCGTCGGCCACACCGGCTACACGCGCTACACGCGCGGACGCGCCTTCTTCGACGCCGAACGCTGGCCGCAGGTCGAGTTCCTGTCCGACGCCTACGGGCCCGACCTGCTGCGCACCGGCGGCGCGCTCGGCGGCGTGCTGCGGATGCGCGGCGTGCAGCATCGCCAGGTGTTCCAGGTGCTGCCCGCGGAATGCGACGCGCCCGGCCGCGACTGCGACGTCGTGGCCACCGGCGTCGTCGATCGCGACGACTACGGCATGGGCGGCTGGCGCATCGCGCTCGACGACGCGGTGCGCTTCACCCTGCGCGTGCGCCTGCGCGCGGAGCCGCCGGCGTGAGCGGCGCGGCGCGGTGCCTGCTGGCCGCGCTCGCG
>JBQCJF010000191.1:0-16131 GCA_051953015.1 Luteimonas sp.
GCGCGGCCAGCCAGTCGGGCCAGGCCGCGGCGGGGTCCGCTTCCGGCAAGGGTTCGCGCAGCGAACGCCGCAGCAGCGCGTTCACCAGCCCCGCCTGGTGCGCGCGCCCACAGGCCCGCGCGGCGGCGACGGTGGCGTCGACGGCGGCATGCGCCGGCAGGCCGAGCGCATCGATCTGCGCGAGCCCCGCCCACAGCAGCGCGCGCAGCGCGCCGTCGCGGCGGCCGGGCGGGCGCTGCATCCAGGCCGCGATCGCCGCGTCGTAGCGCGCGCGTCCGCGCAGTGCCGCGAACACGATGGCCTCGGCCAGCGCGCGGTCGCGCGGATCGGCCAGCGCGGGCAGCGCCTTCTCGAATTCGGCCTTCAGCGAGCGTCCGTGGTGCGCGACCGCATCGAGGATGCGCGCCGCGGTCACGCGTGCCGCAACCCCGCTGCTCATGCGCCCAGGTCGCGGCGGGCGTTGAGGTAGTCGGCCACGGCGATCGGCTTGCCGCCCTCGCGCTGCACGCGCAGCAGGCGCAGCGCGCCTTCGCCGCAGGCGACGTCGATGCCTTCGCGGCGCGCCAGCAGCACCGTGCCCGGCGCCGCGCCGTGCGCGAGCGGCAGCGCGTCCGCGGCGTGGATGCGCACGCGCTCGCCGTCGAGCTGCGCTTCCGCCACGGGCCAGGGCTGGAAGGCGCGCACCTTGCGCGCGAGCGCGCCGGCCGGCTGCGTCCAGTCGAGCTTCGCCTCGGCCTTGTCGAGCTTGTGCGCGTAGGTCGCGCCGGCGTCCGGCTGCGGGATCGCCACCGGCCTGATGCCCGCGCGCAACAGGCCGAGCCCGTCGGCCAGCACCTGCGCGCCGAGCGCCGCGAGCCGGTCGTGCAGCTCGCCGCCGGTTTCGGCGTCGCCGATCGGCGTGCGCTGCGACAGCAGCACCGGGCCGGTATCCAGGCCCTTCTCCATCTGCATCAGGCACACGCCGGTGTCCGCGTCGCCCGCTTCGATCGCGCGCTGGATCGGCGCGGCGCCGCGCCAGCGCGGCAGCAGCGAGGCGTGCACGTTCCAGCAGCCGTGCTTCGGGATGTCGAGGATCGATTGCGGCAGCAGCAACCCGTAGGCCACCACCACCATCAGGTCGGGCTGCAGCGCGCGCAGGGCGTCGCGGGAAAGCCCGGCGCGCAGCGTTTCCGGCTGCAGCACCGGGATGCCGCGGGCGACGGCCTCAAGCTTGACCGGCGACGCCTGCACGCCGCGGCCGCGGCCCGCGGGGCGATCCGGCTGCGTGTACACGGCCACGACCTCGCCGCGTTGCGCGGCGGCGCGCAGCGAGGGAACGGCGAACTCCGGCGTGCCGGCGAAGACGATCCGCATGCGGACGTCAGGCGGCGGTCTTGCGCTGCTTGGCGAGCTTCTTGCGCACCATCTCGCGCTTCAGCGGCGAGAGGTAGTCGACGAAGAGCTTGCCCTCGAGGTGGTCCATCTCGTGCTGGATGCACACCGCGAGCAGGCCGTCGACGCTCAGCTCGAACGGCTTGCCGTCGCGGTCGAGGGCGGACACGGTGATGGCGTCGGCGCGGGTGACGTCGGCGAAGATGCCGGGCACCGACAGGCAGCCTTCCTGGTAGACCTGCTCGCCGCTGCGCGCGGTGATCTCGGGATTCACGAACACCAGCGGCCGGTCGTGTTCCTCGGTCACGTCGATGACCATGAAGCGCCTGTGCACGTCGACCTGGCTCGCGGCCAGGCCGATGCCGGGCGCGGCGTACATGGTCTCGAACATGTCGTCGAGCAGCCGCTGCGTCTCCGGCCGGGCCAGCCACGCCGGGTCCACCGCTTCGGCGCGGGTGCGCAACCGGGGATCGGGGAACTCGAGGATCGGGAGCAGGGCCATGTCGGGAAGCGTGCCGGGAACGTGCAGCGGAAAAAGGGTGGCGGCGGTCACATCCGCGGACAAAGGTGCCGCGGGAAGCCGCAATTATACCGCCGACGGCTTGCGCCGGGCCGCGTTCCCTGCGCAATATTGGCCCGGTTAAGGCGGGGTTTTCCCAAGGGGAGCGGGGACATGGCCGCAATGCCTGAGCGGATTCCTGAAGTTTCGATGGCCGGCACGCGCCGGCCAGGGCGGCGGCTGCGCTGGCGCACCGTGCTCGCGGCGGCGCTGCTGGTCGCGGGGACCTGGGCGGCCGCGGCCGACCTGGCTGCCGATCACCCGGACACCTACGTGGTCCAGAAGGGCGACACCCTCTGGGACATCGCCGGCCGCTTCCTGCAGAAGCCGTGGCTGTGGCCGGAAATCTGGCAGGCCAACCCGCAGATCGCGAACCCGCACCTGCTCTATCCCGGCGACGTCGTGTCCCTGGCCTACCTCGACCGCGCGCAGCCGCTGGCCACGGTCCAGCCCGGCCCGCGCGCGGAGGCGCCGATCGACGCGATCCCGCTCGAGGCCGTGAAGCCGTTCCTGAAGGACCTGCGCGTCGTCGACGACTTCCGCCAGCTGCCCTACGTCGTCGCGCTCGAGGAAGACCGCCTGCGCAGCAGCGACGGCCAGCTCGCCTACGCCGCGGAACTGGCGATGGCGCCGGGCCAGCGCGTGGACATCCTGCGCCCGATGCAGCGCTACACCTGGCGCGATCGCACGTACGGCTGCTGCGACCTGTTCCAGAAGGACGACATGGACTACCGCGGCCACATCATCGCGGACAGCGGCCACTTCTGGGCCGGCGCGATGGTCCTGGATTCCGGCCGCGACACGCTCGGCTACGAGATGGTGCGCGTGGGCAGCGCCGTGGTCACCCGCGGCGAGATCGGCGGCAACCAGGCGTCCACGCTGCTGGTCGAGGACGACTCGCGCGACGTCCGCGTCGGCGACCGCATCGTGCCGGCCGGCGCGGACGGCTACGACCTGCAGTTCTTCCCGCACGTGCCGGCGCAACGCTTCGAATACGGCCGCGCGAAGGTGCTGGCGGTGTCCGACATGCTGACCACCGGGGGCCCGCACGACATCGTGGCGCTGTCGGTCGGCCGCCGCGACGGCATCGACAACGGCACCGTGTTCTCCACCTGGCGTCCCGGCTCGCGCATCGTCGACCGCGTCTACGCGCCGGACATGACCGAAGGCTGGGTGTTCCCGAGCGGCAAGACCAAGCTGCCGGACGAGTTCGCCGGCCACCTGATGGTGTTCCGCACCTTCGAGAAGATCAGCTACGCGATGGTGATGGACAGCGTCAAGCCGACGCGCGTCGGCTACGAGCTGAAGCAACCCGACGCGACGTACTGAGCGCGAGGCAAATCCCGACAACGCGAAGCGACGGCGCCCGAGGGCGCCGTCGCCGTTTCCCCGCGACGCTGGGCGGATGGAGGATCCGGCCGCCGACACGGACATCGAAGCGCTGCTGCGCCTGGACGCATGCGGCGGCCCGGTCGCGCCGCGACGCGCGCTGCTCGACGCCTGCGGCGGCGATGCCGGCGCGGCCGTCGCCGCGGGGCCTCGCGCATGGCGCCGTCACGGACTGGACGTCGAGCAGGCGGAACGGCTGGCGCGCCCCGACCGCGGCGCGATCGCGCGCGGCCTCGCCTGGCTCGCGGCGCCGCGGCACCGCGCCATCGCCTGGAGCGATCCCGACTACCCGGCGCTGCTGCGGCGCATTCCCGCGCCGCCGCTGGTGTTGTTCGTCGCCGCCGACGCGGCGCTGCTCTGGCATCCGTCGGTCGCCGTCGTCGGCAGCCGCTCGCCGAGCGCGGGTGGCGCCGACAGCGCGTTCGCGTTCGCGCGCGCGTTCGCCGCGTCGGGACTCGCCGTCGCCAGCGGCATGGCGGCGGGCATCGACACCGCGGCGCATGCCGGCGCGCTCGCGGGCGGCGGCGCGACGATCGCGGTGCTCGGTTGCGGGCCCGACGTCGCGTATCCGCGCAGCAACGCCGCGCTGCACGCGCGGATCGAGGCGCACGGCGCGATCGTGAGCGAGCATGCGCCCGGAACGCCGGCGCACCGGCTGCACTTCCCCACCCGCAACCGCATCATCGCGGGCCTTTCGCTCGGCACGCTCGTGGTCGAGGCCGCGATGCGTTCCGGCGCGCTGATCACCGCGCGCCAGGCCGGCGACTGCGGGCGCGAGGTGTTCGCGCTGCCCGGTTCGATCCACAACCCGAAGGCGCGCGGCTGCCACCGCCTGCTGCGCGACGGGGCGGCGCTGGTGGAGGAGCCGCGCGAAGTGGTGCTGGCGCTGGGGCCGGTCGCGGCCAGCCTCGCCGAAGCGCTGCGCGGCCGCCTCGGCGCTCCCTCCGACGCCGCAGGGATGCCGTCGAGCGAGCCTGCGCCACCCGGAGCGCCCGCCGATCCCGACTACCAGCGCTTGTGGCAGGCGCTCGGCCACGACCCAACAGGTATGGACGCCCTCGTCTCACGCACCGGATTGACGGCTGCCCGGCTGTCCTCCATGCTGCTGCTCATGGAGCTCGAGGGGCGCGTGGTTTCGGGGCACGGGAAGTACACCAGGATGGGCACCCGAGGGACCCGGACGGACGCGCGCAAGGCTTCCTGACCTCCACAGCACCCGCCGAGGTGCAGGCCGAGGGGAAATGAAAGAGAGCATCCTGGACGTCCTGCTGTACCTGTTCGAGCACTACTTCACCGAAGATGTCCCGCCACCGGGCGAACTCGGCTTCCTGGACCGGGAACGCCTCGCCAACGGCCCCCTCCTCGACGAACTGACCGGCGCCGGCTTCAGCCCCGCCGAAGTCCACAAGGCCTTCGACTGGCTCGGGGCGCTCGCCGAGGACCGCCCGGCGCCCACGCCGGCGCGCGCCGGCGGCCCGACCCGCGTCTACTTCGGCCCGGAACTCGACAAGCTCGACGTCGAGACCCGCGGCTTCCTCCTGTTCCTCGAGCAGCACGGCGTGCTCGACGCGCACCAGCGCGAACTGGTGCTGGACCGCGCGATGGCGCTGGACCAGGAAGAGCTGGACCTGGAAGACCTGAAGTGGGTCGTCCTGATGGTGCTCTTCAACCAGCCGGGCTCCGAGGCGGCCTACGCCTGGATGGAGACCCAGATGTTCCTGGACGAGCCCGAGCCGGTGCACTAGCGGGGAAGCCGGCCGCTGGCGCGGCCTGGAAAGGGGAAAGTCGGCCGCTGGCGCGGCCTGGAAGGGGGCCTGGCGCCCTTTTCGGATTTTCCCCCTTGACCCCTCGCCCGTTCTCCCCTTACCTATAAATAAGGAATGCGCCCGGGACCCTTGGCCCCGGGCGTTGCCTTCTCACGTCCTCACCGGGACCGGTGCCTTCACGGCGCCGCCCCGACCCGCCCCGGACCCTCCGCCCCATGGCAAAGAACCTCCTCATCGTCGAGTCGCCCGCCAAGGCCAAGACGATCAACAAGTACCTCGGCAAGGACTTCACGGTCCTGGCCTCGTACGGCCATGTCCGCGACCTGGTGCCGAAGGAAGGCGCCGTCGACCCCGACCACGGGTTCGCGATGCGCTACGACCTGATCGAGAAGAACGAGAAGCACGTCGAGGCGATCGCCAAGGCGGCGAAGTCGGCCGAGGCGCTGTTCCTGGCGACCGACCCGGACCGCGAAGGCGAGGCGATCAGCTGGCATATCGCCGAGATCCTGCGCGAGCGCGGCCTGCTCGAGGATCGCGAGCTGCACCGCGTCGTGTTCACCGAGATCACGCCGCGCGCGATCCGCGAGGCGATGGAGCATCCGCGCGCGATCGCCGGCGACCTCGTCGACGCGCAGCAGGCGCGGCGCGCGCTCGACTACCTCGTCGGCTTCAACCTCTCGCCGGTGCTGTGGCGCAAGGTGCAGCGCGGCCTTTCGGCCGGCCGCGTGCAGTCGCCGGCGCTGCGCATGATCGTCGAGCGCGAGGAGGAGATCGAGGCGTTCAAGGCGCGCGAGTACTGGACGATCGAGGCCGAGTGCGCGCATCCGTCGCAGGCGTTCACCGCCAAGCTCGCGAAGCTGGACGGGAAGAAGGTCGAGCAGTTCACCGTCACCGACGGCGAGAGTGCGGAAAGCGCGCGCGAGCGCATCGCGAAGGCCGCGGGCGGCGCGCTGCACGTCACCGACGTCGCCAGCAAGGAGCGCAAGCGCCGGCCGTCGCCGCCGTTCACCACCTCGACCCTGCAGCAGGAAGCCTCGCGCAAGCTAGGTTTCACCACCAAGCGCACGATGCAGGTCGCGCAGAAGCTGTACGAGGGCGTCAACATCGGCGAGGAAGGCACCGTCGGCCTGATCAGCTACATGCGTACCGACTCGGTGCACCTGTCGGCCGAGGCGCTGTCGGAGATCCGCGACGTCATCGCGCGCGACTTCGGCACCGCGTCGCTGCCGGACAAGCCGAACTTCTACACCACCAAGTCGAAGAACGCGCAGGAGGCGCACGAGGCCGTTCGCCCGACGTCCGCGCTGCGCACGCCCGCGCAGGTCGCGCGCTTCCTCACCGACGACGAGCGCCGCCTGTACGAGCTGGTCTGGAAGCGCGCCGTCGCCTCGCAGATGATCCCCGCCACGCTCAACACCGTCTCGGTCGACCTGGCCGCCGGCAGCGAGCACAGCTTCCGCGCCAGCGGCACCACCGTGGTCGTGGCCGGCTTCCTTGCGGTGTACGAGGAAGGCAAGGACACCAAGGGCAAGGAAGACGAGGACGAGGGCCGCAAGCTGCCGGCGATGAAGCCCGGCGACCGCATCCCGCTCGACCGCATCCACGCCGACCAGCACTTCACCCAGCCGCCGCCGCGCTTCACCGAAGCGGCGCTGGTCAAGGCGCTCGAGGAATACGGCATCGGCCGCCCGTCGACCGACGCGTCGATCATCCAGACGCTGCTGTTCCGCAAGTACGTCGAGATGGAGAGCCGCAGCTTCCGGCCGACCGACGTCGGCCGCGCGGTCTCGAAGTTCCTGAGCGCGCACTTCACGCAATACGTGGACTACGACTTCACCGCGAAGCTCGAGGACGAGCTCGACGCCGTCTCGCGCGGCGAGGAGGAGTGGGTCCCGCTGATGGAGAAGTTCTGGGCGCCGTTCAAGGAACTCGTCGACGACAAGACCGAGAGCGTCGACCGCAGCGAGGCCACCGGCGCGCGCGAGCTCGGCACCGACCCGAAGAGCGGCAAGCCGGTGAGCGTGCGCCTGGGCCGCTACGGGCCGTACGCGCAGATCGGCACCGCCGACGACGAGGACAAGCCGACGTTCGCGTCGCTGCGTCCCGGCCAGAGCATGCACACGATCTCGCTCGACGAGTCGCTGGAGCTGTTCCGCCTGCCGCGCAGGCTGGGCGAATCCGGCGGCGAGGAAGTCAGCGTCGGCATCGGCCGCTTCGGCCCGTTCGCCAAGCGCGGCAGCGTCTACGCCTCGCTGAAGAAGGAGGACGATCCGTACACCATCGACCTGGCGCGCGCCGTGTTCCTGGTCGAGGAGAAGGAAGAGATCGCGCGCAACCGGATCATCAAGGAATTCCCCGGCAGCGACATCCAGGTGCTCAACGGCCGCTACGGTCCGTACATCAGCGACGGCAAGCTCAACGGCCGCATCCCGAAGGATCGCGAGCCGGCGTCGCTGACGCTGGAGGAAGTCGTGCGGCTGATGGAGGAAACCGGCAAGCCGATGCGCGGGCGCTTCGGGCGCAAGGCCGCGGCCAAGGCGCCGGCGAAGAAGGCCGCCGCGAAAAAGGCCGCGACCGGGGGCGAGAGGAAGCCCGCCGCGAAGAAGGCGGCCGGGAAAAAGGCGGCCGGGAAAAAGTCCGCGGCGAAAAAGACCGCGAAGAAGGCCGCTTCCGCCCGCAAGGCGCCGGCCGCGAAACGCGCCGCGCCGGTCGCGCCGCCGGAGCCGCCGCCGCTGCTCACGCCGAAGCCGTTCACCGGCGGCAAGCGCGTGGTGAAGAAGGCCGGGTGACCGCGACGGCGATGCCCGCCGGCCTGCTGTCGCCGGACGCCGCCGCCGCCGCGATGCGTCGCGGCGGCGTGGTCGCGTATCCCACCGAAGGCGTGTGGGGGCTCGGCTGCGATCCCTTCGACGAGGTCGCGGTGCTGCGGCTGCTCGCGCTCAAGCAGCGCAGCGTGGACAAGGGCCTGATCCTCGCCGCCGCCGACATCGCCCAGTTCGACGGCCTCGCCGACTGGAACGCGCTGCCGCCCGGCCGCCGCGACGAAATCGCCGCGAGCTGGCCGGGCCCGAACACCTGGATCGTGCCGGCGACCGCGCGCGTGCCGCGCTGGATCAGCGGCGCGCACGCCGGCGTCGCGATGCGCGCCAGCGCGCATCCGGTGGTCGCGGCGCTGTACCGCGCATTCGGCGGCGCGATCGTGTCGACCAGCGCCAACCCCGCCGGCGCGCCGGCGCCGGTGCGCCTCGCCGACCTCGATCCCGCGATGCGCGGCGCGGTCGACGGCATCGTCGAAGGCGAAACCGGCGGCCGCGACCGGCCCAGCGACATCCGCGACGCGTTCACCGGCGCGCTGCTGCGCGGCTGACTGCGCGGCTGATCGCGCGACTGATCGCGCGCCGCTGCGCGGCTGGCGCCGCGCTGCGCCGCATCACCGAACTGAACCGCCGCGCACCCGCGCGCGCCGCGCGCTTGGCACCGCGCCGTCCCCGGGGGCAAGATTCCGGCATGCGTTCCGTCCGCGCCCCTGGTGCGACTGCCGTCGCCGCCGTGCTGGCGACCGGCATCGCGTGCCTCGCCCTGGCCTCGCCGCGACCGGCCGCGGCGCAGGACGCGCCGGCCGCGGGGCAAGCGCACGTCACCGTCTACCGCTGCGTCGCCGACGACGGCGGCGTGACCCTGCGCGACACGCCCTGCGCCAAGGGCGCGCGCCAGGAAGCGCGTTCGATGGTGCGCCCGGCGGATGCACCGCCGGCACCCGCGCGCGAGGTGGCGGCTGCTCCCGCACCCGCCGCCGCGGCTGCCGACGCGCCGCCGCGCGTCGTCGTCGTGCGCGAAGCGGCGCCGACGCCGATGTACGAATGCACCACGCCCGACAACACCACCTACACCAGCGATTCGCCCGAGGGCAATCCGCGCTGGGTGCCGATGTGGACGCTCGGCTGGCCGGTTCCGGCGGGCACGTGGGTGCGCGACGAATGCCGCAGGATGCAGCAGGCCGAGACCTGCGCGCGGCTGCGCGACCGGCGCGACGCGATCGAGCGGCGCTTCTTCAATGCGATGCCCAGCGAACGGGCGCGCCTGGAAACGGAGGAGCGCGGCATCGACGCGCGGCTCGGCGCGGATTGCGGCGCGCGATGACCGGCAGGTGTCGTCCCGCCCTCGCCTGCGCGATGGTCGCGCTCGCGCTCCCGCTCGCCGCCGCGCGGGCGCAGGATGCCGGCTCGGCCAACACCGGCGCGCAGGCGGAGCACGCGCCGCGGCGGATCGTGATCTACCGCTGCACCGACGCGGCGGGCCGGGTCACGATCCAGAACGACGTGGCGTGCCCGAAGGGAACGCGGCAGCAGCGCCAGGACATCGACGCGCCGACGCCGATGCCCGCCTACGTGGCGCGCGAGGAGCGCATGCCGGAGGTCGTCGCGGCCGAGCGCGCGGACGAAGCCGCCGCGATCGCGGCGGCGGTGCAGGCCGCGACGCCGGCGGAAGACGCGCGGGCGCCCGGCGAGGATGCCGGCGCCGCGCCCGCGAAACCGGGTCCGCCGCCCGCGCTTTACGCCTGCCGCGCCTGGGACCAGTCCGAGTCGCTCACCGAGGATCCCGTGCCCGTCGAACGCTGCGCGCCGCTACAGGTTGTCGGCGTCGACGGCGTCGCGCGCGCGGACGCGGCCGCGTGCGAAACGGTCGCCGACCAGTGCGCGCCGGTGCCCGAGGCGTCGCTGTGCCAGGCGTGGCGCCGGCGCGTGGACGAGGCCGAATTCCGCTGGAAGTTCGCGGGCGCCAGGCAGGACGACGCGCGCCGCCGCGAATACGAACTGCTCAAGGCGAAGCTGGCCCGGACCGACTGCCCGTAGGGCCTCAGAAGCCGTAGCGCAGGAAGCCGCCGTCGACGGCGATGCATTCGCCCGTGATGTACGCGGCCGCCGGCAGGCACAGGAACGCGACCGCCGCCGCCACCTCCTCCGGCTCGCCGATGCGCCCCATCGGCGTGCGCAGCAGCACCTCGTCGAGGTAATCGGGATCGGCGAGCTTGCCGGACGTGCGGCGCGTGCGGATGTACCACGGCGCGACCGAGTTCACGCGCACGCCGTCCTCGGCCCATTCGACCGCCAGGTTGCGGGTCATCTGGTGCAGCGCTGCCTTGCTCATGCCGTAGGGCGCGCCGCTGCGCACGTGGGTGACGCCCGACACGCTGCCGACGTTGACGATGCTCGATGCGGCGTGCTTCGACAGCAGCGGATGCGCGTAGCGCGACAGCTCGAACGCGCTGAACAGGTTGACCTCGAAGATGCCGCGCCACTCGTCCTCGGTGTAGTCGGCGGACGGGCGGGTGAGGTTGCCGCCGGCGTTGTTGACGAGGATGTTGAGGCCGTCGCCGCGATCCTCGATCCAGTCGAGCACCTCGCGACGCTGCTCGTCGTCGGCGACGTCGGCGGCGAGCGCGAACACGCGGTCCTCGCCGAATTCGTCCTCCAGCTCGTCGCGCACCCGCTCGAGCGCATCGGCGTCGCGGGCCACGGCCAGCACGTCGGCGCCGAAGCCGAGCAGCTCGCGCACGATCGCCAGGCCGATGCCGGCGCTGCCGCCGGTCACCAGCGCGAGTTGTCCGTCCAGCCGCCAGCGGTTCGCGCCCATGCGGCGTAGCATAGCGCTGCGCCCCGCTGCCGGAGGAACGCGCCATGACGATGTCCGCCCAGGCCCGATGCCGCATGCCGGCGAACGCGGCCGCTGCCGCCCTCGCCGCGCTGTTGCTGTGCGCCGCCTGCAACAAGCCCGAGCCGCCCGACACCGACCGGCCGCCGGAACCGCAGGCGGGCCACGCCGCGGCGCCGGCCGCGGTCGCGGCCGCGGATCAGGGGCCGCAGAAGCAGTAGGCCAGCGCCTTCACCGGCGAGCCGCCAATGCCGCGCGACTGCAGCGCGTCCTGCAGGAAGCGCAGGTCCTGCGCGCTGCGCGGCAGGATGCGCGCGAGCATCGCGTCGCCGACGCCGCTGCCGCGCAGGATCGACGCGCCCGCGCGGCTTTCCGCGAAGCGCGAGAAGAAGCGTTCGAACGGCGTCGTGCCGCCGTCGAGGTAGCGCACCTGGTAGCGGTCGGGCTTGCCGAGCTTCGCCCGCTGCGCCGCATCGGCCACGGCGTCGCCGATGCCGCCGAACGCATCCACCAGGCCGCGCTCGCGCGCCTGCGCGCCGCTCCAGACGCGGCCGCGCGCGACCGCGTCGATCTGCTCGACGCTGCGGCCGCGCGCCTTCGCCACGCGACCGGTGAAGTCGCGGTAGCCCTTCTCGATGACCGCCTGGATCACGGTGGCCACGCGCGGATCCAGCGGCCGGGTGATGTCGAACGCGCCGGCCAGCGGCGTGGTGCCGACGCCGTCGGTGTGCACGCCGATCTTGTCGAGCGCGCGCGGGATCGTCGGGATCATGCCGAAGATGCCGATCGACCCGGTGATCGTCGACGGGTCGGCGTAGATGCGGTCGGCGTTCATGCCGATCCAGTAGCCGCCCGACGCCGCCAGGTCGCCCATCGAGACCACGACGGGCTTGCCGGCCTCCTTGAGCGCCGCGACTTCGCGCCGCACCTGCTCGGACGCGAACACCTCGCCGCCGGGCGAATTCACCCGCAGCACGACGGCGCGCACCGCGTCGTCGTCGCGCGCCGAGCGCAGCAGCGCCGAGGTCGAGTCGCCGCCGATCGTGCCGGGCGGCTGCTCGCCGCCGGTGATCTCGCCCTCGGCGACCACGATCGCGACTTCGGGGCGCTCGTCCACGGCGTCGATGCCGCGGTCGATGTGGCGCAGGTAGCCGGCCAGGTCGATCTCGCGGAAGCCGTCGGCCGCGCTTTCGTCGGCGACGCCGCGCTCGGCCAGCATGTCGTCGATGTCCTGCTCGGTCTTCAGCCCGTCGACCAGCTTCTGCCGCAGCGCGTACTGCGCCATGTCGCCGCCGGCGGCCTCGATGCCTTCCGGGGCGCCGTCGATCCCGGCGGCCACGCCCGCCACGTCGAGCTTGCGCGCCTTCGCGACATCGCCGATGTAGCGCTGCCAGATGTCGTTCATCCAGAACAGGTCGGCTTCCTTCGACTCCGGCGACGCGGCGTCGAGGATGAAGGGCTCCGCCGCCGACTTGTATTCGCCGACGCGGAACAGGTGCACGTCCACGCCGAGCTTGTCCTGCAGGCCCTCGCGGTAGTACTGGCGATAGCGGCCGAGGCCCTCGAGCAGCAGGCCGCCCATCGGGTCGAGGTAGACCTCGTCGGCCTGCGCGGCGAGCAGGTACTGCCACTGGTCGTAGCCTTCGCCGAACGCGACCACCTGCTTGCCCGACGCGCGCAGCGCCTGCAGCGCCGCCGCGACCTCGCGCACCGACGCGTAGCCCTGGAACGAGAGCGCATCGGTGCGCAGCAGCACGCGCTCGATGCGCTTGTCCTTCGCCGCCGCGTCGAGCGCGCGCAGCAGGTCGCGCAGCTGGACCTCGCCCGCGCCCTCGTCGCCGTACAGGCGCGCGACCGCGCGGCTCGCCGGATCGGAGCTGTACTGCTCGACCAGGCGCCCCTCGGGGGCGACGACCAGGGTGGTGCGGTCCGGGAGCGGCCGCGCGCCGTCGCCGGAGGCCAGCGCGCCCAGCACCAGCAGCAGCAACCCGAAGAACACCAGGTTGAACACCAGCATGCGGGTGAAATTCATCGCATCCCAGAGGCCCTTGAAGAATCGGGCGATCGGGCCGCGGCGGGACTCGTTCATGCACTGGCTCCTGGCATCAGGCGCACAGGGTATCGGCAGCGGGGTGGCGCCCGCATGATCCGGACGTCACCGCTCCCTTCGGTCACGTCCGCCCGGTTCAGGCCGCGTTGACCCCGCCGGCCGGCAGCGGCCGCGCGCTGGCGCGCAGGAAGCGCCAGCCCAGCAGGACCGCGGCCACGCCCAGGCCGGCGATCAGCCCGATCCACATGCCCTTCGGCCCCCAGCCGAGGCCCAGCCCGAGCCCGGCGCCCAGCGGCATGCCCACGCCCCAGTAGGCGAGCGCGGCGAGGAACATCGGGACCCGGGTGTCGCCCAGGCCGCGCAGCGCGCCCGCCGACACCACCTGGATGCCGTCCGGGAACTGGAACGCGGCCGCGTACAGCAGCAGCGACGCCGCCAGCGCCGCGGCCGCGGCGTCGCGCGTGTACAGCGAGACGAGCAGGTCGTTGCCGGCCAGCAGCACCAGCGCCGAGCACGCCTGGGTGAGCAGCGCGAGCGCGTAGCCCGCCATCGCCGCGCGCCGCACGCCGTCGGCGCTGCCGCGGCCGCGCGCGTGGCCGACGCGCACCGTCGTCGCTTCGGCGAGGCCGCAGGGCACCATGAAGCACAGCGCCGAGACGTTGATCGCGATCTGGTGCGCAGCGACCGGCAGCGCGCCGAGCCGGCCGATCAGCAGCGCGGTGACGATGAACAGCCCGCCCTCCATCGCCACCGTGACGCCGATCGGCAGGCCGTTGCGCAGCAGCGAACCGATCGGCGCGCGCTTCGGCCACTCGAAGTGCGAGAACAGCGCCAGCGGCGCGAACCGCCGCGAGCGCGCGAGGTAGAGCGCGAACGACAGCGCCTGCGCCCACAGCATCGCCGCCGACGCCAGGCCGAGCCCGCCCGCGCCCATCTCAGGGATGCGCACGCCCGGCAGGCCGTCGTAGCCGAAGGTGAACATGTAGCCCAGCGGCACCAGCACGGCGAGCCCGCCGAAGCCGAACAGCATCGTCGGCAGCGACCAGTGCAGGCCGTCGCTGAGGTAGCGCATCGCCAGGTACAGCGTCAGCGCCGGCGCGCCCCAGCGGATGCCGTGCAGGAAGTCGCGCGCGCCCGGGCGCACGTCGGCGGCGATGCCCATCGGTTCGAGCGCATGCCCGGCCAGGGTCATGAAGGCGAACATCCCCAGGCCGAGCGCCAACGCCAGCCACAGCGCCTGCCGGAACAGCGGCCCGATCTCCGCGCGGCGGCCGGCGCCGTCGAGCTGCGACACCGCCGGCGGCAGCGCCATCAGCGTGCCCATCGGCACCATCATCGGCAGCGCGTACAGCGCGGCACCGACCGCGACCGCGGCGAGCGTCGCGGTGCCGTGGTGGCCGGCGATGGCCGCGTCGACGAAGCCGATCAACCCGGTGGCCAGGTGGCCGGCGACCAGGGGCGCGGCGAGGACGGCGGTGGCGCGCGCTTCGGCGGCGAAGCGCGGGGCGGCGTTCGGGGAATGCATGGGTCACCGGTTCGGGAACCGGCGCCGGTGCTGGCGCAGCGGCGCGGCGAATGGCTATCTTAGCCCGGCCAAACGGGGAAACGACGATGACCGATTCCGCTCCGACCGCGACCGACGCCGCAGGTCCCCCCGCGCGCGCCTGCGCCAATTGCGGCACGCCCCTGCTCGGCCCGCACTGCTATCGCTGCGGGCAGCCGGTGGACGGGCTGGTGCGTCACTTCGGCAGCATCATGGGCGACTTCCTCGACACCGTGCTCAACATCGACGCGCGCGTGTTCCGCACGCTGTGGCCGCTGCTGTCGAAGCCCGCCTACCTGAGCCAGGAATACTTCGCGGGCCGCCGCGTGCGCTACGTCAGCCCGGTGCGGCTGTTCGTGTTCCTGAGCATCGTCACCTTCTTCGTCGCGCAGCTGCTCTGGAACTGGGGCCCGGATGCCGTGCAGTTCGAGAACCGGGACAGCATCGACCGCGCGACGACCGTGGAGGAGGTCGTCGCGGCGCGCGACCAGACGCTGGCCGGCCTCGCCACCGCGCGCGAAAAGATCCCGGATGTGCCCGGCGCGCGCAAGGGCATCGAGCGCGGCGAGCGCCAGGTCCGTGCGAAAGCCGAGCGCCGCATCGCCCAGCTGCAAGCGGGCAAGCCCGGCGCCGCGGCCGCGAGCGAAGACGAGGAGGACACCCCGGACCTCGAGTTCAACGGCCGCCAGTGGGACCCGGCGACCAATCCGGTGGTGGTGCGCTGGCTGCCGGGATTCGCGAACGCGTGGATCAACCGCCAGATCGGAAAGGGCCGCGACAACCTCGCCGAGCTCAAGAAGGATCCGAACCGGCTCAAGAACGCGGTGCTCGGCGCGCTGCCTTCCACCCTGTTCGTGCTCCTTCCGATATTCGCGCTGATGCTGAAGCTCGCCTATTTCTTCCAGCGCCGGTTGTACATGGAACACCTGATCGTGGCCCTGCACAGCCATGCCTTCCTGTGCCTGACGCTGCTGCTGGTGTTCGGCGCATCCGCGCTCGGCGACGCGGTGCCCGCCCTGTCGACCGCGACCGGCTGGCTCGAGGGGCTGCTGTTCCTGTGGATGCCGGTCTACCTGCTGCTGATGCAGAAGCGGATCTACGGCCAGGGGTGGGCGATGACGCTGCTGAAGTACTGCGTGCTCGGCTTCTGCTATTTCATCCTCCTCACCTTCGGCGTGACGATCACCTTCCTCGGCAGCCTCGTATGGGCATGAAGGTCGTCTACGAAGTGACGCTGGACGTCGACGCGGGCATCGCGAACGAGTACCGCGCGTGGCTCAACCGCCATACCGCGGAGCTGCTCGCCCTGCCCGGCTTCCTGGACGCGCGGATCCTCGACGTGCTCGAACCCGCGGCCCCCGGACGCGTGGGCCTGTGCGTGCAGTACACGCTGCGCGACCGCGCGGCCTACGACGCCTACCTGCGCGACCACGCCGAGCGCGTGCGCGGCGACGGCGTCGCCCGCTTCGGCGACCGCTTCAGCGCGAGCCGGCGGCTGCTGCAGGCGCGCTCCGGCTAGCGCGCGCGGCCCCGGCCTCAGCGCGCGGACGATCCCGACAACAAACGCTGTCGCAGCGCCTCCCGCTCCTGCGGCGGCGTGCGCTGCGCGAGCATGGCCAGCGCGTCGAGGCCGGCGCCGTCCATCCCGCGGAGCCGCGCGAGCAGCGGATCGCGCTCGCGCGCCGGCACCTGCTGCAGCAGCGGCTCCAGGCGCGGCCACGCCGCGCCCAGCGAGGGCCCGAGCAGCCAGCCGCGCTGCAGGTCGCCCGGTTGCGCGGAGAAGGCGTCGCGCAGCGCCTGG
>JBQCJF010000192.1:0-3572 GCA_051953015.1 Luteimonas sp.
CTTGGCGGCATGGATGCCGCCACGGAGCCTACAGGGACGTACTTGCGGCGTCCCCCGGAATTCCGCGCACGCTTCCGGCGCCCCGTCCGAAGCGACGCTTACGCTTCCAACGCCCCGCCCCGAAGCGGAAACCCCGGCGTTACTTCAGCTTGATTTCGCGCAGCCGCTCCTCGAGGTACCCCGGCGCCGTGATCGGCTCCGGATAGCGGCTCGGGTTGTCGGCCGTGACGCACGACGGCAGCACGTCGATCAGGAAATCCGGGTTCGGGTGCAGGAAGAACGGCGTCGAATAGCGCGGCTGGCGCGCGGCATCGCCCGGCGGGTTGACCACGCGGTGGGTCGTCGACGGGTACACGTGGTTGGTGTAGCGCTGCAGCATGTCGCCGATGTTGACCACGATGGTGTCGGCGTCGGCGGTGAACGGCACCCACTCGCCCTTGCGCGACAGCACTTCCAGGCGGGGGGCGCTGGCGCCGACCAGCAGCGTGATCAGGTTGCTGTCCTCGTGCGCGCCGGCGCGCACGTTCGGCACGTCGGGCGTGGTGATCGGCGGATAGTGGATCGGCCGCAGGATCGAGTTGCCCTGGTCGGTCTTGTCGGCGAACCAGTCCTCGGGCAGGCCGATGTGCAGCGCGAGCGCGCCGAGCACCCGCGCCCCGAGCGCATCGAGCGCGGAGTACAGGCCGTAGCCGTATTCGTGCATCTCGGGGACTTCGACCGGCCACAGGTTCGGCGGCATGTCCGCGGCGTACTTCGAGTCGCGCGGGATCTCGCGGCCGACGTGCCAGAACTCCTTGAGGTCCGGATAGCGCGAATCCTTCGCGGTCTCAACCATGAACGGCGTGTAGCCGCGCGCGCCGCCGCCGCCTTCCACGTGGTACTTGCGCTTGACCTCGTCGGGCAGCGCGAAGAAGCGCTTGAACGCCTCGTAGGCGCCGTCGATCAGCGCCTGCGGGATGCCGTGGTTGCGGATGCCGGCGAAGCCCCACTCGCGGTAGGCCGCGCCCAGCTCGGCGACGAAGGCCTCGCGGTCGGCGGCGCTGGATGGCGCGGTGAAGCGGCGGATGTCGAGGGTGGGGATCGTGCCCGTGGACAGCGTGCTGGTCATGCTCGGAACTCAGGATTCGGCGGCCGCGCGCACCGCTCCGGCGAGCGCGTCCAGGGTGGATTGCACGAGCGCGTCGTCGTCGGCCTCGACGGTGACGCGCACCACCGGCTCCGTGCCGGAGGGGCGAAGGAAGGCGCGGCCGCGGCCCTCGACGGCGCGCTGCGCGGACGCGAGCGCCTCGAGCACGGCGGGCGCTTCGGCCGGCCTGCTGCCCGCCGCGTAGCGCACGTTGACGGTCTTCTGCGGCACGCGCTGCATGCCCGCGACCGCTTCGTGCAGCGGCTTGCCCGTGCGGTGCAGCACCTCGAGGACCTGCAGCGCGCTGACGATGCCGTCGCCGGTGTTGGCGCGGTCGAGGCACAGCAGGTGCCCGGACGCCTCGCCGCCGAGCACGCCGTCGTGCTGCAGCAGGCCCTGGTGCACGTAGCGGTCGCCGACCTTGGTGCGGACGAACCCGATGTTGCGATCGGCGAGCGCGCGCTCCAGCCCGTAGTTGCTCATCAGCGTGCCGATGACCGGGCCCTGCAGGCGGCCACTGGCCTGCCAGTCGCTCGCGAGCAGCCAGATCAGGTCGTCGCCGTCGCGGATCGCGCCGTCCCGGTCCACGAACAGCACGCGGTCCCCGTCCCCGTCGAAGGCGATGCCGAGGTCGGCGCCGGTGTCGCGGACGCGCGCGGCCAGGTGTTCCGGATGGGTGGAGCCCACGCCGTCGTTGATGTTGGTGCCGTTCGGATCGACGCCGATCGCGTCGACCCGCGCGCCGAGCTCGCGCAGCACGAGCGGGCCGAGCTGGTAGGTCGCGCCGTTGGCGCAGTCCACGACGATGCGCATGCCGTCGAGGTCGAAGCCGCGCGGCACCGAGTTCTTGCAGTGCTCGACGTAGCGGCCGATCGCATCGCGGGTGCGCACCGCCTTGCCGAGCCTTTCCGACTCGACGGTGCGGAACGGATGCTCCAGCGCCGCCTCGATGGCCAGCTCGGTCGCGTCGTCCAGCTTCTCGCCGTGCGCGGAGAAGAACTTGATGCCGTTG
Source organism: Luteimonas sp. (assembly GCA_051953015.1). GTDB lineage: Bacteria > Pseudomonadota > Gammaproteobacteria > Xanthomonadales > Xanthomonadaceae > Cognatiluteimonas. The sequence goes on from JBQCJF010000192.1 coordinate 2,139, forward strand.
TCGTAGTGCGGGTTGTGCGAGGCGGAGATCACGATGCCGCCGTCGGCGCGCATCGAGCGGGTGAGGTGCGCGACCGCCGGCGTCGGCATCGGGCCCATCAGCTGCACGTCGACGCCGGCCGCGACCAGCCCGGCTTCCAGCGCCGCCTCGAACATGTAGTTCGAGATGCGGGTGTCCTTGCCGATGATCACCACCGGCTTGCGCCAGGTCCCCTGCCCGCGCGCCTCGCGCAGCGCATGGCCGTAGGCGTTGCCCAGGCGCAGGACGAAGTCGGCGGAGATCGCGCCCTCGCCGACCCGGCCGCGGATGCCGTCGGTGCCGAAGTGCTTGCGGCTGCTCACGAAGCGATGTCCAGCGCTTCCTCGGGCGAGGGCTGGCGCATCAGCAGCGCGAGCAGGTGCGCGATGCGCTCGCGCAGCTCGCGGCGGTCGCAGATCTGGTCGATGGCGCCGTGCTCGAGCAGGAATTCCGAGCGCTGGAAACCTTCCGGCAGCGTCTCGCGCACGGTCTGCTCGATCACGCGCGGGCCGGCGAAGCCGATCAGCGCTTCCGGCTCGGCCATGTTGACGTCGCCCAGCATCGCCAGCGACGCGGACACGCCGCCCGTCGTCGGATGGGTCATCACCGAGATGTAGGGCAGGCCCGCCGCGCGCAGCCGGCCGAGCGCGGCCGAGGTCTTGGCCATCTGCATCAGCGAGAACAGGCTTTCCTGCATGCGCGCGCCGCCGGTGGCGGAAAAGCACACCAGCGGCGCGCCGATTTCCAGGGCGCGCTCGGCGGCCAGGGCGAAGCGCTCGCCGACCACCGAGCCCATCGAGCCGCCCATGAACGCGAAGTCGAACGCGCAGGCGACGACCGGGCGGCCGGCCAGCGTGCCCTGCAGCGCGACCAGCGCGTCGCGCTCGCCGCTGGACTTCTGCGCGGCCTTGATCCGGTCGGCGTACTTCTTCTGGTCCCTGAACTTGAGCACGTCCGTCGGGCCGAGCGCGGCGCCGATCTCCTGCCCGGTGCCCGCGTCCAGGAACGCGGTCAACCGCGCGCGGGCGCGGATCGGCATGTGGTGGCCGCACTTCGGGCAGACCTCGAGGTTCTCCTCGAGCTCCGGCCGGTACAGAACCGTCCCGCACTTGTCGCACTTTTCCCAGAGGCCTTCGGGCACGCTGCGCTTGCGGCCGGTCGCCGGCTCGGTGCGGATGCTCGCGGGCATCAGTTTCTTGAGCCAGATCATGCGGTTGCGGTCACTGCCGTGGTGCGTAGACGGGCCAGTGTAATCCGCGCGGCGGCGCAGCCGCCACGGCGCCGGCGGCGGAGGCGCCGTTCAGGCAGCGTCGAGCGCGGCCCGGAGCGGGGCCAGGAACGCGCCGGCACGGGCCGCGGCGTCGGCCGCATCGGCGGCCCCGGCCAGGGCGGCCACCAGGGCGCTGCCGACGACGA
>JBQCJF010000193.1:0-15998 GCA_051953015.1 Luteimonas sp.
GCGCGTGCAGGTCGCCTTCGCCCGCTTCCAGCCGCGCACGCGCCCAGTCGGCGAGCGCCGCGTCCCACGCCTGCGCGAAACCTTGCGCGGCCGCCGCGGCGGTCGCCAACGCGCCTGTCGCCGAGGTGGCGGCGGCCGGCACGAGCGCGTCCACGTCGGCCGCGCCGATGCGCTCGTCCGGCGCGAGCGCTGCGAGGCGCCAGCACGCGTTCTCCAGTTCGCGCACGTTGCCCGGCCAGTCGCGCGCGCGCAGCCGCGCGACCGCGTCGGGCTGCAGCCGCTTCGGCGCCGCGCCGAGGCGTTGCGCGGCCAGCGCGAGGAAGCGCCCGGCGAGCAGCGGGATGTCGTCGCGCCGTTCGCGCAGCGGCGGCACCTGCAGCCGCACCACGTCGAGCCGGTGCAGCAGGTCGGCGCGGAAGCGGCCCTCGGCGACCAGGCGTTCCAGGCCCTGGTGCGTGGCCGCGATCACGCGCACGTCGACGCGGATCAGCTCGCGGCCGCCGACGCGGAAGAACTCGCCTTCGGCCAGCACGCGCAGCAAGCGCACCTGCAGCGGCGCCGGCATGTCGCCGATCTCGTCGAGGAAAAGCGTGCCGCCGTCGGCCTGCTCGAAGCGGCCCACGTGGCGTTTCGTCGCGCCGGTGAACGCGCCGGCCTCGTGGCCGAAGAGTTCCGATTCGAGCAGTTCGGCCGGGATCGCAGCGGTGTTCAGCGCGATGAAGGGCTTGCCGGCGCGCGGCGATTCGCGATGGAGCGCGCGCGCGACCAGCTCCTTGCCGGTGCCGGTCTCGCCGGTGACGAGCACCGACAGCGGCGCCTGCGCGAGCTTGCCGATGCTGCGGAACAGGGCGCGCATCGCCGGCGTGTCGCCGACGAGTTCGGGTGCGGCCGCTGCCGCACGCGGCGCGGCGTCGGTGGCGCCGACGGAGGATGCGGCGTCGGCGCTCCGCGCCGCCGGGTCCGCCAGCGCCGCGGATCCGACGCGTTGCTCGGCGGGTTGCGACGATGGCGCCGGCGCGGCGCGCGCGGCCAAGGCCACGGCGTGGTCGAGATCGAACGGCTTGGACAGGAATTCCCATGCGCCGCCGCGGAAGGCGCCGGCGGTGCTGGCGATGTCGGTGTAGGCGGACATCACGATCACGGGCAGCGCCGGGTGCGCGGCGCGCAGCTTGCGCAGCAACGCGAGGCCATCGTCGTCGCCGGGCATGCGCACGTCGGTGAAGATGAGCGCGGGCGCGCCCTCGCGCAGCGCGGCCAGCGCTTCCGCCGCCGAACCGAACTCGCGCACCGCGCGCCCGGCCTCGCGCAGCGCGGTGGCGAGCACGAAGCGCACGGCACGGTCGTCGTCGACGACCCACACCGCCGCGTCGTCGCCTCCGCCGGTCGTCCCCGATCGCGCGCGCTCAGCCATCGACGCCTTCCTCCGCTTCGCGCAACGGCAGCAGCAGCGTGAACACCGTGTGCCCCGGCCGCGAGCGGAACGCGAGCGAGCCGCGATGCTCGCGCGCGACCTGCTGCGCGAGCGCGAGGCCGAGCCCGCTGCCTTCGGCGCGCCCGCTCACCAGCGGCAGGAACACCTGCTCGGCCAGCTCGTCGGGCACGCCGCGGCCGTCGTCGACGATCTCCAGGCGCAGCGCCAGCGCGTGCGCGGCGTCGCCGATGCGCACGCCGTGCTCGGCGCGCGTGCGCAGGGCGACGTTCGCCGCGCCGGCCTCGATCGCGTTGCGCACCAGGTTCCACGCCGCCTGCACCAGGCGGTCCTCGTCGCCATCGAGCTCCGGCAGGCTCGGGTCGTAGTCGCGCGCCAGGCGCACGGCCCAGCCGGCGTCGTTCTCGGCCAGGCGCAGCACGCGCTCGAGCACCGCGTGGATGTTGAGCGGCGCGTGCGGCCGCGGCGGCGCGGGCGAGAGCAGGCGGTCGAGCAGCGCCGCGAGCCGCTCTACTTCGGACTGGATCAGCGCGGTGAGTTCGCGCGAATCGTCGTCGCCGCCGCGCGCGGCGGCGCGGCGCGCGAGCAGCTGCGCGGCGCCCTTCAGGCCCGCGAGCGGGTTGCGCAACTCGTGCGCGAGGCCTTTCAGCGCGGCACTGAGCGCGCCAGGCAGCGCGAGCGCGGGATCCTCGCCGGGAAATTCGTCGACCGGATGCGCCTCGAGCCACCAGCCGCCGCCGTCGCGCGGCGACAGCGCCACGTCGGCGAAGCGCGGCGGCTGCCCCGGGAAGGCGAAGGCCATGCGGCGCAGCCGGATCGCATCGTCTCCGCCCGGTGCCTGCAGCCAGTCGGCCAGGCGCGTGCCGTCGGCTTCGAGCGCCGCCAGCGGCAGCCCGGGCAGGCGCCGCGAACCGACCCCGAGCCAGCGCCCGAACGCGGGATTGGCGCCCGCGATGCAGCCGTCGGCGCCCGTCCAGGCGACCGGCGTGGTCAGTGCGTCGAGGGCATCGAGGGCGCCGGGGCCGGCCATTGCACCAATATAGTGCAAATCGCCGCCGATCCGTGGCCGTTCGGCTTCCGGCTCAGGGATTCGTTGCGGGCTCGGGCTCCGGCACGGCGATGGCGTCCGCCGGCGGCGGGGCCATCGTCCGGTCGGGCAGCTTCGTCAGCGCGTAGAGGATCCGGGCGTCCTCCGCGTCGAGCACGTCGTTCTCGTCGCCGCGATAGTGGCGGTGGAAGGCGCGGACGGTGTCCGTGTAGCCCGGCGTGGCGTCGATCTCCAGCGGATAGCCGAGCACGCGCAACGCCATCCATGGATCGAAGCCGGGCGGCGGGTCCGCCAACGGCCCCTGCGGCCACTTGCCGAAGCCGGCGTCGGCGAGCTGCTTCCACGGGAAGCGGAAGCCCGGGTCGCGCTTGCGCGCCGGCGCGAGGTCGGCGTGGGCGATGATCGCGTCGCGCGGGATGCCCAGGCGCGTGCACAGGTCGTCGAGCAGGCGGATCAGCGACGCGATTTCCGCCGGCGCGAACGGCGATTCGCCATCGTTGTCGAGCTCGATGCCGATCGACGCGGAGTTGAGCTCGGTGATCGTGCCCCACCGCCCCGCGCCGGCCTGCCAGGCGCGATCGCCTTCGTCGACGAGCTGGTAGATCGCGCCGTCGCTGCCGACCAGGTAATGCGCGCTCACCGGGCCGCCGCTGTTGGCGGTGCTCAGCGTGTGCAGCGCCTGCGCGGCCGAGCCTTCCTCGGTGGCGTGGATCACGATCAGCATGGGACGGCGCGCGTCGAAATTCGGCGACGGCACCCATTGCGCGAGCGGGCTGCGCTGCGCGACGGGCGCGTGGGCGCAGGCCGCGAGCAGTGTCGCGGCGGCGAGGACCAGCGGCAGGCGTGCGTTCATGCCCGCATTGAAAACGCCCGGCACCGCGATTGCAACCGCGGTGCCGGGGCTGGTCCTCAGATCGCGTAGTACATCTGGTACTCTAGCGGATGCGTCGCCGCGCGGAACGCGGTGACTTCCTTCATCTTCAGGCCGATGTACGCATCGATGAAGTCGTCGGTGAACACGCCGCCGGCCTTGAGGAAGTCGCGGTCCTTGTCCAGCGACTCGAGCGCCTGGTCGAGCGACGCGCACACGGTCGGGATGTTCTTCTCCTCTTCCGGCGGCAGGTCGTACAGGTCCTTGTCGCTCGGCGCGCCCGGGTCGATCTGGTTCCGGATGCCGTCCAGGCCGGCCATCATCAGCGCCGCGAAGGTCAGGTAGCCGGAGTTCATCGGGTCGGGGAAGCGGATCTCGATGCGGCGCGCCTTCGGGTTCGCCACGTACGGGATCCGGCACGAGGCCGAGCGGTTCGACGCCGAGTACGCCAGCATCACCGGCGCCTCGTAACCCGGCACCAGGCGCTTGTACGAGTTGGTCGTCGAGTTGGCGAACGCGTTGATCGCGCGCGCGTGCTTGAAGATGCCGCCGATGTACCACAGCGCCATCTGCGAGAGGCCGCCGTAGCCGTCGCCGGTGAACAGGTTCGCGCCGCCCTTGGCGAGCGACTGGTGCACGTGCATGCCGCTGCCGTTGTCGCCGACGATCGGCTTGGGCATGAACGTCGCGGTCTTGCCGTTGCGGAACGCGACGTTCTTGATGATGTACTTCATCGTCAGCAGCTCGTCGGCCTTCTGCACGAGCGTGTTGAAACGCGTGCCGATCTCGCACTGGCCGGCGTTCGCGACCTCGTGGTGGTGGACCTCGACCTCGATGCCGACGGCCTCGAGCGTCTTGCACATCTCCGCGCGCAGGTCGTGCAGCGAGTCGAGCGGCGCGACCGGGAAGTAGCCGCCCTTGATGCCCGGCCGATAGCCGCTGTTGCCGCCGGCGTATTCCTTGGCCGAATTCCAGTGCGCCTCTTCCGAGTCGATGTGGAAGAAGGTGTGGCCCATGTCGTTGCCGTAGCGCACCGAGTCGAAGATGAAGAACTCGGGTTCGGGGCCGAAGAAGGCCTGGTCGGCGATGCCGCTGGACTTCAGGAAGGCCTCGGCGCGCCTGGCGATGCCGCGCGGATCGCGGGAGTAGGCCTGCATCGTGGTCGGGTCGAGGATGTCGCAGGTCAGCACCAACGTCGGATCGGCGGTGAACGGATCCAGGAACGCCGTGGTCGGGTCGGGCAGCAGGACCATGTCGGACTGGTGGATGCCGCGCCAGCCGCTGATCGAGGAGCCGTCGAACATCTTGCCGTCCTCGAACAGCGAGGCGTCGACGATCGACTTCGGGAAGGTGACGTGGTGCTGCACGCCGCGCATGTCGGCGAAGCGCAGGTCGACGAATTCGACCTTGTGGTCCTTGATGAGTTTTTCGACGTGCTCGAGGGTGGACATGGCGGCGGGCTCCGGAGGCGGGATGGCGGCGGGGACCTGTCCGGGATCGCAAGCCGCGTGCCAACGCCCGTCCGGGCCGGGACCGAGGCCCGGCGCGGCCCCGGCGGCCTCCGGTGCGCGGCGAATGAACCAAACTGGTGCAAACGTCGCCATTCGCACCAATCACGGGCAGAACGGAATTCCGTAAGCTTGCCTCCCGCCCGCCCGCACCGCACGGACCGCCCTTGGACACCCTGCTCGCCGCCCTGCTGCTGGGCATCATCGAAGGCATCACCGAGTTCCTCCCCATCTCCAGCACCGGCCACCTGCTCCTCGCCGAGCGCTGGCTCGGCCATCGCAGCGACCTGTTCAACATCGCGATCCAGGCTGGCGCGATCCTCGCCGTCGTCCTCGTCTACCGGCAGCGCCTCGTGCAGCTCGCCTGGTCGTTCCTCGGCCGCGGTGCGCATGCCGGCGCGGGCACCGGTGCCGGTGGCGACGGCGTCACCCTGCTCGCGCAGCCGCCGCGCGACTACGCGCTGAAGCTCGGCGCCGCGTTCGCGGTCACCGCCGTGCTCGGCCTGCTGGTGAAGAAGCTCGGCTGGCAGCTCGACGACGCCGTCGCGCCCATCGCCTGGGCGCTGATCCTCGGCGGCGCGTGGATGCTGCTGGCGGAGCATTTCGCGGCGAAGCGCGCGGCGGTGCTCGGCGAGCGCGCGCGCATCACCTGGACCGTCGCCCTCCTGGTCGGCATCGCGCAGGTCGTGGCCGGCGTGTTCCCGGGCACTTCGCGGTCGGCGGCGACGATCTTCGTCGCGCTGCTGTTCGGGGTCACCAGCCGCGCGGCGGCGACCGAATTCGCGTTCCTGGTGGGGATCCCGACGATGTTCGCCGCCACCGGCTACGAGCTGCTCGACCTGCTCCGCCACGACGGCGTCGGCGGCGAGGACTGGGCGGCGCTCGGCATCGCCTTCGCCGCGTCGGCGGTCACCGCGTTCGCGGCGGTGAAGTGGCTGCTGCGCTACATCCAGTCCAACCGCTTCACCGCGTTCGCGATCTACCGCTTCGCGCTCGGCGCCGCCCTGCTCGCCTTCGTGTAGGGCCGACCGCGGGTCGGCCCTCCGGTCAGTGCTCCTTCTCGAAGCTGAAGACCAGCGCGTTGTCGTTGCCGTAGAGGCCGCCCAGCACCGCGTGGTATTCGAGCCGCAACGTGAGGAAGTGCCGCGTCACCAGCGTCGCGCCGACTTCCATCGCCACGCGCCGGTTGTCCAGCCCGCGCGGCGTGGCGCGGAAGACCGGCCCGTCCGGCTGGTCGGCGTAGCGCACCACCACTTCGCCCTGGTCGTCGTTGTCGTTCTGCAGCTCGACCTTGAACTTCGGCAGCAGCGTGCCCCAGCGGATCTCGCGGGTGCCGTCGATGCGCAAGCCGAGGATGCTGGTGCGGGTGCGCATCGACTGCGCGTCGTAGTGCAGCGCATCGGGCAGGATCGACGGCTCGGTGTACGCGTCCAGCTGCGTGCGCACGTCGTCCTGGCGCCCGTACGAAGTGAAGGTCCACGCCTTGCCCTTGTAGCGGTAACCCGCGCCGAGCGAGGAGAAGTCCTGGCCGCCGGTGCGCTCGCTGTCGAGCAGGTCGCCGGCGTCGGCCAGCGGCTGCACCGACGTCGCGAGCGCCTGCGCGCCGCCTGCCCCCGCGTCCGCGCCCGCCGCGGCCGGGCCGCCGCCTGACGGGGAGAAGCGGCGAAGCTGGAAGCTCAGGCGCTGGTGGCCGTGCATCGCGTTGAGGAAGAACGGCGACGACGACGGATGGAAGCTGCCGTAGCCCACGGCGGCATGCGCGCGCGAATCGCTGCGGCTGCCGCGATGGCCGATCAGGGTGCGGTCCTGCGCGAGGCCGCCGGCGAGCCCGAACGAGAAGCTGTCGCCGAACTGGCGATCCGCGCCGGTGGTGACGCCGGAGGTCTCGAACGTGAGGCCTTCGGCGTTGCCGTTGGCGTCGAGGTCGCCGCGGCGGAAACTGCCCGCCACCCAGAAGCCCCAGGGCTGCAGGCGGGGGCCCTGCAGGCTGTCGAGGCGACCCACCACGTTCGTCACCTGCGTCTGCGCGAACACCTCCGAGATCGCGGACTGCGACTGCGCGAGCCCGACCACGTCCGTGTCCTGGAGGGGGTCGGCGACCGGCGTCACCTGGATCGTCACCGTCCCGGCGCTCGACGGGCCGGAGGCGTTGCTCAGCGTGTACAGCACGGTGGCCGTGCCGGTGAACGCCTGCGCGGGCGTGAACGTCAGCACGTACGCGCCGGCGGCGGACTGGGCGACCGAGGTGCTGCCGGCGCTCGCGGGCGACAGCGAGAGCACGTCCGCGCCGGTGAACGGGCCGCCGCTGGCCCCGTCGGTGAGGTCGACCTGCACCGGCGTGCCGGCCGGCGTCGTCGCCTGGTGCGCGCCCGCGGTCGGCGCCGGCGCTTCCGCTTCGGCGATCGCGAGCGTGTACGACCGCGTGCCGGTGCTGCCGTGCGCGTCGGTGGCGGCGACGGTGAACGCCCGGCTGCCGCTTTCCGTCGGCGTGCCGGACAGGGCGCCGCCGCTGGACAATGCGAGGCCCGCGGGCAGGGTGCCGCTCGAGACCGCGAACGCGTAGGGCGCGGTTCCGCCGCCGGCTTCGAACGATTGCGCGTACGCGATGCCGACCTGCCCGTCGGCCAGCGCTGCGGGCGACAGCGTGATCGTGGGCGCGACGACGTGCAGCACGTAGTCCGCGCTGCCGTGGTTGCCGAAACTGTCGGTCGCCGCCACCGCGAACGCGTAGCTGCCGCTTTCCGTCGGCGTTCCCGACAGCGTGCCGTCGCCGGACAGCGCGATTCCCGCGGGCAGCGCGCCGCTGGCGACGGAGAAGCTGTACGGCGCCGTCCCGCCGCTGGCGCCGAACGCCTGCGAATAGGCGACGCCGACCGAGGCGTCCGGCAGCGACGCCGGCGACAGCGTGACCGTGAGCGCGGTCACCGCCAGCTGGTATTCGACGCAACCCACGTTGCCGTACTGGTCGGTCGCCTTGATCGTGAAGACACTTTCGCCGGCGTCGGTGGGCGTTCCGGACAGCGTGCCGTCGCCCGACAGCGCCAGGCCGGGCGGCAAGGTGCCGCTGTCCAGCGAATAGGTGTAGGGCGCCGTGCCGCCGCTGGCCGAAAACACCTGCGAATACGCCACGCCGACCTGTCCGCCGGGCAGCGCTGCCGGCGACAGCGTGATCGTCGGCGCGACGACGTGCAGCACGTAATCCGCGCTGCCGTGGTTGCCGAAACTGTCCGTCGCCGCCACCAGGAAACCGTAGTCGCCGCTTTCGGCCGGCGTGCCCGACAGCGTTCCGTCGCCGGCCAGCGCGATGCCGGACGGCAAGGTGCCGCTGACGATCGAATAGCTGTACGGCCCGATGCCGCCGCTCGCCGAAATCGCCTGCGAGTATGCGGTGCCCACCGTGCCGTCGGGCAGCGAAGCCGGCGCGAGCGTGACCGTCAGCGCCGTGACCTGGACCTGGTAGCTGTTGCTGCCCGTGTTGCCGGCGCTGTCCGTCGCCGACACCGCGAAGGCGTAGCTGCCGGCGGTCGTGGGCGTGCCCGACAGGCTGCCGTCGCTGGACAACGCCAGCCCCGCCGGCAGCGCGCCTCCGGACACGGCGTAGGCGTAGGACCCGATGCCGCCGCTCGCGGAGAACGCCTGCGAATACGCCATGCCGACCTGCCCGTCGGGCAGCGATGCGGGCGACAGGGTCACGGTCGGCGCGGCGACCACGAGGGTGTACGCCGCGTCGCCCACGTGGCCGTTGCTGTCGGTCGCCAGCAGCACGAAGTCGTAGCTGCCGGCGTTTGTCGGCGTGCCGGTGATGGCGATGGCGTCCGCGCCCGCGGTCGCCATAGAGAGCCCCGGCGGCAGCGCGCCGGAGCTCACCGTGAACGTGTACGGCGGCGTGCCGTCGCCCAGCGCCGTCACCGTCGCGCTGTACGCCTCGCCCGCCATGCCGGCCGGCAGCGTCGAGGGCGACAGCGAGATGATCGGCGGCTGGATGGTGAGCACGTAGGACTGCGTTCCGCTCTCGCCGTTCGAGTCGACGGCGATCACCGCGAAGCTGCTGCTGCCGTCCTCCGTCGGCGTGCCGGCGATGGTCCCCGTCGCGGCGTCGAAGCTGAGCCCGGGCGGCAGGCTGCCGGAAACGAAGTCCCAGCTGTAGGGCGCGGAACCGCCGCTGGCGGACAGCACCTGCGAATAGCTGCTGCCGAGGCGTCCGTCGGGCAGGCTCGCCGGCGAGATCACGATGTCCGGCGGCTCGACGACCAGCGAATAGTTGCGCGTGCCCGTCGCGCCGTTCGCATCGGTCGCGGTGAGGGTGAAGCCGGTGACGCCGGAGTGCGTCGGCGTGCCGCTGATCACGCCCGACGGATCCAGCACCAGCCCTGCGGGCAGCGCCACGTTGGCGGAAAAGCTGTAGGGCGCCGTGCCGCCGCTCGCGGTGAAGGGCTGGCTGTAGGGAACGTAGGTCGTCGCGGTCAGGTTCGGCACCGTCGGCGCGATGTCGATGACGGGCGGCGCGACGTCGATCGTGTAGGTCTGGACGACCGTGCCCGACGGGAACGTCGCCGTCGGCAGCAGTGACGGCGCGGGGCCGGCGGTGACCTTGAACGTGTAGCTGCCCGCGGTCGTCGGCGTACCCGACAGCGTGCCGCCGAGGTCGAGCGTGAGCCCCGGCGGCAGGCTGCCCGAGCTGAGGGCGAAGTGGTACGCGCCGGTGCCGCCGTTCGCGACGTACAGGTACTGCAGGTAGGACTCGCCGACGACGCCGTCGGGCAGCGTCGACGGCTCGATCGACGGCGGCACGAAGATGGTGATGTCGTAGGCGGCGGTGGACGAACCCGACCCGCTGTCGAACGCGGTGATCGAGAACGGGTAGTAGCCGTCCGAGGACGGAATGCCGGAGATCACGCCGTTCGCGGCGTCGAGCGACAGGCCGGGCGGCAGGCTTCCGGTCAGCGCATACGTGTACGGGGCCACGCCGCCGGTGGCGAGCACCGCTTCGTTGTAGGCCTGGCCGACCACGCCGCCGGGCAGCGAGCCGCCCGGCAGCGACACCGGCGACTGCGCCCAGGCCGCGGCCGCGAGGCCGAGCCACAGCCATGCGCCTGTGAGCCAGGCGCGCCAGCGCCGCGCGGGCGTCCCGCGATCGTGCGTGTAGCCCATGCCTTCCCCCGACGCCAGCGGCGATCATTCCCCGCCAGTAGTGACGGGGTGGCGCCGGGGAAGCGGCCAGCGGATCCGGCCGCGGACGGTGGCCGCGACGGGCGGGTTCAGCCCGCCGAGGGGTTGAGGCTGTAGGTGCCGTGGAGGGCGGTCTCGCCCAGGACGTTGCCTTGCATCGCGCGGAACGCGTCGGCCGCGGTGAAGCGGGCCGGCAGCTGCAGGCGGTCGGTGCCGAGCGCGAACACGCGGAAGAAGTAGCGGTGGATGCGGCGGTCGTTCGGGGGCGGGTACGGACCGTCGTAGCCGTAATAGTCGCCGCGCAGTCCGCTGTCGTCGCCGGCGAACCAGCTCGTGTAGTCGTTGAGGCCCTGGCGGCTGCCCGCCGGGCCCTTCGGCGCCTGCTTGCCGCCCTTGTCGAAGCCGTCGCTGGCGCTGCCCGCCTCGATCGCGCGCACGTCGGGCGGGATGTCGACCATCACCCAGTGGACGAAGTCGCCGCGCGGCTGGTCGGCGGGGATCTCCACGTCTTCGCGCCCGGCGAGCGACGCGTCGGTCGGCGCGTCGGTGTCGATGCACATCAGCACGAAGGAGCGCGTCCCCGCCGGCGCGTCGTCCCAGGCCAGGTGCGGATTGCGGTTGCCGCCGAAGCCGCCGGGCGCGCCGAGCGCGAATTCCGCCGGGATCGCGCCCCGGTTCTCGAAGCTGTCGCTGTGGATGCGCATGGCGTGCCTCCAAAAGGCGTCAGGGTACCTTTCCCGGTTCTACGGCGCGAGGCGCGCGGCGACCCAGTCCTCGGCGTAGCCGTCCAGGCCCAGCCCGCGCAGGAAGCCGCAGTGGCCGCCGTGGCGCGCGACCTCCAGCGACGCGGCCGGCGGCAGCTGCAGCGCGCGGAAATGCTCGAACGGGATCACCGGGTCGTCCTCCGCCATCAGGATGTGCGCGGGCACGCGCAGCGCGGCGAGGCGATCGCCGGCGATCGAGTAGCCGTCGAAGTACGCATCGAGCGTGCCGAAGTCCGTGTGCCGCACCACCAGCCATTCGGTGAGCTCGCGCATGCCCAGGTGCAGGGTGCGGTCGTCGAAATCGTGCACGCGCGGGAACAGCGCGCGCTTGCGCACCAGCGAGCGCCGCCACTTGCGCTCGAAGTAGCGCAGGTACACGCGCCAGCCGCCCTCCATCTGCGCCATCGTCGCTTTCGGATCGAGCACCGGGCACACCGCCGCCACCGCGGACAGCGGCAGTCCCGCATCCGGCGCGCGCAACGCCAGGCGCAGCGCGAAGTTGCCGCCGAGCGAATAGCCCGCCGCGACGAGCGGCCGCGACGGCCCGGCGCCCGGCCAGAAGCGCCGCGCGACGTCGATCGCGGCGAGGACCACTTCGTCGATGCGGTTGGAGTGGAAGATCGCCTCGTTGAGATGATGGCTGTCGCCGTGGTCCCGGAAGTTGAGCCGGAACGTGGCGAAGCCGCGCTCGAGCAGGCGCGCCGCCGTCAGCCGCATGTAGCTGGATTCGGCGCTGCCCTCCCAGCCGTGCAGCAGCAACGCCAGGCCGCGCGGCTCCACGCCGGGCACCACGCTGTGCAGGCCCTGCAGGCGCACCCCCGGGCCGCCGTCCACGACGTGTTCCGTCGTCACCGCGCCGGCCGCGGCCAGCGCGAGGGCGCCGCGCCGGCGGCGCCACGGGCGCGAGCCGAGCATCGGCTGCAGGTGGCCGCTGCGCAGCCACCAGGGCGCCCGGTAGCCGGCGCCGGTCATTGCATCGCGGCGACGATCCGCTCGCGCGCGAGTTCGGCGATGCGGCGGCGGCCTTCCTCGCTGCCCGCCGGGATCGGCTCGAGGAAGCGCACTTCCGCGACGCGCGCGGGCTCGCCCAGCAGGCGCAGGAAATTGCCGCCGAAACCTTCGCGGCCGCGGAACGCCACCACCGTCTGCGCCGCGCAATGCTCGCCGTAGCACAGCGCCACCGGCTGCACCGGCGCGTGCGCCTCGACCGCCGCGGTGAAGATGCGCGCATGGAACGGCCCGACCTCCGCGCCGCCGCGCGTGCGGCCTTCCGGGAACACGCCGACCGCGCGGCCGCCGCGCAGCCGCGCCAGCATCTCGTGCATCACCCCGCCGAGCGATTCGGTGCTGCCGCGCTCGTGGAAGATCGTCTCGCCGCGCGTCGCCATCCAGCCCACCAGCGGCCAGCCCGCGATCTCGCGCTTGGCGACGAAGCCCATCATCCGCTGGCTGTGCAGCGCGACGATGTCGACCCAGCTGACGTGGTTCGCGACGAACACCACCGCGCCCGGCAACGGCGTGCCGCGGCGGCGCATGCGGAAGCCGAACACGCGCATCAGCCCCGCCTGCCAGGCGCGGATCACGCGGTACTCGAGCGGTTCGCCGCCGCGCAGCCGCAGCCGGCCCCATGGCGGCAGCATCAGCAACAGCACCAGCGGAAGGTCGACGGCGGCGTGCCAGAGCAGCATCGGCACGCGGTACAGGTAGCGCAGCCAGCGCACGGGATCGTTTCTCCGCTTGCCGGCCTCGTGCCGGCCCCGTTGCCTCAGGAGAACTTGAACATGCCCGGGCGCCAGGCCCGCACGTAGCTCTTGCCCGAACCGTAGCCGCTGCTGCTGCCGTAGCCGATGCCGGGGCCGGCTTCGCGCTCGCGGCGGCGGTGCATGCGGTCGACCAGCTCCTCGCGGCGGCTGTCGAGCCAGTCGGCGCGGCCGACCTTGTCCGGCGCCAGGCCGCGGCGCTGCGCCTGGTTCTGGCGGAAGTCGCAGAATTCGTCGTAGGCGTCGAGCTCCGGGCGCAGCTCGCGCACCGACAGCTCGATCATGATCGCGTCGTCGAGGTAGCCGAGCACGGCCACGTTGTCCGGGATCACGTCGTCCGGATCGCAGAAGTAGGTCAGCGCCGAGAGCACGCGGTCGCGGTCGTCGCCCGACAGCGCCCAGGCCTCGTCGCGCGCCATGGCGATCATGTCGTCCAGGTGCAGCAGGCGCTCCTTGATGAAGTCCGGGATCTGCACCTTCTGCGCGTCCTCGAGCAGCTTCGACGCGCAGTCGATGATCTCCTGCGTGGACTTGCCGGAAGCCGCCTTCTTCGCCTTCTCCATCGCCGCCTGGAAGTGCTCGAGGTCGCGGTCGTTGAGTTCGAAGTTCAGCGAAATCGACATGGCGGTGTTCCGGATGCGGATGGGAAGAGGCGCAGCCTAGCAAATGAAGCCGGGCGTGAGATAGCGCCGGCCCCGGCGCGGCCGGTCAGCCGGGGCGGTCGACGACCGCCAGGGTCAGACGCGAAATGCAGGCGAGGCGGCCGCGCGCGTCCTCGATGCGGATCTCCCAGACCTGGGTGCTGCGTCCGACGTGCAGGGGTCGCGCGGTCCCGGTGACGACGCCGTCGCGCACCCCGGCGAGGTGGTTGGCGTTGATCTCGATGCCGACCACGCCCTGGTCCGGGCCGGTGCACAGGCCGCCCGCGGTGCTGCCCAGGGTTTCGGCCAGGAGCACCGACGCGCCGCCGTGGAGCAGTCCGTAGGGCTGCCGGGTCCGCGCGTCGACGGGCATGGTCGCGCGGACGTAATCCGGGCCGATCTCGGTGAATTCGATCCCGAGCGGCCGCATCGCGGTGCCTTCGGACAGGGCGTTGAGGTCGGCCACGGTGGCCTGGCGGCGGAAGGGGCTCGGGCGGGACGTCGTCATGGCGCCAGCATACGGGTGCCTTCAGTGGGGTGACGACCGGCACATTCAGAATTTGTCTTGGTGTTTTACATTACTACCGCACCAATTCATCTCGCCTTCAGGAAACCGCCATGTACGCCCCCCGCAGTGCCTCCCCCTCGTCCCGTCCCGTCGTGCGTACCCGCGCTCCGGAGACCAGCCGCCGCGCGGTCTACCGCGAGCGCGCTCCGGGCGTCGGCTACGGCAACAGCAGCGGTTACGCCAGCGAGCGGCGCTACGCCCGCGAATGGGACGGCCAGCCGCGCTTCCGCTGCGGCTGATCCCATCCGCGAATCCCTCCCCCGGCGGCCGGCGCGCACTCCCTCCCCCAAGGACGCGCCGGCCGCTCCCTTTTCCAGCTCAGAGGATGGGCGCGAGCCCCGCGCCGAACGCGGTGAAGATCCGGGTCAGCAGCGGCTTGAAGCCCGCCGCCACTTCCGGGAAGTCGCCGACCGGCCGGTAGCACGCGCGGAAGCGCGGGTCGAAAGGCGACAGCGGCGCCGGGCACTCCGGGCCCGGCACGAACTCGTAGCTCGTCGCGTAGCGCACCGGCCACAGGTCGAAGACCGGCATGCGCTCGGAGAACTTCGCCAGCGTGTATTCCAGGCCCGGGAACAGCGGCGCGTCGGCGCGGCGCCCGATCGTCCAGGAATTCTCCGGCGCGATGTCGCCGCGGATGCTGCGCGCCAGCGCCTGCGCGAACGCCGGGTCCTGGACCACGATCGCGCTCTCGGTGTTGTAGTGGTCGCCGCGCGGGTCGAAGTTGTGGGTGCCGACCACGCCCACGCGCCCGTCCACCACCAGCGACTTCGCGTGCAGGCCGACGCGGACGCCCGCGCGCTCCAGCGGCACGCGCTCGTTGCTGCGCCGGCGCGCGTAGCGCAGCGCCGCGTATTCGGCCTGCAGCGGCCGCCGGTAGCCGCCGCTGCCGCTGCCCACGCCGACGCCCGAGGAATCGCGCGCCCGGCGCGCGCGTTCGCGCGCGAGGGCCACGTCCTCCGCGCTCGGCACCGGCGGCAGCACCGCGCCGGTGGCGGCCAGGTCGATCGGCGCCGAGGCCGGGAACGGCTTGAACTCGTGGATCTCGAAACCGAAGTCGCGCAGGTAGCGGCGCTTGTACTTGTACGACAGCGCGTAGGTGATGAACGAATCGGTGGCGGCCAGCGAATTGGTCGAGACCACCACGCGCGGCGGCGCGGGCCGCTTGTGCATGTCGCGGAACAGCTGCTGCGCGGCGTCGGACAGCACGAGGTAGGGCGTCTGCAGCAGCACGGTGTCGCGCGCCGACTCGACCAGCGCGCGCAGTTCCGCGGTGGCCGGCGCCTCGCGCGCTTCGCTGCGGTGGTGCTTGAGCGGCAGGTCGGCGATGTAGGACACCGCGCCGACAGGGATCGCCGCGGCGGCGAGCGCGCCGATGCGCGCCGGGTCGGAAGCGTCCGCGATGGCCGCGGCGACGCGGGCGGGGTTCGCGTACTGCGGCGCGGACAGCGCCGGGACGCCGCTCCGCAGCAGTTCCCGGCCGACGTCGGACAGCGTGGACGGCGGACGGCTGCGCGGGTCGTTCCAGAACGCCTCGAAGTCCGCGCCCATGTCGCGCGCGACCGGGCCGGCGACGAGCAGGTCGCGGTCGCGGAAGTTGAAGCCGGGGTCCCAGTCGTAATAGTCGTTCTGGTAGTTGCGCCCGCCGGTGATGCCGACCGCGCCGTCGACCAGCAGCAGCTTGCTGTGCATGCGCTGGTTGAGCCGCTTCCAGCAGCAGGCCGCCGCCAGCAGGTACTGCGGGTAGTTGAGGCGCGCGCGGCCGAGCACCGGGTTGTAGATGCGGATCTCGAAGTCGCGGTGCGCGCCGGACAGCGCCGCCAGCGTGTCCACCCGCTTGAGCGCGGACAGCTGGTCGACCAGCAGGCGCACGCGCACGCCGCGGCGCGCGGCGGCAAGCAGCTCCTCGAGGAACAGCTGGCCGGCGTCGTCCTCGTCGAAGATGTAGGTCTGCAGGTCGATCGAGGTCGTCGCGCTGCGGATCAGGTCGATGCGCGCGGCGAGCGCGTCCTGGCCCCGGTCGAGGATCAACGCGTAATGGCGCGGCGCGGCGGGCGTGCTTTCGGCGAACGCGCGCGCCACCAGCTGGTGCAGCGCCGACGGGCGCGCGCAGGCGTCGGGCTGCGCGCACTCGACGGTGTCGGCGCGCGCCGCGACGGCGACGGCCGGCGCCTGTTCGCGCTGCGCCTGGCCGAAGGTGCTGCAGCCGCCGGCGGCGGCGAGCGCGAGCGCGGCCAGCGCCA
>JBQCJF010000194.1:0-4013 GCA_051953015.1 Luteimonas sp.
GGGGGCGCGCGGGCACACCGCGGGCCCCCCCCGCGCGCGGGGGCGCCCCCCGCCCCCCCGGGCGGCTGGGGGGCCCCGCCGCCGGGACGCCCGCCCGCGGCGAGGAACGCATCGAACGCGGCGACCGTCATCGGCCGCGCGACGAAGTAGCCCTGCGCGTAGTCGCATCCGGCGTCGGCGAGCCACGCCAGCGTGGCCGCGTCCTCGACGCCCTCGGCGGTGACGCGGTAACCGAGGCGGTGGCCGAGGTCGACGATGGAGCGGACGATCTCCTGGTCCTCGCGCGAATGCCCGAGCCGCGCGACGAAGGTGCGGTCGACCTTCAGCTCGCGCACCGGCAGCCGGCGCAGGTACGCGAACGAGGACTGGCCGATGCCGAAATCGTCGATCGCCAGGTCGATCCCCTGCCCCGCGAGGCGCCGCAGCACCGCGATCGCCGCGTCGGGCTTGCCCATGATCGCGCTCTCGGTGATTTCCAGCACGATCGATTCGGGCGGCACGCCGTGGATCGCGAGCAGCTCGGCCACGCGGCGCGGCAGCTCCACGTCGTCGAGGTCGCGCGCCGAAACGTTGAGCGAGACCCGCAGGTGCGCGCC
The DNA here is from genome assembly GCA_051953015.1 of Luteimonas sp. Taxonomy (GTDB): domain Bacteria; phylum Pseudomonadota; class Gammaproteobacteria; order Xanthomonadales; family Xanthomonadaceae; genus Cognatiluteimonas. The sequence continues at coordinate 597 of JBQCJF010000194.1, forward strand.
CTGCGCGCGCCAGCGCGCCGCCTGGGCGATGCCTGCGGCGAGCACCCAGCGCGTCAGCTGGCGGATGTTGCCGCTCTCCTCGGCCAGCGGCACGAACAGGTCGGGCGCGATCGGCCCGCGCGCCGGATGCGGCCAGCGCACCAGCGCCTCGCAAGCGTCGACGCGTCCGCCGGCCAGCACCAGCTTCGGCTGGTACTGCAGCTGCAGCGTCTCGGCGGCGATGGCCTCGCGCAGCTCGCCCATCAGCGACAGGCGCTCGGGGCGATGCGGATCGGTCGCCGGGTCGTACACGCACACGTCGTCGCCCGACGCGATCGCCGCGATCAGCGCCACTTCCCCGTGGCGCAGCAGCGTGCCGGCCGCGGCGCCGTGCGCGGGCGCGAGCGCGATGCCCACGGCGGGCGCGAAATCGAGGGTCAGGACGGCCTCGCGATACGGCTCGCCTAGCGCCTCGACGATGCGGAACGCGGCCGCGGCCGCGCCCTCGCGCCCGGCCCCGGGCAGGAACACCGAGAATTCCGTGTCGGTGGCGCGCGCGACCTCGCCGCCGCGCGCCGGCGCATGCAGCCGCTGGCCGGCCTCGCGCATCATCCGGTCGCAGACCTCGTGCCCGAGCGTCTTGATCACTTCCTGGACGCGCGCCAGGCCGACCATGAGCAGCGCGCCTTCCGCGCGCACCGCGAGCGACGCCGCGATGGACGTTTCCGCGGCGCTCCGGTTCGGCAGCCCGGTGGCCTGGTCGTGGCTCGCCTGCTCGCGGATGCGCGCCTCGCGCTCGCGGATCGCGCCGGCCATGGTCGAGACCCCGACCGCGAGCTGCCCGAGCTCGTCGCGTCCGGCGCGCCGCATGGTCCTGCCGTCGACGAGCCTGCCGTTGATGAGCTTGCCGTCGACGAGGGTGTCGTCGACGAGCGAATAGTCGCCTTCCGCGATCCTGCGCGCCGAGGCGGCGAGCCGTTCGATCGGGCGCGAGACGCTGCGCGCGATCACCCATGCGCCTGCGAGGCCGGCGAGCAGGCCGAGCAGCGTCAGCACGCCCCACGCCGCCGTCACCGAGCGGTACGGCCGCAGCGCCTCGTCGACCGAATAGCCGAGCACCGCCGCCACCGGCGGGCTGTGCGTCGAGCTGTCCAGCGGCACCGCCTGGACCACGAATTCGCGTCCGCCCACCAGCGTCGTGCGCGGTTGCGCGGGCAGCTCGCCCCCGGCCGCGGCGAGCTGCCCGGCGAGTCCGCCGGCGCCGCGGCCGTGCGCCAGCACCTGCCAGCGTCCGGTCGCATCGCGGCTGGCCAGCTCGACTTCCCGCGGCAGGCTCGACTGGCCCTGCAACTGCGCCAGCAACCGGTCGTCGACCGGGATCGCGGCGGCGATGAAGCCGACCAGGCTGGGCGCGAACACCGGCACGACCACCATCCAGTACGCGCCGCCGCCGAACGACACCACCGCGGCGGCCGGCCGCTGCAGCGCGCGATCGGTCAGGTCCGTGTACGGGAACGGCGCACCGGGCGCGAAGGTGGCGCGCGTGTCCGCTTCGATCCGCCCGTCCACGCCGACCAGCAGCATCTGCGCCGCGCCGACGCGGCGGCCGTGGTTGCGCAGCGCCGACAGCAGCGTCGCCTCGTCCTGCTGCGCGATCGCCGAGCGCAGCGCGAAATCCAGCGCCATCACCTGCACGCCGGCGGCGACGCGCCCCGACACGTCCTCCAGCTGGCGCGCGAACGCGTCGGCGGCGACCTGCAGCTGGCGCTGGCCCTCGGCGACGAGCTCCTCGCGCGCGACCCGGTAGACCAGCAGCGCGGTCAGCCCCTGCACCGCCACGAGGGCGGCGACGAAGAAGATCGCGATGCGCGTGCGGAATCCCATCGTCGGGCCCGGTCGCTTCCTCAGTACTGCATGTGTTCGTGGTCCGTCCGCGGCGGCGGCAGCAGCGGCAGCGCGAACGACACCGGCGCGGTGGCGCCCGCCGCCACGACGACCGTGCGCGCAGGCTCGCCGCCGCCCGGCTTCAGCCGCGGCTGCCACGCGCGCACCTCGTAACTGCCCGCCGGCAGGCCGTCGAAGCCGGCGCGGCCGTCGGCGCCCGTGCGCGCGATCCAGGGCGCATCGGTGACGTAGAGCCAGGCGATCATCGAATCGTGGATGTTGCAGCCCACCGCGATCACGCCGGTGCGCTCCAGCTTCAGCGGCGGCGAGCTCTCGCGCGGCGCGAGCACGAACTCGAACTTCGCCGCCGGGGCGAACGAATAGACGTGGTGGCGGGTCGCGTCGCTGTTGCGGAACACGACTTCGTCGCCGGGACGGAAGACCTCGAGCCCGGGCACGAAGGCGAGGTTCTTCTGGTCGATGGTGCGACGCGCCGGCGCCGGCCGGGGCCTGGCGGCCGCCGCGCCCCGCGGCCGGACGGAAACGATCGCGTCGGCGACGGGCGCGCCGCGCGCGTCGGTCACGCGGACCTCGAGGGCCCCGTCCTTCGCAACGGCCGCGCCCGAGGCGGCCAGCAACAACACGAGCCAGGCCGGCCCCATCCGCATCGCACACCCCCGCATGCCCGAAGCCGGCCAGAGCGTAGCACTTCGTCACGGCCTTCGGGCTAGACTGCGCGCGAGCGGCCGATGCCGGAGCCAGCCTTGCGCCCGACTGCGAGTTTCGTCCACAACCTCGGCTTCATCCTGGCGGTCGCGCTGGTCGCCGTCCTCGCCCTCCGGGGCGTGAAGACCTCCGAGGCCGTGCTGGCCAACAACGAGGAGGTCCGCAGCAGCCTCGAACTGGTGTCGGCCGTGAAGAGCGTGCGCTCCTCGCTGCTCGACGTCGAGACCGGCGCGCGCGGCTTCGTCCTCACCGGCAAGGACGATTACCTGGAACCCTACGTCGCGGGCCGCGCGCAATGGAACCGCGAATACCGGCAGCTCGCCGGCATGCTGTGCGGCCGCCAGCCCTCGCGCGACGCGTGGCTGCGCGACCTCCACGCCACCATCGAGACCCGCCTCGCCCTCTCCGCGGCGGCGATCCAGGCGCGCCGCGAGGGCGGTCTGGAGGCGGCGATCGCGCGCACGAGCAACGGCAACGGCAAGCGGACCATGGACCGCATCCGCGCCCTGCTCGACGACCTCGAGGCCGAGGAGCGCGCGCGCCTGCAGGCCGGGCGCGTCGGGATCGACCGGCAGTTCGCGCGTACCCGCCGCGACGTGCTGCTGGGCGGCGCCATCGTCGGCCTGCTGTTGCTGGGCAGCTTCGCCGCGATCAACCTCAACCTGCGCACGCGTCGGCGGTTGCTGGAACGCGCGCGCGCCGGCGAGCAGCGCATGCGCGACCAGCGCATGTTCCTGCGCACGGTCGTGGACGCCGACGAGAACCTGATCTACGTGCGCCGCGCCGACGGCAGCTTCGATCTCTGCAACGCGGCCTTCGCCGCCGCGT
>JBQCJF010000195.1:0-24886 GCA_051953015.1 Luteimonas sp.
GGGGGGGGGCGCGGGGGGGGGGGGGCGGGGGCGCGGGCGCCCGCGCCCGGCGACGGGCGCCGCAGCCCGTGGCGCCCGGGCGCGAACACCGAGCCCGCCCGCTGGCGCGCGCGGGCGCGCGACGCCGCGGCGTTGTGCCGGGCCGCGGACGTCCAGGTGCTGGTCAACGGCGACATCGCGCTGGCGCGCGAGCTGCGCGTCGGCGTGCACCTCAAGGCGGCGCAGCTGGCGGCGCTCGCGCAGCGGCCGCTGCCGCAGGCGCTGCCGGTGGCGGCGTCCTGCCACGACGCCGCCGAACTCGCGCATGCCGAGCGCCTGCGCTGCGACTTCGCGGTGCTGGGCCCGGTGCAGGCCACGGCGAGCCACCCCGGCGCGGCGCCGCTCGGCTGGACGGCGTTCGCGGCGCTGCGCGAGTCGAGCACGCTGCCGATCTACGGCATCGGCGGGCTGGGCGCGGCGGACATCGAAACGGCGCGCGCGCACGGCGCGCAGGGCGTCGCGGCGATCCGCGGATTCCAGGGCTAGCCGGCGTGTCGCCGCGCGGCCCGCGCCGCGCGCTTCAGGCGGACGCGAGGACTCGGTACAGGCGATCGAGCGACGCGACGTGCGCGCCGAGCGCGTCGAGCGTCCCGGTGTTGGCCAGCACGTCGTCGGCGATGGCCAGGCGCTGCGCGCGCGTGGCCTGCGCGGCGAGCATGCGGTCGGCGAGGGCGGCGTCGATGCCGTCGCGGGCCAGCAGCCGCGCATGCTGGACCTCGGCCGGCGCATCGACGACGAGGATGCGGTCCAGCCACGGATAGGCGTCGCGCCCGCCGCCTTCGGCCAGCAGCGGAATCGCCGCGATCGCGTACGCGCCCGGCGCGGCGGCGCACTCCCCCTGCAGCGCCGCGCGCACGCGCGGATGCACGCTCGCCTCGAGCGCGTGCTGCGCGGCCGTGTCGTCGAAGATGCGCCGGCGCATCGCCGCGCGATCGAGCCCGCCCGACGCGTCGAGCACGCCGCCGCCGAACGCGGCGACGACCTCGGCGAGTCCCGGCGAGCCGGCGGCGACGGCTTCGCGCGCGGCCACGTCGGCGTCGGCCACGTGCACGCCGCGCGCTGCGAACTCGCGCGCCACCGCGCTCTTGCCGGAGGCGATCCCGCCGGTCAGGCCGACGACGAAGGCGCTCATGCCCTCCGCTCCCAGGCCAGCGCGTGCGCAACGCAATCGCGCAGCCCGTAACGCGGCCGCCAACCCAGTTCACGGCGGGCTGCTTCGGCGGAGGCGACCAGCACGGCCGGATCGCCCGCCCTGCGCGGCAAGCGGCGTTCCGGGATCGCGGCGCCGGCGACTTCGCGGCACACGGCCAGGACCTCCGCGACGGAACTACCCTGTCCGCCGCCGAGGTTGAACACATGGACGCCCGGCGCCGCCGACTCGAGTCGCCCGAGCGCGAGCAGATGCGCGTCGCACAGGTCGGTGACGTGCACGTAGTCCCGCACGCAGGTGCCGTCGTGCGTGTCGTAATCGGTCCCGAAGATGCTCGCCGGCTCGCCGCCCGGCGCCAGCGCCGTACGCAGCAGGTTGGGAATCAGGTGCGTTTCGGGTTCGTGCGCCTCGCCGGTGTCGCCTTCCGGGTCCGCGCCGGCCGCGTTGAAGTAGCGCAGGCAGGCCGCGCGCAACCCATGGGCACGGGAATGTTCCGCGATCGCGCGCTCGGCCATCAGTTTGCTCCAGCCGTACGGGTTGATCGGCGCAGTGGGATGCGACTCGTCGATGGGCGTGTACACGGGGTCGCCATAGACCGCCGCAGTGGAGGAGAACACCAGCCGATCGGTGCTGGCAGCGCGCATGGCGTCGAGGAGGTTGAGCGTGCCCGCGACATTGTTGCGGAAATACAGTCCCGGCTCGCGAACCGATTCGGCCACCAGCGAGCGCGCGGCGAAATGCAGCACGGCCCGCACCGGCCAGGCGGCGAAGGCGGCTTGCAGTGAGGCCGGATCGAGCAGGTCGCCCTCCACCAGCGGCCCCCAGCGGACCGCGTCGCGGTGTCCCGTCGAAAGGTTGTCGAACGTCACCGGCACCAGGCCCGCCGCGTCGAGCGCCTTGCACATGTGCGAACCGATGTAGCCAGCGCCGCCGCAGACCAGGACGTGGGAACCGGGAGCCGGGAGCCGTGGGCCGGAAGCCGGAAAGGTCATGGCGATGCCGCGGGTCAGTGGCGCAGGCCGGAAATCCGGAGGTACCAGTCGACCATGGAGCCGCCCCAGAAGAACACGATCCAGCCCGCCACGGCGAGGTAGGGGCCGAACGGGATCGGCGTCGCGCGGTCGCGGCCCTTCGCCGCCAGCCAGATCGAGCCGACGATGGCGCCGACCAGCGACGACAGCAGGATCGTCGGCAGGATGCCCTTGAGGCCCACCCATGCGCCCATCGCGGCGAGCAGCTTGAAGTCGCCGTGCCCCATGCCTTCCTTGCCGGTGAGCTGCTTGAACACCCACCACACCGACCACAGGCTGAGGTAGCCGATGATCGCGCCGACCAGCGCCTGCTTGGCGTTGAGGTAGAGCGGATCGATGCTCGCCACCAGGCCCAGCCACATCAGCGGCAGGGTGAGCTGGTCGGGCAGCAGCTGGGTGCGGAGGTCGATGCCCGACAACGCCACCAGGAAGCAGCTGAAGACGATTGCGCCGAAGCCCTTCCAGCCGAAGCCGAACTGCCACACGCAGCACAGCACCAGCAGCATCGTCAGCAACTCGACCAGCGGGTACTGGATCGAGATCGGCGCCTGGCAGTGCCGGCAGCGCCCGCGCAGGGCGAGCCAGCTGAAGACCGGGATGTTCTCGTACCAAGACAGCGGATGCTTGCAGTGCGGGCAGTGCGAGCGCTCCACCACGATGCCGGGCGGGGGCGGGTCGTAGACCTCGGGCTCGCCGAGCACTTCCAGGCTGTCGCGCTTCCACTGCCATTCGAGGCGGCGCGGCAGGCGCAGGATCACGACGTTGAGGAAGCTGCCCACCAGCAGGCCGAAGCCTGCCGCCGCCGGGAAGCCGATCGCCGGGTTCTGGTCGAGAAACGCCATTCGTCAGATCGCGGCGGCGAGCTTGAAGATCGGGAGGTACATGCCGACGACCATGGCGCCGACGATGCCGCCGATGAAGATCATGATCAACGGCTCCAGCAGGCTCGACAGCGCGTCCACCGCGTTGTTGACCTCGGATTCGTAGAACTCCGCGACCTTGTACAGCATGGCATCCAGCGCGCCGGCCTCCTCGCCGATGGCCGCCATTTGGATCACCATGTGCGGGAACAGGTTCACCTGCCGCATTGCCACGTTCACCTGGTAGCCGACGGAGACGTCGTCGCGGATGCGCTTCACCGCCTGCTCGTACACCGTGTTGCCGGTCGCGCCGGACACGATGTCGAGCGCCTCCACCAGCGGCACGCCGGCCTGGAAGGTCACCGCGAGGGTGCGCGCGAACCGGGCGATGGCCGAGTTGTGCATGATCTGGCCGATCACGGGCAGCTTCAGGATCATGCGATCGAGGAAGTGCTGGAAGGCGAGCGAGCGCTTCTTGAAGAAGATCAGTCCGCTGATCGTGCCGCCGACGATCATGAACACCAGCCACCAGTAGCTGATCATGAAGTCCGAAGCCGCGATGATCATCTTGGTGAACGCAGGGAGGTCCGCGCCGAAGCTGGCGAAGACGTTCTGGAACTGCGGCACCACGAAAATCAGCAGGATTGCGCTCACCAGGATCGCCACCGCGACCACGGTCGCGGGATAGAACAGGGCCTTCGTGATCTTGCCCTTCAGCGCCTCGATGTTCTCCTTGTAGCTGGCGATGGTGTCCAGCACCGTTTCCAGCACGCCCGCGGTTTCGCCCGCGTGGACGAGGTTGCGGTAGAGCTCGTCGAACTGCACCGGGTGCTTGGTGAGGGATTCGTGCAGCGAGCTGCCGCCCTCGATGCTGGTGCGGATGTCGGTGTACAGCGCCTTCGCCTTGGGGTTCTTCTGGCCGCCGGCGATGATCTCCAGGCCGCCGACGATCGGCACGCCCGACTTCATCATCGTCGCGAGCTGGCGGCTGAACACCGCGATGTCGCCGGGCGTCACCTTCTTGCCCGCGCTGCCGAACAGCGGCTTCGGCTTGGGCTTGACCGTCAGCGGCGTGATGCCCTGGCGTCGCAGCTCGGCGCGGACGAAGTTCTCGCTCTTCGCCGGCTGCTCGCCCTTCATCTTGACGCCGCGCTTGTCGGTGCCCTCCCAGACGAAGAGCTTGAGCTCGTCGCGGAGGCTGCCCTTGGCGGCGGATCGGCTGGCTGCCATAGAGGTCAATCCTTGGTCACGCGGTTGATTTCCGCGAGGCTGGTGATGCCGTTCTTCACCTTCAGCAGCGCGGACTGGCGCAGGTCGCGCACGCCCGACACCTGCGCCGCTTCCGCGATCGCCTGCACGTTGCCGCCGGCGAGCACGATGGACTGGATTTCGTCGGTCATCGGCATCACCTGGTAGATGCCGGTGCGGCCCTTGTAGCCCTCGGTGCAATCGGCGCAGCCGACCGCTTCGTAGATCGTCATGCCGCCGGCGACTTCCTCGTGGGTGAAGCCCTCGGCCAGGAGCGCCGCTTCCGGCAGCACCTGCTCGCGCTTGCAGTCGTGCAGGCGGCGGGCCAGGCGCTGGGCGATGACCAGGGTCACCGAGGAGGTGATGTTGAACGGGGCGATGCCCATGTTCATCAGGCGCGAGATGGTCTGTGGCGCATCGTTGGTGTGCAGCGTCGACAGCACCATGTGGCCGGTCTGCGCGGCCTTGACGCCGATCTCGGCGGTTTCCAGGTCGCGGATCTCGCCGACCATGATCACGTCCGGGTCCTGGCGCAGGAAGGAGCGCAGCGCCGCGGCGAACGTCATGCCGCGCTTGGTGTTCTGCTGCACCTGGTTGACGCCGGGCAGCCGGATTTCCACCGGGTCCTCGACGGTGCTGATGTTGCGCGACTCGTCGTTGAGGATGTTGAGGGCGGTGTACAGCGACACGGTCTTGCCCGAGCCGGTCGGCCCCGTCACCAGCACCATGCCGTAGGGCTTCTGGATCGCGGCGAGGAACAGCGCCTTCTGGTCGTCCTCGTAGCCCAGCTTCTCGATGCCCAGCTTGGCCGCGCCGCCGTCGAGGATGCGGAGCACGATCTTTTCGCCGAACAGGGTGGGCAGGGTGCTGACGCGGAAGTCGACCTGCTTGGTCTTGCTGAGGTTGAGCTTGATGCGGCCGTCCTGCGGCACGCGCTTCTCGGCGATGTCGAGCTGCGACATGACCTTCAGGCGCGCGGCGATGCGCGGGCTCAGCTTCACCGGCGCGCGTGCGATCTGCTTGAGGATGCCGTCGATGCGCAGGCGCACCCGGTATTCGGTCTCGTACGGCTCGAAGTGGATGTCCGAGGCACCGCGGCGGATGGCGTCCACCAGCACCTTGTTGACGAACTTGACGACCGGGGTGTCGTCGCCCTTGGCGTCGACACCGCCCGCGGCGTCCTCCATGTCGTCGTCGCCGGCGCTGACGTCGAGGTTCTCGAAGTCCTCCTCGCCGTCGCCCTCGGCCATGGCGTCCGAGAAGGACGCCGCCGATTCCAGCCACTTGTCGATCGTGGCCTTGATCCGCTCCTCGTCGACCAGGATCGCCTCCACGGCGAGGTTGGTCGCGAACTTGAATTCGTCCAGGGCGCGGGTGTTGGTCGGATCCGAGATGCCTACGTACAGCCGGCCGCCGCGCTTGAACAGCGGCACGGCCGAATGCTTGCGGACCAGCTCCTCGTTGACCAGCTTGATGGCCGACTGGTTCGGGTCCATCGCGCCCAGGTCGAAGATCGGCATGCCGAACTCGACCGAATTGGCCGCGGCCAGCTGGACCGGCGCGACCAGCTTGTTCTCGACCAGGTACAGGGCCAGCGGCTTGCGCGCCTGGGTGGCGCCGGCCATCGCCTCTCGCGCGGCGTCCTCGGCGAGCACGCCGTCCATGACGAGGCGCCGGGCGATGCCGGTGATGCCGACCAGGTTGGCGTGCGCAGCGGTGGCCAAGGCGCAACCCTCAAGTAGAGCCGACCCACGGTCGGCTGCCAGCGCCGGCCCGAGGCCAGCGGAATCCCCTCGGGACTTTACCCCAAACCCCCCGGTCCCAGAATGCCACCCCCGTCACACAAGGCGCGGTGCGGGCGGGTAGGAGCAGTGTCGGCCACGATGCTACGCTCCCTCCCAAGGGGAAATGCCGCATGCACCTGTCCATCATCCTGCCCGCCAAGAACGAGGCCGAAGGCCTGCGCCGCACCTTGCCGGGTCTGCGCGAGCGTTACCCCGACGCGGAAGTGATCGTGGTGGACGACGGCTCGACCGACGACACCGCCGCCGTGGCCGCGGCGCACGGTGCCCGCGTGCTCGGCGCGCCGTACTCGATGGGGAACGGTGCCGCCATCAAGCGCGGCGCCCGCGCGGCGTCTGGCGAGATCCTCGTGTTCATGGATGCCGACGGCCAGCACGACGCCGCGAGCATCCCGTCGCTGCTCGCGAAGCTGGACGAGGGCTACGACATGGTGGTCGGTGCGCGCGGCGCCGGCGGCCAGGCCAACATGGGCCGCGGCCTGGCGAACCGCTTCTACAACCGGCTCGCGACCTGGATGACCGGCCACCGCATCGCCGACCTGACGTCCGGCTTCCGGGTCGCGCGCGCCGAGCGCTTCCGCCAGTTCCTGCACCTGCTGCCGAACGGGTTCAGCTATCCGACCACCAGCACGATGGCATTCTTCCGCAGCGCGTACCCGGTCGCCTACGTGCCGATCCCGGTCGCCGCGCGCATCGGCAAGAGCCACATCAAGCCGGTGCGCGACGGGTTGCGCTTCCTGCTGATCATCTTCCGGATCGCGACGCTCTATTCGCCGTTGAAGCTGTTCGCGCCCATCGGCTTCGCGTTCTTCCTGACGGCGACCGGCTATTACGGCTACACCTTCGCGTTCCATCATCGCTTCACCAACATGAGCATGCTGTTGTACAGCGCGGCGGTCATCGTCTTCCTCATCGGGCTGATCTCCGAGCAGATCACCTCATTGACCTACCAGGCCGTGCGCTCCGAGCGCCGTCGAGATGACAAGCCGGGAGCCTGAACGCCGGAAGCCGCGCCTGCTCGTGGTGACTTCGACATATCCCCGATGGTCGGGAGACCACGAGCCCGCCTTCGTGCACGGTCTGGCCCGCGGATTGCTCCCGGCTTTCGATGTCCTGGTCCTGTGCCCCCACGCTCCGGGGGCGGCGGTCTCCGAAGTCCTCGATGGCGTCGCGGTGCGGCGCTACAGGTACGCGCCCGTCCGCTTGGAGACGCTGGTGAACGATGGCGGCATCCTGGGCAACCTGCGCCGCTCGCCGTGGAAGTGGTTGCTCGTGCCGACCTTCCTGGCGGCGCAGCTGGCCGTGCTGCGGCGGCTGCGCCGCAGCTGGCAGCCGGATGCCGTGCACGCGCACTGGTTGTTGCCGCAGGGATTCCTCGCGGTCCTCGGCGCGTGGTCACAACGGGAATCGACGCCCGTGGTCGTGACATCGCACGGCACGGATCTGTATTCCCTGCGCGCCCCGTTGCTGGCCGCGCTGAAGCGCTTCGTGGCCAGGCGCGCCGCGGCGGTCACGGTGGTCAGTGCGGCGATGCGCGAGGAGTTGCGGCGGCTCGACGCGGACGACGCGAAGGTGGGCGTGCTTCCAATGGGGGCCGACCTCGTCGGCCGTTTCACGCCGGACGCCGCAGTGGCCCGTTCTGGCGACGAACTGCTTTTCGTCGGACGCATCACCGAGACGAAGGGATTGCGTCACCTGCTGGATGCCATGCCGGCGATCCTGGCGGCAAGGCCTTCGACGCGGTTGACCGTGGTGGGCTTCGGTCCCGGACTGGAAGCGCGGGCGGCGCAGGCATCGGACCTCGGGATCGCGGACAAGGTGCGGTTCGAAGGCGCATTGCCGCAGGACGCATTGCCCGCCCTGTACCGACGGGCGGCAATGCTCGTCGCGCCCTTCGAGGAGGCGCCTTCGGGTGCGCGCGAAGGGCTCGGGCTGGTCATGGTCGAGGCGACCGGGTGCGGGTGCCCGGTGGTGACGACGCGGCAGCCGGCGACTGGCGACGTCTTCGGGCCGGCGGGCCCGGCCGGACTCGCGGAGCCGCGTTCCGCGCAAAGTCTCGCTGCAGAGATCCTGCGGGTACTTGGCGATCCTCACGCCGCGCGAGCCGCCGCCGCCGCATTGCGGCCATCGGTCGTCGATCGCTTCGGAATGGAAGGCGTCGCGCGGCGCTATGCGGAAGTCATCGGCGCGGCAGTTGCGACTCGATCCGCGCGATGAGCTCCTGCCAGCTTTCGATCGGGACGGGCGGGACGAAGCGCTCCGTCAGTTGCGCTTCGATGCGGTCCGCAAGCGCTTCGGGATCGCCTTTCCGGTAAAGGCAACGATCCCGCCAGGAGGCCAGCAGGCTGCCCATCGCGCCCAGGTCCGTGGCCGCAACCGGGAGGCCACAGGCGATCATCTCGTATGCCTTCTGCGGGAAGCAGTAGCGGCCGAACGGCGTATCCAGGACGCAGATCGCGCCAACGTCCAGCGCGCTGAACAGCACCGCGACCCGATCGTGCGCGAGCGCGCCCAGCGAATGGACCCGCGCGCCACCCGGCGGTGCGAACCCCGCCTCGACGGGCCCCGCAAGCACGAGGTGCACGTCGGGCCGTCGCTGCGACAGGATCTCCCAAGCGGCGTACAGCTCGCCGATGCCCTTGTCGCGGTACAAGCCGCCCGCGGTGCCGACGAGCAGCGCGTCGGCAGGCAACCCCAGTGCCTCGCGGCTCGCGGCCCTGTCGCGCGGATGGAAGACGCCCTTGTCCACCGAGCTCGGCATGGCGATGGCTTGGCCCGCGGCGCCGTAAGCGTCGACGACGAGGCCGCGCAGCGGTTCGCTGGTCGTCAACACCAGGTCGGCGCGGCGCACGGCGCGACGGAGTGCGCGCACCATGCCGGGAATGCGCGCCTGGCCGAAGCCCTCGAAGTTGTCGTAGAGGTCCGCGACGAACGGCAGCGCGAGCTTGCGCGCGAGCCATTCGCCGAGCACCACGTGCGGGATGTCGGACGCCGCGACAATCAGGTCCGGATCGAACGCGCGCAACTGGCGCAGCAACCGCCAAGGGTATGTCGCGATTCGCGGGAAGAACAAGCGGCCGGCATTCCGCGAGCGCCAGCGCAGGCGCCCGGGAGCGGCCTCGTGCAGTTGGTCCAGGTCGCTCGCGCGGGGAGAGTACGCAAGACAGAACGCCTCGACGTCGTGGCCGAGCAACGCCAACTGGCGCGGGATTTCGTACAGCCGCGCATAGCGGTCGAGGACGACGTCCTTGGCCATGTAGCGTCGCTTGCAGAGGTAGGCGATGCGCATGGCGTCAGGCGCGGATGCCCCAGCGCTCGTGGCGACGGCCCTTGCGCCCGAGCAATCCGTCGACCATGCCGCCGGCGAATGCGCGGAGCTGGCCGATCCTGTTTCCCTCGGACGCCAGGGTCGCCGCCAGACGCAGGATGGTGCCGGGGATCGTCATGCAATAGAGGCGCAGCCCGTAGTGGCTGCGCGCGATCAGGATGCGGTTGCGAACGTCGTAGTAGCGCTTCCAAGGCGGCAGGCGCAGCGTCTGCACCCGGATCCCGGGGGCGCGGAGGAGTCCGGCATCCGACGCGGGATGCTCGATGCGGCTGTCCCGGACCAGCAGGATGCGAGCGCCCTGTCGTCGCGCACGCACGCAGTATTCGACGTCGTCGGCGGCAATGAAGAAGCCGGCGTCGGGAACGCCGATGTTGCTGACCATCTCGCGGCCGACCAGGAGGCCGAGGAAGGGGATGAACGCGACTTCGGCCACTTCCGGCAGGGCGGCGACGTCGACGCACCTGGCGTTGCCGCGACCTTCGAGCGGCGCCATCGGCCACGAAAGGCGGTCGCCGCACACGGCCGCGGATCCGTAGAGGTTGGCGGCATCGAGCGGCTGTCGCAGCAGCCGCTCCAGCGCGTCGGGATGCGGCGTGGCGTCGTCGTCCATGAGCCAGGTCCAGTCCGCGTCCACTCCCGTTGCGTGCGCGATCCCCGCGGCGAACCCTCCGGCACCGCCGGTGTTTTCCGGCAATTGCAGCAGCACGAAGTCACCTCGGGACAGCCAACCGTTATCCGCGAGCATCTGCGCTGTACCGTCGACGGAAGCGTTGTCGACGACGACCAGGACATCCGGCTTGCGCGTCTGCGCGGTCAGCGCACGCAGGCAGCGTTCGAGTAGCGCCTTGCGGTTATAGGTCACGACGACGGCGGCGATGCGGGGGTTCACCCGAGTCGCCCGATCAGCGTTTCGGCGGCCTTCAGGGCCGCCCCGACCACCTGGTCCATGTTGTAGTAGCGGTATTGCGCGAGCCGGCCGACGAAGGTGACGTCGTCCTGGTCCGCGGCAAGCGCTTCGTAGCGCTTGAAGAGGGCTTCGTTTTCCGCGCGCGGGATCGGGTAGTACGGATCGCCATCGGCCTGCGGGTACTCGCGCACGATCGAGGTGCCGGGATGCACCTGGCCCGTCAGGTGCTTGAATTCGGTGATCCTGGTGTAGGCGTGGTCGTTGGGGTAGTTGACCGTCCCCACCGGCTGGAAGCTGGAACGGTCGGCGATGTGCTCGTGTTCGAAGCGCAGCGATCGATAGGGCAGGGCGCCGTAGCGGTGGTCGAAATAGGCGTCGATCGGTCCGGTGTAGACCACATGCCCGAATCGGTTGCGACCACCGAACCCGGTGAAGTCGACGCCGGTCTCCACGTCGATTGCGGGATGGTCGAGGATGTTGCGGAACATCGCCGTGTAGCCGTCGCGCGGCATCGCCTGGAAGCGGTCGGTGAAGTACCGGTCGTCGGTATTCGTGCGCGTGGGGATGCGGGCGGCGACACCCGCCTTGAGCTGGGACGGATCCAACCCCCATTGCTTGCGCGTGTAGTTCAGGAAGAACTTCTCGTACAGGTCGCGGCCGACGGAGTCGAGGACCACGTCTTCACTGGTCAGGACGGATTCGCGCGGCTCGCGCACCCGTTCGAAGAAGGCCGTTGCTCCCGCCTCGTCGAGCTCGAGGCCGTAGAGCTGGTTGAGCGTGTCGCGGTTGATCGGGAACGGATATGCGCGTCCGTCGATGACGCTGCGCACACGGTGCTCGTAGGGCCGCCATTCGGTGAACCGCGACAGGTAGCGGAAGATGCGCTCCCCGTTGGTATGGAAGATGTGCGGCCCGTATCGGTGAACGAGCACGCCGTGTGGATCCGGTTCGTCGTAGGCGTTGCCCGCGATGTGGGGCCGCTTGTCGATGACGTGGACGGAGTGCCCGGCGTCGGCGAGTTCGCGGGCCATGACGCTGCCCGCATAGCCCGCACCCACGATCAGGATTCGCTCTCGCACGGGAGTCCCGCCAACTGCCAGCGCCAGGTCAACCGGGCAATGCCCCATTCTGCCCAAGGCGCCCCGCCTACTTCAACGAGCCGCTCGGGGCGCGGGTGGACGGCGACGGCTGAGGGCAGCGTGCCGAAGTGTGTCGAATCGCACAGTTTCCCGGCCAATTGCGCGCCTATTGGGCTTGGCCTAGCATGAGTCCAATTTCGACGCTTCGCAGGGGAACCGTCCATGTCCCAGAGCAACCCCAGAGTCCTGGTCCTGGGTGGCGACGGGTTTTGCGGCTGGCCGACGAGCCTCCACCTGAGCGCGGCCGGGTTCGACGTCACCATCGTCGACAACCTTTCGCGAAGGAACATCGACAACGAGCTCGAAGTGTCCAGCCTGACCCCGATCAGGCCCATGGGCGAGAGGATCGAAGCCTGGAAGGCCGTGTCGGGCCGCGACATCCGCTTCATCAACCTCGATATCGCGGACAACTACCACCGGCTGCTGACGTTGATCAGGGAGAACGAACCGGCCGCCCTGGTCCATTTCGCGGAGCAGCGCGCGGCTCCGTATTCGATGAAGAGCAGCTTCCACAAGCGCTACACGGTTTCCAACAACGTCAACGCGACGCACAACGTGCTGGCGGCGATCGTCGAGTCCGGGTTGGACGTGCACGTCGTCCACCTCGGCACCATGGGCGTCTACGGCTACGGCACCGCCGGGATGAAGATCCCGGAGGGCTACCTGAAGGTGAAGCTCGACACCGACGCTGGCGAGCAGGTGGAAAAGGAGATCCTTTATCCCACCAATCCCGGCAGCGTCTATCACATGACCAAGACGCTGGACCAGCTCGTCTTCGCCTTCTACAACAAGAACGACGGGGTACGGGTCACCGACCTGCACCAGGGCATCGTCTGGGGAACGCAGACCGAGCAGACACGGCTGGATCCGCGGCTGATCAACCGGTTCGACTACGACGGGGACTACGGCACGGTCCTGAACCGCTTCCTGATGCAGGCGGCGATCGGCTATCCGCTGACCGTGCATGGCACCGGCGGGCAGACCCGCGCCTTCATCCACATCCAGGACACGGTCCGCTGCATCGAGATCGCGTTGCGCAACCCGCCCGCCAGGGGCGAGCGCGTCAAGATCTTCAACCAGATGACCGAAACCCACAGGGTGCGGGAGCTCGCGGCGCTGGTGTCGCGACTCACCGGCGTCGACATCGACCACATCGCGAATCCGCGCAACGAAAGCGACGAGAACGACCTGTTCGTCGCGAACGACCAGTTCCTCGGCCACGGCCTGAAACCGATCACCCTCGCGGAAGGCCTGATGGACGAGGTGATCGAAATTGCGAAGAAGTACGCGGATCGTTGCGATCGTTCCAGGATCCCCTGCGTTTCCTACTGGAACGAGGCGCGGCATGAGGCGGCCGCCGGGGCGGACGCCTAGCAGCGATGTTCTCCGTGCAGGCGGACCGGTCGCGGTTGGTCTCGGTCATCATCCCCGCGTACAACTACGCCCATTTCCTCGATGCCTGCCTGGCGAGCGTCTTCCGCCAGGACGTGCCGCTGGAAGTCATCGTGGTCGACGACGGCTCCACCGATGACACCGCGGCCGTGGTCGGCAGGCACGGCGGCAAAGTCAAGTACATCCGGCAGGAGAATGCCGGGCCGACCGCGGCGAGGAACAACGGCCTGCAGGCGAGCACCGGCGATTACGTCCAGTTCCTCGATGCCGACGACCTGCTGGGCGAGGATGCTCTCGCGGCGAGGATCGATGCATTGCGATCGGTCGGCGGGCGCGGTGTCGCGGTGTGCCGGACGCAACTTTTTGCGTGGCAGTTCCCGCGCGGAACGCCGATGTTCCAAGGATGGTGGCACCTGTATCGTGAGGATCTGACGACGCACCTGTGCCGGCTGAACATCGCGCCGACGCATGCGTTCCTTGTTCCCAGGGAAGCGATCGAGGCGATCGGCCAACTCGATGCCTCCGTCAAGGCGTGCGAGGACTACGATCTATGGCTGCGCGCGTTGGGTTGCGGATTCCCCCCCATCTATTCCCCGCACGGCAAGGTGCACTACCGCAAGCACGAGGCCAGCCGGAGCGCGGTCAAGCTGCGCAAGGCGGGACTGCACTTCGACGTGGTCGTGCACGAAAAAAAGGCGCGGGGTGAATATGGCGAGGGCGTCGCGCGTCCGTTGGCGACACCGGCCGGCACGATCGCGTTCTGCGACGGGCTGCTCACCACCGCCATGCGCATCGACAATGAGCGCAATCCCGAGGGAAAGGCCCGGATGATCGAACTGGCGGCGTTCATGCTGGAAAGGTTCGTCGACGAGATGCCACGCGTGTACGGGAATCTCGCGCCGACGGCCAAGCTGTACGCCACGCGCGTGCTCGGGAAGCGGGAAGCGATCCGGGAAATGGGCAATGCGTCGCTGTCGACCGGCCTCGAGGCGCTTGAGCGGAGGATGCGCGGGCTGACCCCATTCCTCGGGAACATGCCCGATGCCTTCCCCCCCACCTCCTACGATCGCCAGGCCCTGTTGAGCGCTTCGCTCAAGCTCGCCTTCCGGGCCTAGAGGCGCCGGGGATCGCGCGGGCCCTGCCGCATGCGGGCGATATTGCCCGCAAGCAGGTGCGGCATGCGCCGAAGCCAGCGCGCGGCGGTAAGCAGCGGCGCGGCCGGCGTCCGCTCCAGTGCCTTGAGCGCGCGCATTGGAGCAGGCGCTCGGGCGAAACAAGCGAGGCTGCGCACGAAGAGTTCGGAGTTGCCGGCGTACCGTGCCATCAACCCCTCGCGTTCGAGCGGCTCCAGCCCTCGGGCGACAAGATCCACGTCAGCAGCCTCGAGGAAGGGAAACAGCGTGGCGAAGAAGCGGCGCCGTTCGTCCTCGACCAGGTCGCGCCTTCGGTTCGAGATTCCCGCCATCGTGAAATACAGCAGGGCGCTGGGAACGTGCGCGAACGTGCATCCTTCGCGGTGGATGCGTACCAGGAACTCGTAGTCCGCGATGATCCGGTAGCTCGTGTCGTAGGTGCCGAACCGCCGGTGGACGGACCGCTTGACCAGCATGGTCTCGTGCCGGAGCGGCATCCTGTGCGTGTAGAGGCCATCGTTGAGCCAGCCGTCGAGCCGGTCGTACACGAATCCACCGCGTCCCACCAGCCAGGCGTCCGCGTGGACGACATCGGCGCCCGTTCGCATCGCTTCGCGTACCAGCGATTCCACCGCGTGCGGCGCGTACCAGTCGTCGGAATTGAGGATGAGGAAGTAGTCGCCGGACAACAGCGAGAGGCCCTGGTTGATCGCGTCGTAGATGCCCTCGTCGGGTCGCGACACGAAATAGTCGATCCGCTCCCGGTTGGCCTGGAGCATGCCCAGCGTGCCGTCGGTCGAGCCGCCGTCCACAACCACGTACTCGATGTTCGGATAGGTCTGCGAAAACACCGAGTCCATGCACTGCTGCATCGACCCCCGGCGATTCATCACCACCGTGAGCACGCTGACGCGCGGCAGGCCGGGGTGGTGTGCCTGGGGAAGGCCGAGCAGTCTCCGCCCGCCCTCGATGAGCTCGCTGTCCATCTTGGATCCAGTTGCAGGCATTGGCGCCCCCGTCCGCCGGACTTCGTCCGGATCGGCCCGGTGGGCGGATGCCAGGGAGTCGAACCGCGCGACCAGCATGGATCAAGGCGGAATGGCCTTCAAGCCACGCGGCAAGTGGCATACCGGAACATTCGTCACGGGAGGGCGGTTCCCATGGCTGCATGCGAAAGGTAGAGTCCGAGCCCATGACGGAACGCCAGGCTCGGCTCGCCTTCTTCGCTGGTCTCGCGGGCAGGTGGCGCGATTCCGCTCGCCGCTGGCCGGACGCGCTCCCGGCGGGCGAGGTCGCCAGGCAAATCCTCGCCAACAGTGCGTGGATGGTCACCGACAAGTTCCTGCGGGCGGTGCTGGCGTTGCCGGTCACGCTTTGGGTCGCCCGTTACCTCGGCGTCGACGAGTTCGGCCGCCTCAGCTATGCAACGTCGTTCGTGATGGTCTTCGCGGTGCTTGCCGCGATCGGGCTGGACAGCCAGCTGATCCGCGACCTGGTGAAATCGCGGCATCCGCGCAACGTAGTCCTGGCCAGCGGCTTCGTGCTGAAGTCGGCCGGATCGGCGGTGGCGTTCGTGCTCGCAGTGGCGTCCGCCCTCGTCGTCGATCCGCGCAGGGGCACCGACCTGGTCCTGGTTGTCGTCTTCGCCGCGGCCATGCTGCTGCAACCGTTCGACGTCGTCGATTACTGGTTCCGGGCACGCTCGCAGTCGCGGAAGGCGGTGGTCGCGAAGCTCTCCGGTTTCGTCGCCGGCCTGCTCGCCAGGATCGGCGTGATCCTGGCGCACGGGGACATCGTCGATCTGGCGCTGGTCAGCGTTGCCGAGGCCGCCATTGGCGCCGTGGGGCTGGTCGCGATGTATTACCGCGGCGAACACGACGGCGGGCGGTTCGCGGCATCGGGCCGATACATGCGCGACCTCCTGCAGAGGTCCTGGCCGCTGCTGCTCTCCGCTCTTGCCATCGTCCTCTACATGCGGCTGGACACCCTGATGCTGCAGCACATGTCCGGCCCCGAGGCCGTCGGCATCTATGCCGCGGCGACGCGGCTCAGCGAAGTCTGGTATGCGCTCCCGGTGATCGTCGCCACGGCAGCGTTTCCTTCGCTGGTGCACAGCCACGACGAATCCGAGGCGAAGTTCCGGGGCAACATGCGCCGGCTCTATTTCTGGTTCGCGTGGATGGCGGTGGCTGTCGCATTGCCCGTGTCCGTTGCCTCCGGCTGGCTCGTCCCGGTACTGTTCGGCCCGGCGTACCAGCCCGCCTCCGTCGTGCTGGCCATCCACGTGTGGTCCTGCGTCGCTGTTTACCTGGGCGTGGCGAGCGGCCAGTTCCTGGTGATCAAGAACCTGCAGGGGATCTCGTTGTACCGGACCGCCCTCGGGCTCGGCTGCAACGTGGTCCTCAACCTGCTGCTCATCCCGGGTTATGGCCCGGCCGGCGCGGCGCTGGCCACGCTGGTTTCCTACACGGTAGCGACGTTCTCCCTGGCGCTGTTCCCGCAGTCCCGGGCCGAGGCGAAACACCTGGTCCTGGCGCCCCTGACGGGGGCATGGAAGTGAACATGCCCGGCAGTACCATCCTGGCCCGTATTGGCCGTTTCAGATCGCGGCGGTTCGCGACGGCGTCGTATTCGCAGGAGGGTGAAGACCTGGCCCTCAAGCGCATGTTCGGCGACATCCGCGCGCAGCCCGGGTTCTACATCGACGTCGGGTGCCACCACCCGTTCCGCTTCTCGAATTCGTACCTGTTCTACCTCGCGGGATGGAGCGGCATCTGCATCGACCCGTTGCCGGGATGCGCCGCGAAGTTCCGGCGGTGGCGTCCGAGGGACATCTTCATCGATGCGGCGGTATCGGATGCGCCGGGCGTGCGCAACTACCACATGTTCGACGAGGCTGCCGTCAACACGCTCGACGACGAAAATGCAGCCCGCCAGGCCGGCCGCTCACGCTACTCGGCGAAGGGCGTGATGCAGGTCAGGACGGACACGCTGGACGCATTGACGCGAGGCCTCGTGTCGCCGGAAACCCGCGTGGACTTCATGTCCATCGACGTCGAGGGACTGGACCTGCAGGTGCTGCGCTCGAACGACTGGAAGCGCATCAGGCCGCGCGTCGTCGTGGCCGAGTGTCTGGGAACCGGCATCGGGGAACTCGCGGGAAACCCGGTCAACGGGTTCCTGACGGACCTGGGGTATCGCGCCAGCATCGTCACCGGGAACAGCTACCTGTTCAAGGACATGGAATCGGTGTGGTAACCGCGGGCTTGCCCACGTTCAGTCGTCCTCCGCGACCTTTTCAAGGCCGGTGACGGATCCGAGGGGCAGGATTCTTTCCTCCGAAAGCCGCTGGCCGGGGGCGAGGAAGATGCTTGTGGTCCACGTGTAATCGTTGATCGGGCCGAATCCCGCGAAGTCGACCTGCGCCCAGCCCAGGCGGGTGGCAATCTCGCCGATCGATCGCGGGTACCAGTCCGAGTTGTCGAAGATGACCATCCGGCACCGGTAAGCATGCCGGGCCAGGCCTTCGATCAGGTGCCGCGTGCAATCGAACCTGTGTTTGCCGTCGATGACAACGATGTCCGCCTCGGACACGCCGGGCGAACGCACGTAGTCGTCCCTGTCCCGGGCCAGGCGGTAGTGGAAGTTGGACATGGTCCGGGCGGCGACGCCGATGCGTGCGTACCAGTCTGGATCGCTCTCCACCGACGTGACGCTCCGGCTCCGGCCCGCCCACCAGAGGCTGGAATTGCCGCTGCCGTACTCGAACACGTTCGAGGCGCTGAAATCCAGACGGCGCAGGTATTCGAGCGCGGGGTACGTATACCAGGGGACGGGATTACCCTCGGCATCGACGCAGGAGCGGCTTCCGATCGTCGCCCACTGGCCATGGGCGACCGCAAGCGAGCGGAAATTGCGCAGCTGCTTGAGGGCCGTCCTCGGCAGGATCGGCCTGGCGATGCGCCAGAGCATTCGATACATGGCGTTCAAGCGGCCTCCCTGGTCAATACGGCAAACAAATGGTCGGCAGTGACGGATACGCCCGGGAGGCTTTCCGACGGGCCACGGCCCGTGGCTGCCCTGAAAAGGCGCCTGGTGGTGCGATAGGCGCGCGGAAAAAGGCCGTATGCATGGATTGCCGCGTAGCCGCAGAGGCGCTGGAAGGGACTCATCCGTGCGTACCTGAAGTTCCTGCAGTCGACGATCGAGTAGCCAAGGCGGCTTGAAAAATAGCGCAGCCAGTGCCTCGAAACGAACGCCACGTGTTCGGGAATGGCGCAGTACCACCAGTTGGAGCGCACGCGGTTCCACTGCCGGCATTCGGCGTCGCCGGTCGTGAGTAAAAGGATGCCGTCGTCCTCGAGCCTGTCCAGCAACCTGGACAACAGGCCAAGCGGGTCACGGAAATGCTCGATCGTGTCCACCGCCACGATCACGTCGAAGCGCCGACCAGACGGCAGCTGATCGAGGTCGCGCCAGACCGTCGCGTGGGTCGCCGATTCCGCCACCTCCCCAGCGGCCTCGTTCACCTCCACGCCGTGGCGTACGTAGCGGGCATCCAGCTTGGCCAGCAGCTCGCCGGTATTGCAGCCGAAATCGAGGACGTCTCCGCCGCCGGGCTTGAGACGCTCCACGGCAGCCACGATCAGCTTCCAGTCGTTTCGCCTGTCGTCCATCGGCCACGTCGATACGAGCCCGTTGTCGTAAAGGGACGCGTATTCGGCGTCCTGCAGGGTCGGGAAACGGAATTTCAGCGCGCATTCCGGGCATCGGTAAAGGCCGCCCCCGGGGATGGGTGCGACCTGGCGCCCGGCGAAGATCGTGGACACGGGAAGAGCTCCCACCCGTGTCGCGTTCGCTCCACAACACGGGCATGCGACCTGCGCGATCATCCCCTCGCGCCTCCCAGCCAGGATTTGAGGCCCAGCTTCACGCGGCGACGGAGTGGCAACCTGAAGCGTGCGTCGAACAGCGCGGCGTCCTGTCCTGCGTCGATCGCGACCTCGGCCGGATGTCGAAGCGGGAACTGGATCCCGGAAGCCTGGATGCGCGCCAGTGGCGAATCCGCGTTGCCGGTGTGGGTCGCATCCTGGCCGAAGCCGATGTTCGAGACGAGGCTGGCACGCGGCGCGATGGAGCGGAGGTCATCCATCCAGCAGGCGAGCATCAGTTGGTAGTCCCAGGCATTGCGCATGCGGCCGTCGTGGATCGCGTCGTAGAGCGCGCGCCACTGCTGGCGCTCGACGAAACGCGGGAAGGCTTGCCGCAGGCCGCGGCGGCGGAAATCCGGCCAGGCCTCCATGCCCAGGTCCACGCGACGCCAGGTCCGCCGCCAGGTGGCCCAGCCCCAGGTCATCGGATACTTGGAGAAGAAGTAGCTGTCGCCACCGTGCGATGGAGGAAGCGGCGAAAAGCCGCTGACCAGCGCCACCTCGTCGTCGTCGCGATAGCGGTCCAGGAGTTCTTCGCAGAAGCGGAAGAACGACGGATCCGGGATGCAATCGTCTTCCAGGATGATGGCTTCCTCGACCTGCGCGAACAGGAAATCGAACGCGGAGGTGTTCCTGCGGAAGCTGCCGAGGTTCGCATCCGCGTAGTTGCGCACGATGCGGCATGGCCAGTCGATGCCGTCGACCTGCTCCCGGACCAGCGCGCACTTCCGCTCGTCCTCCTGGTTGCCGGGGCGAGGGCCGTCGGCATGGACGAACAACGTCGGCGGCCTGACCGCGCGCAGCACGGAGATCAACCGGGCGGTCTGCGCCGGTCGATTGAACACGTGCAGCGATACGGGCGTCCCTAGCATCGAACGTCGGTCGCGCCCTGGTACGCCAGATAGGTCTTCTCGATCCCCGCACGGAGTTCCATCCGCGGCGCCCATCCCATGGCCCTGATGCGGTCGATGTCGAGCAGCTTGCGCGGCGTGCCATCGGGCCGGCTCGCGTCGAAGGCGATCTCGCCCCGATACCCGACGATGCCCGCGACCATCTCCGCGAGCTCCCGAATTCCGATGTCGCGACCGGTTCCGACGTTGACGATGCCGGCATCGGAATAGCGCTGCATCAGGAACAGCGCTGCGTCGGCGAGATCGTCGACGTAAAGGAATTCGCGCCGTGGCGAGCCGGTTCCCCAAAGCGTGACCCGCGGCGCTCCCTCAACCTTCGCCGCATGAAAGCGTCTGATCAACGCCGGGAGGACGTGCGAGTTCTCCAGATCGAAATTGTCGCCGGGTCCATACAAGTTGGTCGGCATCGCACAAATGGCGTCGAACCCGTACTGCGCCCGGTAGGCTTGGCAAAGCTTGATGCCGGCGATCTTGGCGACCGCATAGCTTTCGTTGCTGGGTTCGAGCGGGCCGGTCAGGAGGTATTCCTCCCGAATCGGCTGCGGGCAGTCGCGCGGATAGATGCAGGAAGAACCGAGGAACAGGAGCTTCTTCGTGCCGTTTTTCCACGCGCTGTGGATCACGTTCGTCTGGATGGCGAGGTTGGCCTGGATGAATTCGGCCGGATAGGTGGCGTTCGCGTGGATGCCGCCCACCCTGGCCGCGGCGAGGTAAACCTGCGCGGGTCGTTCGGTGGCGAAGAAAGCGTCTACGGCGCGCTGGTCTGTGAGATCCAGTTCGGCGTGCGTGCGCAGCAGCAGGTCGTCGACGCCCGCGACGCGCAGCCGTCGGACGATTGCGCTGCCCACCAGCCCGCGGTGACCGGCGACGTATACGGATGCACGACCAGCCATACCGTCACTCCTGCGGAATGCTTGCGGCGTAGCCGGCTTCGGCCACCAGCGCGTCGCGTCGCGCCAGCGACAGGTCCGCCTGCATCATTTCCGCCACCAGTTCGCCGAAGTCCGTGCGCGGGCTCCATCCGAGCCGCTCGCGCGCCTTGCTGGCGTCGCCCAGCAAGGTGTCGACCTCGGCGGGACGGTGGTAGCGCGGGTCGATCGCGACGATGCATTGCCCCGGTCTGGCGGCCGAACCGGCGGGGGCTTCCGCCACGACGCCACGCTCCGCCGGCCCGGTGCCCTGCCATTCCAGGGCGATTCCGAGTTCGCCGGCAGCGCGATCCAGGAACTCGCGCACCGAATGCTGGATGCCGGTCGCGATCACGAAGTCTTCCGGTTCCCGTTGCTGCAGCATCAGCCACTGCATCTCGACGTAGTCGCGGGCATGCCCCCAGTCGCGGCGCGCGTCCAGGTTGCCCAAGTAAAGGCGATCCTGCAGGCCGACGTGAATCCGCGCAAGCGCCCGGGTGATCTTCCGGGTGACGAAGGTCTCGCCGCGGATCGGGGACTCGTGGTTGAACAGGATGCCGTTGCAGGCATACATCCCATAGGCCTCGCGGTAGTTGACCGTGATCCAGTACGCGTAGAGCTTGGCCACGCCGTACGGGGAGCGAGGGTAGAAAGGCGTGGTTTCGGTTTGCGGCGACTCGCGGACGTTGCCATAAAGCTCGGAAGTCGATGCCTGGTAGAAGCGGGTGCGTCGTTCCAGGCCGAGGATCCGCATCGCCTCCAGCAGGCGCAGCGTGCCCACGCCGTCGGCGTTGGCCGTGTATTCGGGTGTCTCGAAGGACACTTGCACATGGCTCTGCGCGCCCAGGTTGTAGATCTCGTCCGGCTGTACCTGCTGCAGGATGCGGATCAGGTTGGTCGCGTCGGTCAGGTCGCCGTAGTGCAACACGAGGCGGCGATCGCTTTCGTGGGGGTCTTGGTAGAGGTGATCGATGCGCCCGGTATTGAAAGACGACGACCGACGCTTGATGCCGTGCACCTCGTAGCCCTTGTCGAGCAGGAATTGCGCGAGGTAGGCGCCGTCCTGCCCGGTGATCCCCGTGATAAGCGCTCGTTTCATCATCTGGCTCCGGCGGTTGCGGGTCGCGCGCGCGTCTTCAATGATCCCCGTTTCCCGAGGCCGGATACGGCTTGGCCTGCGCCGGTCCGGGCTTGGAAACGTCATGGAGATCCTTCTCCATTTTTTCCGCGATTTTCCACAGGTTCCTGTTCATCGACGGCACGTCGAGCATCCACCGGTCAAAAAACGGAAAGGGGGTCTCTTCGCTTTTCCTCAGGTAGCGCATCGCATCCCGAGGGAGCCCGGCGGTCAAGAGGTACACGGCCTGGTTGCGCGGCACAAGCGGGTTCTTGTTGGCATCGTAGGCGGCATCCAGGTAGCGCATGGTTGAATCGAGGTCCCGGTCATGGACCGCTTGTTTCGACAACTCCACGTAGATGTAGGCGACCGCGCGCCCGTCCCGCCTGAGGGCGGGGTTCTCGAGGAGTGCATTTGCAAACTGGACGAAGCCATCCTTCGGCAACGTGCCCTTGCACCGACCTTCGCGCGCCTCACGGCCGAAACGCGTCGCCAGGTCGGGGAGCATCTGGGTGAAGCGGACCCGGCGTGCCAGATCCAGCATTCCCCGGTACTGCCTCTGGGTGATTCCCTTCGTATAGCAATCGAGCAACGTCACCTGCATCGCCAGTTCGCGCGCCGCGGGGACACGCTTCAAGCCCGCCAACAACGTTTCGCGGGCGGCCGCGCTGTCGCCGCTCTCGGCCTGATAGCTGGCCATCATCTGGACGGCGCGCACCGAGTCGGGATTCTCCTGGACCCAGACGGTCGCAAGGGCGCCCCGGCTTCCCCAGATAGGCGCGTTGATTGCCGTCAGCCCGGCTCCGATCAGCAGCCATGCGCCCACCAGCGCATGCGCCGGTATCCGATATGGTTTGGGAGCAGGAACGGCCGCTGCGGCCAGGGCATAGAGCGGCCCGATCATGGGCAGGTAGTTGCGATGCTCGAAATAAAGTTCGAGCGGCCAGACGGTTGACTCGATCAGGTGGCCGGCAAAATACCAGCCGATGGCGAAGGCAAAGACCGGATATCTGCGGCGCATGCGCCATGCGGCTGCGATCAGGGCGATGAGGAAGGCGATCGCCAATGCCGTCGTCGGGGGCGACAGGAAGCCTTGGGAAACGGGGTAGTTGTCGTGGAAAATGCCTTGGCCGCCGATGCGTGGCAAGAGAATGGTTTGGAGGTAATCCACCAGGATCCGGGGCTCGGTCAGCAGCCGCTCGGGCAGCGTGAACGCGCGGTTGGTGTACGCGTTCACGATGCGCTGGTGGGCGACCAGTGCGGTCGCCGCCAATGCGAGGATGGGCGCAGCGCAGCCCGTCAGCAGGATTCGCCGGGGCCAGGGAGCGAAGCGCTGCACGACAGGACGCAGCACGGTCATGTTGAGTGCGCAGGCGTAGGCGAAGATCAACACGCCATTTTCCTTGCACAGGAAGGCGACGACGGCCGCGATGCCGAGCACCGATCCCGCCGCGGCCACCCGACGCAAGTCGGGAGTGCGTCCGCTGTCGATGATTCCGATATAGCCCAGGAGCCCGGCCAGGACGGCGATGCTGCTCAGGATGTTCATCCGCTGCACGACCAGCATCGTCGCCGAGAGCTGCATCGGATGCAGGGTCCATGCGGCCATCACCACCAGTCCGATGACGTCGGCCCAAGGTGCGCTGCGGATGGAATAACGGGCGATCCGCCGTGAAAGCGCGAAGACCAGGACGCCGCAGATGAGATGCCAGAGCACGTTGTCGCGCTTGTATGGCTCCGGATCCGTCGGCCAGGCGGAGTCTTCGATCACGAAGCTCAGTGCCGCGAGTGGACGACCGGGACTTCCGGTGAAAGCGGCCAGATATTGGCCAACGTGGACACGGTCGATTGTGCCTTCCAATTGCGACAGGTTTCCGAGATTCGGAAAGTCATCGAACACGAAAGGCCCGTGGGTCGCGGGTCGGAAGATCGCTGCCGCCGAAAGCAGCACGAAGAGGAATCCCGCGACCACCCATCCCTGCCGCAACTTCCGGGCGTGGCTATCCGGCATCAATGTGGTCATCGCGTCGCGTCCCCGTCTGCCACTCAAGTTTACGGGCAAAAAAAAGCCCCCGTCACCGGGGGCTTTTTGACGCGCAGGCTGCGGTCAGCGGCACTGCGACGGCAGGTACTTGTTCGGAACGGTGGTGCCGGCGGCGGCGTTGCACGCCCACTTGACCGAACCGCCGGTGAAGGTCGGCTTGAGCTTGAGGTACAGGTTGTTGATCTCGGTCGGACCGGAGTACTGCACTTCGATCAGGCCGCTCGTGCTCACGGTCACGCTCTTGACGTTGTTGCCGGTGATCGTGTTGGAGATACCCGCCGAACCCGGCGAGCTCGGGAACGTACCGGAGGACGACTTGACCTCGGCGACGGCGAGCTTCGCGCCGCTGGCCAGGTTCATGCCTTCCGAGACCTTCGCGCGGACCTGGTAGTCCTGGTAGGCCGGGATGGCGATCGCCATCAGGATGCCGAGGATCGCGATCACGATCATCAGCTCGATCAGGGTGAAGCCTTGCTGCAACTTCTTCATGGTGTCTCCCCTCGGAGGAATTGAACTTCACGTGCCCACATGGCCGGTTCCCCGGTCCGTCGGTAGCCGTGCAATGCCCCGCACGTGCACACGACTACGCATGCATATTGCGTGCCAACCGCGTCCTTGTGGGGCCCAATTCATGGAACTGGGTGGGTGGTCACGGATCACCCGGAGGGGGTAGGCGGAAAGTGACGCGATTGGTCACCCGGGCCGGCGCAAGCTGACGCTCTGCGTCACTTTTGGCCTCGACGTCAGTCGATCCCCAGCTTCTTCAGCTTGTACCGCAGCGCCCGGAACGTGATCCCCAGGGCCGCCGCGGCCTTGGTCTTGTTGTAGCGGTTGGCCTGCAGGGCCTCCTCGATGGCCTTGCGCTCGAGGTCCTCGATGTAGCTCGGGAGCGCCGCGCCGCCGGGCGCGGGGGCTGCGGGGGCGGGCGCCGGAGGGGCGCCGGCCG
>JBQCJF010000196.1:0-14525 GCA_051953015.1 Luteimonas sp.
CGGGACCTCGAAAACATGGATGTTTTCGAAGAGCCTCCATGGATGGATTCACGGCGGTCCCGCGTCGGACCCCCTCGCATCCGCGGCGACCCCGCACGAAGCCCCGGACGCGTCCGCGGCGACCTGGACGAAGCCGCCGTCGCATCCGCGCGGAAGCCGGACAAGAGTGTTATTCGAAGAGGGTGCGCCAGCCGTCGGGCCCGAGGCGCTGCAGCGTCTCGATGTTGCGGTCGACGATCGCGTCCGGATCCGGGAACGCCTCCACCGCCCGCGACACGCTGTCCTCGCGCAGCAGGTGCAGCGTCGGGTAGGGCGAACGGTTGGTGAAGTTCTCGACGTCGTCCGGATGGCTGCCCGCGAACTGGTACTGCGGATGGAAGCTGGCGACCTGCAGCACGCCTTCCAGTCCGAGCTCGGCGACGAGCCCGTCCGCGGCCTCGAGGAAATCGTTGTAGTCGAGGAAGTCGCCGAGCACGCGCGGGTGCACGATCAGGGTGGTGTCCACGTCCTCCGGCGAGGCGTCGCGCAGCGCCAGCAGTTCCGCCGCCAGCGTCTCGAGCAGGGCCTCCGGCGTCTCCGCGTCCGCCAGCACCCAGCGCACCTGTCCCTTCGCGTGCACGGCTTTCGCGAAGGGGCACAGGTTGAGCCCGATCACCGCGCGCTCCAGCCACAGGCGGGTCGCGGCGATCGGGTCTTCCGGCGCGGGCGCGTGCGCGCTCAGGGGCAAACGCCCTGGTAGATGCACGCCGCCCACTCGGGATGGTCGACGAACGGGTTGCGGTTGCCCTGGTAGCTCTGGACCGCGTCGTTGCGCAGCCGCTCGGCGTCGTCCACCGGATCCTCCTGGTTCCACTGCAGCAGCACCGACAATAGTCCCATGTAGGCGACCGAGGCGTTGCCGCCGGTCGGCGCGACCAGCGAGGCGTTGTCGGTGAGCCGCAGGTCCGGCTCGGCGGTGCCCGTGTTCGGGTTCGTTCCGCCCTCGTAGCGCACGTCCATGTACAGGACCGCGCGCGCGACGTTGCCCTCCATGCCGCGCCAGGCCTGCCAGACGTGGCCGTCGCTCCAGTTGGAGTTGCCGGGGAAGCTGCCGCTGCCGCCGCCGCGGCCGTCGTTCGCGACGGTCGGGTATTCCGTGCACGACGCAGTGCAGTTGCCGTAGGGCAGGTTGCCGCGGTCGGCGTTGTAGGCGATGTCCGCAGCCATGAGCATGTGCAGGTCGGTGTACGGGAAGTTGGTCGGGCCGTCGTCGGGGAAGCCGAGCGAGTTGGGCCAGGTGTGCTCGCGATTGTAGTCGTCGTTGCCGCCGGCGGCCTTCGGGTACGACTCATTCTTGTAGATGTCGAGGATGTCGGACGGATTGGCCGGATCCTCGTCGGCGAACGCGAGCACGTCCCAGGTGTCGGTGGTGGACGCGGTGTACGGGATCTTGGCCTGGCCGTCGATCAGCGCGTGCAGACTCGCGCGCAGCGCCGTCGCGCTGGAGGTGTCGACGCCGTCGTAGTAGCTGCCGGGATCGCCGTCGCCGCCGCCACCACCGCCCGACGGGGGCACGAAGCTTGCGGTGAGGCTCGCACCGGAGAAGCTGGTGTACGCGCGCAGCATCACGTACCAGGTGCCGGCCTGCGGCGCGGCGAAGTCGCAATGCTCGTTGTTGCCGTACAGGTACGGGCGGCAGTCGTAGCTCGACGTCGTCGGCGCGGCGCCGAAGCGGACGTACAGGTCGGCGTCGCCGCTGCCGCCCGCCGATTCGACGTGCAGGCCGGTGGCGCCGGCGGGCACCGAAAGCGTGTAGGTGACGCTGCTGCCGGTCGAGGCGGCGAGCCCGGTCACGGGCACGCCGTTCTGCAGGACGTTCCCGCCACCGCCGCCACTGCCGCCGGTGGGCGACTGGCCCGCGTTGCAGGCGCCGAACGAGCTGGTGCGCGAGGCCTGCCAGCTGAAGTCGGCGTAGCGGCTGCCGCTGCCCGACAGCTGCAGCGACGTCCCGGCGGCGGTGGTCCCGGACTCGGACTGCGGGATCGCCGTGCTGCCCATGCCCGCGGCCGGACCGTCGGTGGCGGTGAACGTCCCTTCGTAGGAAAGGAACTGCACGACGTGACCGCCGGCGTCGACCAGCGCGAGCCCGTCGGGTGCGCCGTTCTGCATGCCGGTGGCGGCGACGGTGGCCGTGCCGAAACCGTTGCACTGGTTGGCGACGGTGCCGGACAGCGACAGCGTCGCGTAGCGCTTGCCGTCGGCGCCGTTGTAGAGCGCGATGCTCCAGCCCGACAGGCTGGTGCCCGCCGGCGCGAGCACCTCGACTCTCTCCGAGGTGTCGGTGTCGGCGTTGTCGTAGTGCAGTTCGTTGACGAAGACGTCGGCGCTCGCGAGCGGCGGCACGAGCAGCAGCGACGCGCAGGCGATGCGAAGGACGAGCAGGCTGGACTGGCGCATGGGTTCCCTCCCCGGGCGAATGGACGAAGGGAGGGATGCGCGGTCGCCGTCCCTGGCCTCCGGATGCGGAGTCTGCCCCCATTTTTCGGCATCGGCGTGACGATCCGCGCTTTTTTCCGCGGGGTGACGCATCCTAGGTGGATGGAAAACGCTTCCACCCGTGCCGGGCCGGCCGCCACCCGGCTCCGCGCCATCGTGATGATGCTCGCGTGCGTCGGCGTGTTCTCGCTGATGGACGCGGTGCTGAAGACGCTGTCGGCGCACTACCCGGCGTTCCAGGTGGCGTCGCTGCGCGGCGCGGCGTCGTTGCCGTTCCTGCTGGCATGGGCCGCGGCGACCACGGGCCTGCGGCCGCTGCTGCGCGCGCGCTGGCCGCTGCACCTGCTGCGCGGCGCGCTCGGCGTCCTGATGATGGCGTCGTTCGTCTACGCGCTGCGCACGCTGCCGCTGTCGACGGCGTATTCGATCTTCTTCGTCGCGCCGCTGCTGATCACCGCGCTGTCGGTGCCGTTCCTGCGCGAGCACGTCGGCCCGCGCCGCTGGACCGCGATCGCGGTCGGCTTCGCCGGCGTGCTCGTGGTGCTGCGCCCCGGCGTCGGCGGCGTCGCCAGCGCCGCCGGATTGGCGGTGCTGGCGGCGGCGTTCGGCTACGCGGTGTCGGCGATCACGGTGCGGGTGCTTGCGCGCACCGATTCCACGCAGGCGATGGTGGTATGGCTGATGCTGCTGATGGCCGCGGGCGCCGGCGCGCTGGCGTTGCCGGAATGGCGGCCGCTGCGCGCCGAGCATGTCTGGCTGGTGGCCGCGCTCGGCGTCGCCGGCGCATTCGGCCAGGTGCTGATCACCGAAGCGTTCCGCCTGGGCGAAGCGTCGCTGCTCGCGCCGCTGGAATACACGGCGCTCGTCTGGGGCGTGCTCTGGGACGCGACGCTATGGGGCGTGCTGCCCGACGGCGCGACCTGGGCGGGCGCGGCGATCATCGTCGCCAGCGGGCTCTACCTCGTGCGCCGCGAGGGCGCGCGCGCCACGGTCTCGCCCCCGCCGTAGAGCTTCTGGCAGGTCTCGCAGAAGAACGCGCGGCGCTGCGCGCGGCCGAGGTGCTTGCGATAGGTGAGGCGGGTTCCGTCGCGCGGGCAGTGCGTCTTCGTGTGCACCTGGTAGTGCTGCTTCAGCACGTAGGCCTTCTTCCATTCGAGGAAGTCGAAGCTGTACTCGCGCGCCTGCGTCACCAGCTCCCCCAGCTTGCGCGCCGGCAGCGCGCCGACCTCGCTCTCGGGATGCACGCGGATCCGGAACAGCACTTCGTTCTTGATGATGTTGCCGACGCCGGCGAACAGGTCCTGGTCGAGCAGCGCGTCGGCCGCGATCACGTGCGGCCGCTCGCGCAGCCGCTTGCGGGCCTGCGCCGGGTCCCAGGCGTCGGCCATGACGTCCACGCTCCAGTCGTAGACCTCGTCCAGCGGCTCCTCGATGAAGCGCACCGAGCAGGCGTACAGGTCGAGCTGGCCGTTGTCGAACACCAGGCGCACGCGCGGCGCCACGCCCTCCTTGGGGTCGTCGATGCGCGAGCTGCCGAACAGCAGGAAGTGGATGCGCAGGGAAAAATCGTCGAAGCGCAGCAGGAAATGCTTGCCCCAGCTGCAGATGTCGCGCAGGCGCAGCCCCTGCATGCGCTGCAGGGGCTGCTTGCTGTTTCCCGAGACCTCGCGGACGACCTTGCCGGCGAATCGCGCGGCCTGTTCCTTGAGGATGACGATCGAGGGACCTTCTGGCATGCGCAGAGCGGAGCATGGCTCCGCTCTACGGGGCGTGATGCATCGATCAGCGGATCAGAAGCGCGGCGGATCAGAAGCGCGCGCCCACGCCCACCCCGACGACCACCGGGTTGAGGTCGGCCTCGCCGACCTTGGCGCCGTCCACGGCGATGTCCGAGCCGCCGTGCATGTAGCGCGCATCCACGCGGCCGAACAGGTGCGGGGTGAAGTTGAGGTCCATGCCCACCGTCGCCATCGGGCCCTTCGGCGTGCTCATGCCGATGTGGCTGTCCGCGTACGGGCCGAGGTTGTCCTGGTCCTCGTCGTCGATGTTGTTCTGGAAGTAGCCCAGGCCCACGAACGGGCGCACGGCCGCGTCGCCGTCGCGGAAGTGGTACTGCGCGCTCAGCGCGTAGGGCTGCGAGCTCACCGTGCCGATCTTGCCGTCCGCGGTGCTGACGCGATGGTCGAACTTGCTGGCCGCGCCCCAGCCTTCGACCGCGATGTGGTCGTTGAAGTAGTAGCTTACGCCGAGCGTGGTCGCGCCCGAGCCGTCGAAGTTGGCCTTCTCGCCGGCGATCGTGCCGTCGCCGGTCGGTTCCTGGTGGGCGTAGCCGCCGACGACCGCCCAGTGCTTGCCGGAGGCGCCGGTGCCGGCGTCCTGCGCGAACGCGGGCGCCGCGGCCAGGCCGCCGGCGAGCAGGGTGCCGAGCGCCAGGGCCAGGGTCTTGGGGTTGCTGCGAATGGCTTGCATGGAGATCTCCTCGTATGTTTTTTCTGCCCCTGGGGAGTAGGGCGGCGCCACCGTAGCCGGGCGGGCATGAACCTCCCCGCGCACGCAACCTGACTGGGACCGTCGCAAACCGCTGTTTTCACGCTGCCTGCGCGCCGCATTGGCGCCGCCTTCGCGCTGGCGGCACAATGGAAGGTCACGAAACCCCATCGAGGCCCATCGGCCATGCCCGAGCTGAAGGAAGCGCGCGTCCCCGACATCGGCGGCTACGACGACGTGCCCGTGATCGAAGTGCTGGTCGCCGTCGGCGACACCGTGGCGAAGGACCAGGGCCTGGTCACGCTGGAATCGGACAAGGCGACGATGGAAGTGCCGGCGCCGTTCGCGGGCGTGATCCGCGAGCTGAAGGTCAAGGTGGGCGATGCGGTGTCCGAGGGCAGCGTCGTCGGCGTGATCGAGCCGGCAGCCGACGCGGCGGACGGCGCCGCGCCCGCCGAAGCGCCCGCGACCCCGCGCGCGGAGCCCGTAGCGCCGAAGCAGGAAACGCGCGCGGCGGAAACCGCCACGCAGGTGCCGCCGGTGGACGTGCCGCCGCAGCCCGACCGGCTGGTCCAGGCGGACGTCGCGCGCGCCGCGCCGCCGCCGGTGCGTTTCGAGGCCGACGCGGTGATGCCGGGCGGCGTGCCCTACGCCAGTCCCGCGGTGCGCATGTTCGCGCGCGAGCTCGGCGTGGACCTGTCGCGCGTGCAGGGCAGCGAGCGCGGCGGCCGCATCTCGAAGGAAGACGTGCAGAAGTTCGTCAAGGCCGCGCTGCAGGGCGGCGCCGGTGCCGGCGCGGCCGCGGGCGGTGGTGGCGGCGGCCTGAACCTGCTGTCGTGGCCGAAGGTCGACTTCGCGAAGTTCGGCGGGATCGAGACGCGCGAGCTCACCCGCATCCAGAAGATCTCCGGCGCGAACCTGTCGCGCAACTGGGCGATGATCCCGCACGTCACCCAGCACGACGACGCCGACATCACCGCGCTCGAGGCGCTGCGCGTCGCGCTCAACGAGGAAAACGCCAAGACCATCGCGAAGGGTGGCGCCGCGAAGCTCACGATGCTCGCCTTCATCATCAAGGCCAGCGTCGCCGCGCTGCAGAAATACCCGACGTTCAACGCCTCGCTCGACGCCGACGGCGCGCACCTCGTGCTGAAGAAGTACTTCCACGTCGGCTTCGCCGCGGACACGCCGAACGGCCTGGTCGTGCCGGTGATCCGCGACTGCGACCGCAAGGGCGTGATGGAGATCGCGGCCGAATCGGCCGAGCTCGCGGCGAAGGCGCGCGACGGCAAGCTCGGGCCCGCCGACATGCAGGGCGGCTGCTTCACGATCAGCTCGCTGGGCGGCATCGGCGGCACCGCGTTCACGCCGATCGTCAACGCGCCGGAAGTCGCGATCCTCGGCGTGTCGAAGTCCTCCATGAAGCCGGTGTGGAACGGCAGCGAATTCGAGCCGCGCCTCGTGCTGCCGCTGTCGCTGAGCTACGACCACCGCGTGATCGACGGCGCCGCCGCGGCGCGCTTCACCGCCTACCTCGCGCAGCTGCTCGGCGACATGCGCCGGGCGATGCTGTAAGGCGGCGCCGCGATGGCCAATACGATCGAAGTGAAGGTGCCCGACATCGGCGGCTACGACGACGTGCCGGTGATCGAGCTGCTGGTCGCCGTCGGCGACACGGTGGCGAAGGACCAGGGCCTGGTCACGCTCGAGTCCGACAAGGCGACGATGGAGGTGCCGTCGTCCGTCGCGGGCGTGGTGCGCGAGCTGAAGGTCAAGGTCGGCGACAACGTGTCGGAAGGCAGCGTGATCGCGGTGATCGAAGCCGAAGGCGCGGCCGCCGCGCCCGCTGCGAAACCCGGCGCCGCGCAATCCGCACCCGCACCCGCATCCGCGAAGCCAGCCGCGAACCCGGCCCCCGCCGCGCCGTCGGCGGCAAGCGCGCCGGCCGCCGCCGCCCCGCAGGCCGCGGCCGGCACCGGCCGCAAGGCCGACATCGAATGCGCGATGGTCGTCATCGGCGCCGGCCCCGGTGGCTACCGCGCCGCGTTCCGCGCCGCCGACCTCGGCCTCGACACGGTGCTGGTCGAGCGCTACGAAACGCTCGGCGGCGTCTGCCTCAACGTCGGCTGCATTCCGTCGAAGGCGCTGCTGCACGCCGCCGACGTGATCGAGCAGGCCGCGCACGCGACGGACTACGGCGTCGACTTCGGCAAGCCGAAGATCGCGCTCGACAAGCTCCGCGCCTACAAGGACAAGGTCGTCGGCCAGCTCACGAAGGGCCTGTCCGGCATGGCGAAGCAGCGCAAGGTGCGCGTGGTGCAGGGCACGGCGAAGTTCGTCTCGGCCAATGAGCTCGAGATCACCGCCGCGGACGGCAAGGTGCAGCTGCTGCGTTTCGCCCAGTGCATCATCGCCGCCGGCTCGCAGGCGGTGCGCCTGCCGATCTTCCCGTGGGACGACGACCGCGTGATCGACTCCACCGGCGCGCTCGAACTCGCCGACGTGCCGAAGTCGCTGCTCGTGGTCGGCGGCGGCATCATCGGCCTCGAGATGGCGACCGTGTACCGCGCGCTGGGCAGCCAGGTGACGGTGGTCGAGTTCATGGACCAGCTGATGCCCGGCGCCGACGCCGACCTGGTCAAGCCGCTCGCCGACCGCCTGAAGAAGCAGGGCGTCGCCGTGCACCTGAAGACGAAGGTCGTCGCCGCGAAGGCGGCGAAGCAGGGCATCGAGTGCGCGTTCGAGGGCGCCAGCCTTCCGGCTTCGAACACCTACGACCGCGTGCTGGTCGCCGTCGGCCGCGCGCCGAACGGCGGCAAGTTCGACGCGCAGAAGGCCGGCGTGCAGGTGGGCGAGCGCGGCTTCATCGCGGTCGATGCGCAGATGCGTACCAACGTGCCGCACATCTTCGCCATCGGCGACCTCGTCGGCCAGCCGATGCTCGCGCACAAGGCCACGCACGAAGCGCACCTCGCCGCGGAAGTCGCCGCCGGCCAGAAGCGCGAGTGGGTCGCGCGCGTGATCCCCTCGGTGGCCTACACCGACCCGGAGATCGCCTGGGTCGGTGTCACCGAAGCGGAGGCGAAAGCCAGGGGTCTGTCCGTGGAAGTCGGCAGGTTCCCGTGGGCCGCTTCCGGCCGCGCGATCGGCCTGGGCCGCACCGAGGGCTTCACCAAGCTGGTGTTCGACGCGGCCAGCCACAGGATCGTCGGCGGCGGCATCGTCGGCGTGCACGCGGGGGAGCTGATCGCGGAAATCGCGCTGGCCATCGAGATGGGCGCCGAAGCGGCCGACATCGGCCACACCATCCATCCGCACCCGACCCTGAGCGAGTCGGTGGGCATGGCGGCGGAGGCCTTCGAAGGCACCATCACCGACCTCTACCTGCCGAAGAAGAAGTAGGCGGCCCGAAGACAAAGCCCCGGCCTTGGGCGGGCCGGGGCTCCGGGGGCCTGCGCGGGATCGACGAGGAAGGAGGCAGGCCTTGCCGGGATTGACCGGGGGTTCCGGCCAAAGGTTCCGCGCCCCGCAGCGGCCGTTCAGGCCGGGCGGCCGGGCCGCCGCCCGGCCCTGACCCATTCAGCGATGCGATGGCTTCCGGCGGTTGCCGCTGAAAACGGCTCGCTGCTATAATTTTGCGGCTCGGCGGGGCCGTTTTGACGGCTACCGGGACCCAACTCCACTGACGACGGCAAGACGCGTGCACGATCCCATCGCCACGGGTCGCCGCGCCGCAATGCGCGCGGTAGCCATCCAGGCCGCCGCCGCGCTGCTGGTCGCGCTGGTGGCCCTCGTCGCGGCAGGTCCGCGCCAGGGGCTGGCGGCGGCGGTGGGGGGCATCGCGATGCTGGCCGGCAATGCGCTGGCCGCCGCGGTGGCGCTGGGTGGCGGGATCCAGCCGGCGGGTGCCGCATTCGCGCGCCTGCTGCTGGGCACGCTGGGCAAGTGGGTGGTGGCACTGGCGGTAATCGTGGTGGCGCTGGGGCCCTTGCGGCTGCCCCCGCTGCCGCTCCTGGCGGGACTGGCGGCCGGAATGCTCGCCTACCTGCTGGCGTTGAACCGGACACAGAGGCGGCAACGTTGAACCTGATCGGATCCATCATGACTGCGAGCGAACCCGCCACCGGCGGCACGACCGAGTACATCAACCACCACCTGCACTTCTGGCAGGTGAAGGTGGGCGACGGCGCGTTCATGACGCTCAACGTCGACACCCTGATCTTCACCGCCGTGCTCTCGGTGCTGTTCGTGTTCTTCTTCCTGCGCGCCTCGCGCAAGGCCACGGCCGGCGTGCCGGGCAAGTTCCAGACCCTGGTCGAGATCGTCGTCGGCTTCGTCGACGGCCTCGTGCGCGAGACCTTCCACGGCCGCAGCAAGCTGATCGCGCCGCTGTCGATCACCATCTTCTGCCTCGTGTTCCTGATGAACTTCATGGACATGGTGCCGGTCGACCTCCTGCCGTGGGCCTGGAAGGCCGGCCACGTCGCCGCGGGCGCCGACCCGGAGCACGCCTACCTGCGCGTCGTCCCCACCGCCGACCTCAACACCACCTTCGGCCTGTCGCTCGCCGTGTTCCTGCTGATCCAGGTGTTCGGCATCTCGCACAAGGGCGTCGGCGGCTTCACGAAGGAAATCTTCACCGCGCCGTTCCACGCCGAGTCCACCGCGATGAAGATCGTGCTGGCGCCGGCGAACGTGCTGCTGCGCGTGATCGAGGAGGGCGTGCGCCCGCTCAGCCTGTCGCTGCGACTGTTCGGCAACATGTACGCCGGCGAGCTGATCTTCATCCTGATCGCGCTGATGACGCTGGGCTCCTCGCTCGCGAGCTTCGGCACCTGGCCGATGGGCATCATGCAGTTCATCGCCGGCTTCGGCTGGACCGCGTTCCACATCCTGATCATCGTGCTGCAGGCCTTCATCTTCATGATGCTCACGATCGTCTACCTGAGCATGTCGGCCGAGAGCCACTGAGGCGCTTCGGCCAAGGATTCCGCTACACCCTTCCCCCTTCCTTTCCACCAAGCAACACGATCGGATCCAACGGAGTACACCATGGAAAACGCTGCCCTCATCGCTGAAGTGCTGAAGTTCACGGTCATCGCGGCCGGCCTGCTGATCGGCCTGGGTGCCCTCGGCACCGCGATCGGTTTCGCCATCCTCGGCGGCAAGTTCCTCGAGGGCGCGGCGCGCCAGCCGGAGCTGACCCCGATGCTGCAGACCAAGATGTTCATCGTCGCCGGCCTGCTCGACGCCGTGCCGATGATCGGCGTCGCGATCGCGCTGCTGCTGCTGTTCGCCAACCCGCTGCTGGGCTCGCTGGCCGGCTGATCGGCCCGACGCGAACCGCAAACGGTAACGGCATCGCCGGCGGCAACCGCCGCCGGCACCAGGAGCAAGCCCCATGCTACCCAACCTCACCCTCGTCATTCAGGGCCTCGCGTTCTTCGCGGTCGCCTGGCTGGTGATGAAATTCGGCTGGCCGCACATCATCGGTGCGATCGAAGAACGCCAGCAGAAGATCGCCGAAGGCCTGGCGGCTGCCGACCGCAGCCAGAAGGACCTCGCGCAGGCGCAGGAAAAGGCCAACGACGCGCTGAAGGAAGCGCGCGCGAAGGCCAACGAGATCATCGAGCAGGCGCACCAGCGGGCCAGCCAGATCGTCGACGCGGCGAAGAACGACGCGCTCGCCGAGGCCGGCCGGCAGAAGGCGCTGGCCGAGGCCGAGATCGCCGCCGCCGCGAACCGCGCGCGCGAGGACCTGCGCAAGCAGGTGTCCGCGCTCGCCGTGACCGGCGCGGAGAAGCTGCTGCGCCGCGAGATCGACGCGAACGCCCACAAGGCGCTGCTCGACGAGCTCGCCACGCAGCTCGTGACGGACGCGGGCTGACGCCGTGAGCCAGGCCCTGACCCTCGCCCGTCCCTACGCCCGCGCCGCCTTCGGCATCGCGCGCGACGAAGCGGCGGCTTCCTCCGGCAGCTACGCCGGCTGGTCGCAGGCGCTCGGCTTCGCCGCGCAGGTCGCGGGCGATCCGCGCGTCGCCGGCCTGCTCGGCGATCCGCGCCTGACCGACGCCGCCGCCATCGAGCTGCTCGCGCCGCCGCAGGCGCCGGCTTCGTTCGCACGCTTCCTGGCGATGCTGGCGGACAACCGCCGCCTCGCCCTGCTGCCCGAGATCGCCGGCCTGTACGAGGAGCTGCGCGCCGAAGCCGAGCGCGTGGTCAAGGCCACCGTGACCTCCGCCGCGGAGCTGCTGCCCGCCGAGCTCGACGCGATCAAGGCGTCGCTGCGCAAGCGCTTCGGCCGCGACGTCGAGGTCGAGACCGCGGTCGATGCCTCGCTGATCGGCGGCGCGGTGATCGACGCCGGCGACGTCGTGATCGACGGCTCGCTCAAGGGCAAGCTGGAGCGGCTCCAGGCCGCGCTCGCCAACTGACAACCTAGCAACACCGGCGGCGACGCCGGCACCAAGGGAAACACCGATGGCTACCACCACGCTCAACCCGTCCGAAATCAGCGAACTGATCAAGACCCGCATCGAGAAGGCCGGCCTGGCCGCCGAAGCGCGCAACGAAGGCACCGTCACCAGCGTGTCCGACGGCATCGTGCGCATCTTCGGCATCGCCGACGTGATGCAGGGCGAGATGATCGAGCTGCCGGGCAACACCTATGCCCTGGCGCTGAACCTCGAGCGCGACTCCGTCGGCGCCGTGGTCCTGGGCGACTACGAGCACCTGCGCGAGGGCGACGTGGCCAAGACCACCGGCCGCATCCTCGAAGTGCCGACCGGCCCCGAACTGCTCGGCCGGGTGGTGAACGCGCTGGGCGAGCCGATCGACGGCAAGGGCCCGATCGACGCGAAGACCTCCGCGCCGGTGGAAACCATCGCCCCGGGCGTGATCTGGCGCCAGTCGGTGTCGCAGCCGGTGCAGACCGGCTACAAGGCCATCGACTCGATGATCCCGATCGGCCGCGGCCAGCGCGAGCTGATCATCGGCGACCGCCAGACCGGCAAGACCGCGGTCGCGATCGACGCCATCATCAACCAGAAGTCCTCCGGCATCCGCTGCATCTACGTGGCGATCGGCCAGAAGAACTCGACCATCGCCAACATCGTGCGCAAGCTCGAGGAGCACGGCGCGATGGCCTACACCACGGTCGTCGCCGCGTCGGCCTCCGAGTCGGCCGCGATGCAGTACATCGCCGCGTACTCGGGCTGCACCATGGGCGAGTACTTCCGCGACCGCGGCGAAGACGCGCTGATCATCTACGACGACCTGTCCAAGCAGGCCGTGGCCTACCGCCAGATCTCGCTGCTGCTGCGCCGCCCGCCGGGCCGCGAAGCCTACCCGGGCGACGTGTTCTACCTGCACAGCCGCCTGCTCGAGCGCGCCGCGCGCGTGTCGCCGGAGTACGTCGAGAAGTTCACCAACGGCGCCGTCACCGGCAAGACCGGCTCGCTGACCGCGCTGCCGATCATCGAGACCCAGGCGGGCGACGTCTCCGCGTTCGTGCCGACCAACGTGATCTCGATCACCGACGGCCAGATCTTCCTCGAGACCGACCTGTTCAACGCCGGCATCCGTCCGGCCGTGAACGCCGGCATCTCGGTGTCGCGGGTCGGCGGCGCGGCGCAGACCAAGATCATGAAGAAGCTGTCGGGCGGCATCCGCATCGCGCTCGCCCAGTACCGCGAGCTCGCCGCGTTCGCGCAGTTCGCCTCGGACCTGGACGACGCCACCCGCAAGCAGCTCGAGCGCGGCCAGCGCGTCACCGAGCTGATGAAGCAGAAGCAGTACGCCCCGATGTCGGTGGCGCAGCAGGCGCTGTCGATCTACGCGGTCGACAAGGGCTACATGGACGACGTGGCGATCGCCAAGATCGGCGCGTTCGAGCAGGGCCTGCTGGCGCACTTCGCCAACACCCAGGGCGCGCTCGTCGCGAAGATCGACCAGACGGGCGACTGGAACGACGAGATCGAGGCCGCGTTCAAGCAGGGCATCGAAGAGTTCAAGGCCACGGGTACCTGGTAAGGAAACGACCATGGCAGGCGGACGCGAAATCAAGACGAAGATCAAGAGCGTGCAGAACACCCGCAAGGTGACGCGCGCGCTCGAGATGGTCTCGGCCTCCAAGATCCGCAAGGCGCAGGACCGCATGAAGGCCTCGCGCCCGTACGCGCGCGCCATGAAGCAGGTCATCGGCCACCTCGCCCAGGCGAACTCCGAGTACCAGCACCCGTACCTGGTCGAGCGCGCGGACGTGAAGCGCGTCGGCTACGTCATCGTCTCGTCCGACCGCGGCCTGGCCGGCGGCCTCAACAACAACCTGTTCCGCAAGCTGCTCGGCGAGATCCGGCAGTGGCAGGAGCGGGGCGTCGAGGTCGACGTGGTCACGATCGGCCAGAAGGCCAGCGTGTTCTTCCGTCGCATCAAGGTGAACATGCTCGCCTCGGTCACCCACCTGGGCGACCAGCCGCACCTGGAGCAGCTCGTCGGCGTGATCAAGGTGATGCTCGACGCGTACGGCGCCGGCAGCGTCGACCGCGTGTTCCTGGTCTACAACGACTTCGTGAACACGATGACGCAGCGCGCGGCGTTCGACCAGCTGCTGCCGCTGGCGGCCGGCGACGGCGCGGTCTCGAGCCACGACTGGGACTACCTGTACGAACCCGATGCGCAGGCGGTGCTGGAGCACGTGCTCACCCGCTACATCGAGTCGCTGGTGTACCAGGCGGTGCTGGAGAACGTGGCCTCCGAGCATGCCGCGCGCATGGTCGCGATGAAGGCCGCGAGCGACAACGCCACCAAGCTGATCGGCACGCTGAACCTGGTCTACAACAAGGCCCGGCAGGCGGCGATCACCCAGGAAATTTCCGAGATCGTCGGCGGCGCCGCGGCGGTTTAAAAAATATCGATTCTTTGAGGATAGTGTGATGACCACCAACCAGGGCAAGATCGTCCAGATCATCGGCGCCGTCGTCGACGTCGAGTTCCCGCGCGAGAGCGTGCCGAAGGTCTACGACGCGCTGAAGGTGCAGGGCACCGAGATCACGCTCGAAGTCCAGCAGCAGCTGGGCGACGGCATCGTGCGCTCGATCGCGCTCGGCTCCACCGACGGCCTGAAGCGCAACCTGGTCGCCGACAACACCGGCCGCGCGATCTCCGTGCCGGTCGGCGAGGGCACGCTGGGCCGCATCATGGACGTGCTCGGCCGCCCGATCGACGAGGCGGGCCCGGTCAAGGCGTCCGACCACTGGGAAATCCATCGTTCCGCGCCGTCCTACGAGGACCAGGCGTCGGCCAACGAGCTGCTCGAGACCGGCATCAAGGTCATCGACCTGATGTGCCCGTTCGCGAAGGGCGGCAAGGTCGGCCTGTTCGGCGGTGCCGGCGTCGGCAAGACCGTCAACATGATGGAGCTCATCAACAACATCGCGAAGGCGCACTCGGGCCTGTCCGTGTTCGCCGGCGTGGGCGAGCGTACCCGCGAGGGCAACGACTTCTACCACGAGATGAAGGACTCCAACGTCCTCGACAAGGTCGCGATGGTGTACGGCCAGATG
>JBQCJF010000197.1:0-3031 GCA_051953015.1 Luteimonas sp.
AGCACCGTCGCCACGCCGATCCAGCCGAATTCCTCGGAGAGCACCGCGAAGATGAAGTCGGTGGTGTGCTCCGGCAG
The DNA here is from genome assembly GCA_051953015.1 of Luteimonas sp. Lineage (GTDB taxonomy): Bacteria > Pseudomonadota > Gammaproteobacteria > Xanthomonadales > Xanthomonadaceae > Cognatiluteimonas. The sequence continues at coordinate 78 of JBQCJF010000197.1, forward strand.
GTAGTTGAGGTGCGACTGGGTGCCCTGTCCCCAGCCCTTGCCGGTGAAACCGCCGGCGCCGATCGCGATCTTCGACTGGATGATGTTCCAGCCACTGCCGAGCGGAGCGGATTCGGGATTGAGGAAGGTGAGGATGCGGTCCTTCTGGTCCGGCCGCAGCCAGCCCCCCGCCGGGGGCGCGCCCGCGCCGACGCCGCCGAACGCGGCGGCGAACCACCACCACGACAGGCCGGCGAGGTACAGCACGAACGCGCCGCTGATGCCGACCAGCATCGCGGTGCCGAAGTCGGGCTGCAGCAGGATCAGGCCGGTCGGGACGCCGATGATCGCGGCGGCGACGAGGACCACGCCGAAGCGCGGCGGCAGGCGCTCGCGGTTGAGGTACCACGCCGCCATCATCGGCAGGGTCAGCTTCAGCAGTTCCGCGGGCTGGAAGTAGAACAGCTTCAGGTCGATCCAGTGCCGGCCGTGCTTGCCGGTGCCGATCGCGAGCACCAGCAGCAGCGGCAGCAGGGTGAGCGCGTACGCGGCCGGCGTGGCGTTGCGCAGCCGGTGCGGCGGCACCCGCGACAGCGCCCACAGCGCGGCCACGCCGACCGCGAAGCGCGCGCCCTGCGCGATCACCAGCGACAGCGATTCGCCGCCCGCGCTGTAGAGCACCGCGAGCGCGATCGCCATCAGCGCGGCGAGCGCGGCGCACAGCCACAGGTCGAGGGTGCGCGAGAGGCGCGCGGCGACGTCGAGCAGCCAGTGCAGGATCGCGTTCATCGCGACGGCACCGTGCCGGGGGCGGCCTCGGCGGGCCTGGTCGCCGCGGCGGCCCCGGCGGGTTCCGCGGCATCGTCGACGGCGCCGTCGGCGACCGCCGCGGCCTCGGCCTGCGCTGCCGCGGCTTCCATCGTCTCCGGCTCCGGCTGCTTGCCCAGGATCCAGGCGTCCAGGATCTTGCGCGCGATCGGTCCGGCGGTGCTCGCGCCGAAGCCGCCGTGCTCGACCATCACCGCGACCGCGATCGTCGGCTGCTCCGCCGGCGCGTACGCGATGAACCACGCCTGGTGGCGCAGCGACAGCGGCAGCGCGTGCGGGTCGACGCTGACGTTGCCGCGGCGGCTCACCTTCTGCGCGGTGCCGGTCTTCGCCGCGATCAGGTACGGCGAGCCGCGCCCGACCGAGTACGCGGTGCCGCCGGGCTGCATCGTGCCTTCCATGCCCTCGCGCACGGCCTGCAGGTGCGCCGGGTTGTCGCTGATCCGCACCGGCGCCGGCTCGGGCATCGGCTGCCACGGCGCGCGATAGCCGTCGCGGCGCGCGCGCACCAGGTGCAGGCGGCGCAGCACGCCGTCGTCGGCGAGCGCGGCGGTGGCGCGCGCGAGCTGCAGGATCGTCGCCTTCCAGTAACCCTGGCCGATGCCGGCGATCACGGTCTCGCCGACGTACCACGGCTCGCGGCTGTGCTTCCGCTTCCAGTCCGGCGACGGCACGATCCCCGTGTTCTCGCCGACCAGGTCGATGCCGGTGGGCTGGCCGAAGCCGTAGCGCCGCATCCACTCGTCGAAGCGCTTGATGCCCATGTCGAGCGCGAGCTTGTAGTAGTACGTGTTCACCGACTGCGCGATCGACTTGCGCAGGTCGGTCCAGCCGCTGCCGCCGGCGTGCGCGTCGCGGTAGCCGCGGCGCTGGCCCGGGATGTGGAATTCGCCGGTCGACAGCACGCGGTCGTCCGGCGTGCGCATGCCGCTGTCGAGGCCGGCGAGGCCGATGAACGGCTTCACCGTCGAACCGGGCGGGCCGCCGCCGAGCACGTTGCGGTTGAACAGCGGACGCGACGGATTGGAGGTCAGCGCCTCGTAGTCCGCGTGCGAGATGCCGTTGACGAACAGGTTCGGGTCGTAGGCCGGCAGGCTCACCATCGCCAGGATCTCGCCGGTGCGCGGATCCACCGCGACCGCGGAGCCGTCGAACTCGCCGAACGCCGCGACCGCCGCCTTCTGCAGGTCGAGGTCGATCGACAGGCGCAGGTCCGCGCCAGGCGTCGCCGGCACGCGGCCGACGGTGCCGAGCGCGCGGCCCTCGACGTTGGTCTCGACCTGCTCGTAACCGACCTTGCCGCGCAGGATCGTGTCGTAATAGCGCTCCAGCCCGGTCTTGCCGATGTGCGTGAGCGCGCCGTCGGCTTCGCCGAGCTGCTTCTGGTCGTCCTCGTCGACGCGGCCGACGTAGCCGATCACGTGCGCGAGCAGCGCGCCGTAGGGATAGCGCCGGTTGAGGTAGGGCACGAGCTCGACGCCGGGATAGCGCCAGCGGTCGACGGCGAAGCGCGCGGCCTCCTCCGGCTCGACGCGCGGCTTCAGCGTCACCGGCTTGAAGCGATGGCCCGCGCGCAATTCGTCCTGCAGGTGCTTCACGTCCTCGTCGGAGATCGCGACGATGCGGCGCAGCGCCGGCAGCCACGCGTAGGGCTCGCCGGCTTCCTGCGGGACCACGTCGAGGCGGTACGCGGGCACGTTGTCGGCGAGCACGCGGCCCTTGCGGTCGAGGATCAGCCCGCGCCCCGGCAGCACCGGCCGCAGCTTGACGCGGTTGGCCTCGGACTGCGTGGCGTACAGCGCGTGGTCGACGACCTGCAGCTTGAAATACCAGGCGCCGAGCCCGGCGAGCGCGAGCAGCACCGCGGCGAAACCGATCGCCGCGCGCACGCGGAACTGCACGGCTTCGGCAGCCGGCGACTTGAGCTGGCGGCGACGCGGACCCACCGCCTAGCCCCGGTGGCCGAGGCGCAGCCGGTCGAGCAGCAGGAACACCGGGCCCCACAGCAGCATGCCGGCGAGCGGCGACCACCACGCCGCGAGCGGCGGCTGCGGCTCGCCCAGCGCGAGGTGCAGCACCATCACCACGAAGCGGTCGTTGAGCAGCAGGCCGGCGAGCGCGAGCGCCTGCTGCGACAGCGGGAAGAA
>JBQCJF010000198.1:0-4047 GCA_051953015.1 Luteimonas sp.
GCGACGACGCGTCGCGACGCCCGCGCCGACGCCGCCGGGCGGTTGCGCGCCGCACCGCCCGATGGCGCGTCGCAACAGCCCGATTGCGCCGAGTTGCGCAAAAAGAAACCGGCCGCAGGGCGGCCGGTCGGTTGCTCGGAACGCGGGCGCGAGGCGATCAGTGATCGTCTTCCTCGAGCAGCTCGGCGTACGCGTCGGGGTCGAGCATCTCGTTGAGCTGGTCCGGCTCGTCGGCCTGGACGACGAACAACCAACCGTCGCCGTAGGCGTCCTCGTTGATCGTTTCCGGCTTGTCGGCGAGCGCCGAATTGACCTCGAGCACCGTGCCGCTCACCGGGCTGTACACGTCCGACGCGGCCTTCACGGACTCGACGACGGCGCTGGCGTTGCCGGCCTCGACGCGGTCGCCGACGTTCGGCAGCTCCACGTAGACCAGGTCGCCGAGCAGCCCCTGGGCATGGTCGGAAATGCCGACGGTGACCTTGCCGTCGCCTTCGACGCGGGCCCACTCGTGGGACTTCAGGAACTTCAGGTCGCCGGGGATCTCGCTCATCGTGTGCTCCGGTTTTTCGCTCGCCGGCGTGCCGGCCGTGTGGGTTCAGGAACGTAGTGTATCCAAGCAGCGGGCCGGGAAATCAAATCCCCGGCTGCGCCTTGCCCTCGCGCACGAACGGGAACTTCACCACCCGCACCGGGACTTCCTTGCCGCGGATGTCCACGCGCACGCCGCCCGCCGACAGGTCGCCCGCCGGCACGCGGGCGAAGGCGATCGCCTTGCCCAGCGTCGGCGAGAACGTGCCCGACAGGATCTCGCCGTCGCCGTTCGGGGTGAGCACGCGCTGGCCGTGGCGCAGCACGCCCTTCTCGTCCATCACCAGGCCGATCATCTGCCGCGGCGCGCCGGCGGCCTGCTGCCGCTCGAGGACGTCGCGGCCGGTGAAGGCGCGCGGCTGTCCGTCGCCCTGCGCGTCGAGCGCGACGGTCCAGGCGAGCGCGGCCTCGTACGGCGACACCGCCTCGTCCATGTCCTGGCCGTAGAGGTTCATGCCGGCTTCGAGCCTCAGCGTGTCGCGCGCGCCCAGGCCGGCGGGCTTCACGCCGGCGGCGAGCAGCGCGTCCCACAGCGCGACCGCGCGGTCGACCGGCACCACGACCTCGAAGCCGTCCTCGCCGGTATAGCCGGTGCGGGCGACGAACAGCGGCGTGCCGTCCTTCGCCTTCGCTTCGACGGCGGCGAAGCGGGTGATCTTCCCGGCGGCCTGCGCGCCGGCCTCGTCGAGCAGGCCGAGCACGCGCTCGCGCGCCGTCGGGCCCTGCACCGCGATCATCGCGAAGTCCTCGCGCTCGGTGACCGTCACGCCGAACGGCGCGGCCTGCGCGTTGATCCACGCCAGGTCCTTTTCGCGCGTGGCGGCGTTCACCACCAGGCGGAAGAAGTCGTCCGCCATGAAATAGACGATGAGGTCGTCGATCACCCCGCCCTTCGCATTCAGCATGCAGGTGTAGAGCGCCTTGCCCGGCTTCTGCAGCTTGTCGACCGAATTCGCGACCAGGCCGCGCAGGAACTCGCGCACGCGCGCGCCGCGCAGGTCCACGACGGTCATGTGGGAGACGTCGAACATGCCGGCGTCGCGGCGGACCTGGTGGTGCTCGTCCACCTGCGAGCCGTAGTGCAGGGGCATGTCCCAGCCGCCGAAGTCGACCATCCGGGCGCCGAGGGCGCGATGGGCGTCGTTGAGGATGGTCTTGCGGGTCATGGGGCGCCTCGACGTGTGGGGCGCCCATTGTAGAGCCGACCCATGGTCGGCTCACCGCTTCAGCCGGCCATGGGCCGGCGCTACGCCGGGTCGACGTGGAGGGTCATGCCTTCGGCGCCCGCGACGCGGACGCGCGCGCCCGCGGGCAGGTCGGGACCGCGCACGTCCCAGTAGGCATCGGCGATCTGCACGCGCCCGTGCCCGTCCACGATCGGCTCGCGCAGCGTCGCCACCTGGCCGATGAGCGCGGCGGTGCGGCGGTTGAGCGTGGGCTTGTCGCCCAGCGGCTCGCGGCCGCGGAACCAGCGGCGGTAGACCTGGACGGAGGCGAAGCCCAGCACCACGAACGCCGCGACCTGCGCCAGCAGCGGAATGCCGGGCACCAGCAGCACGCCGAGGAACACGACGGCGGCCGCGAGCCCCAGCCAGAGCATGAAGGCGCCGGGCGCCATCGCTTCCGCCGCGAACAGCAGCAGCGCCAGCGCCGCCCAGCCGAACACGTCCCAGCGCATGGTCAGGTCCCCGCGTTGCGCGGCGCGGCGACGGCGGCCCGCGCCGAGGGCTGCTGCTGCAGCGCTTCCTTCGCGAGCTCGGCGATGCCGCCGAGCGAACCGATCACGCCGGCCGACTCCATCGGCATCATCACGAACTTCTGGTTCGGCGCCTCGGCGAGCGCCTTGAACGCCTCGATGTACTTCTGCGCCACGAAATAATTGATCGCGTTGACGTTGCCGCCGGCGATCGCGTCGGACACCATCTGCGTCGCCTTCGCCTCGGCCTCGGCCAGGCGCTCCCGCGCTTCGGCCTGGCGGAACGCGGCTTCCCTGTCGCCTTCGGCTTCGAGGATCGTCGACTGCTTCTCGCCCTCGGCCTTGAGGATCGCGGCCTGGCGGAAGCCCTCGGCCTCGAGGATGTTGGCGCGCTTCTCGCGTTCGGCCTTCATCTGCCGCGCCATCGCCTCGACCAGGTCGCGCGGCGGCGCGATGTCCTTCAGCTCGATGCGGTTGACCTTGATGCCCCACGGATGCGTGGCCGCGTCCACCGCGACCAGCACCTTGGCGTTGATCTCGTCGCGCTTGGACAGCGATTCGTCCAGGTCCATCGAGCCGATCGCGGTGCGGATGTTGGTCATCACCAGGTTGAGGATCGCGATCTCCAGCGTCGCCACCTCGTACGCGGCCTTCGCGGCGTCGAGGACCTGGAAGAACACGATGCCGTCGACCTTGACCACGGCGTTGTCCTTGGTGATGACGTCCTGCGACGGCACCTCCAGGACCTGCTCCATCATGTTCACCTTGCGGCCGACGCCGTAGACGATCGGGAACAGGAAGTGCAGGCCGGGCGTCAGCGTCTGGGTGTAGCGGCCGAACCGCTCCACGGTCCACTCGTAGCCCTGCGGGACCATCCGCACGGTCTTGAACAGGATGACGACGCCCGCGAACAGCAGGACGGCGGCGAGCACGGAACCGAACATGGCGAACCTCCCCGGAAGACGCGGCCAGTGTAGAGCCGACCCATGGTCGGCTGCGAGCCGACGGGCGCCGGCTGCGACCATCCCTCCGCCTGGCGCATCCTGTCCATCGAATGCCCGCCACCGCCGCGCCCGCTTCGGCCTTCGCGATCGACGTGCCCCCCGCCCTGCTCGCCAGGGCGCGGGACGGCGAACGGGCGGCGTTCGAGCAGCTCTACCGCTGCTTCGAGCGGCCGGTGTTCACCCTGGCGCTGCGGCTGTGCGGCGACCGCGAGGAGGCTTCGGACGTGCTGCAGGACACGATGCTCAGGCTGTTCGACCGGATCGGCGACTTCCGCGCCGACGGCGGCGCGCCGTTCTGGGGCTGGCTCCGGCAGGTCGCGGTGAACGAGGCGCTGATGCGGATGCGGCGCGCGAAGGCGCGCGGCGGCGCGGCGCTGGAACTGCCCGAGGACGACGGCCTGCCCGACGATCTCGCGCCGCCGCCGAGCGCCGCGGCCGACGCCGCCGTGCTGCAGCGCGCGCTCGGGCAGCTGCCCGCGGCGACCCGCACCGTCCTCTGGCTCTACCACGCCGAGGGCTACACCCACGAGGAGATCGCCGCGCTGATGGAGCGCACCGCGAGCTTCTCCAAGTCGCAGCTCGCGCGCGGCGGACGCCGCCTGCGCGCGCTGCTGGAGGAACCGGTCCATGCCTGACGCCAGCGATCCCCGCGGCCGCCCCTTCGGCTGGGGCGACGCCTTCGCCGCGCTGCGGGTGGAGGCGCCGCCCGCCGACGGCTGGGCGCGCGTCGCCGCGCGGCTGGATGCGCGCGCGGCG
>JBQCJF010000199.1:0-9253 GCA_051953015.1 Luteimonas sp.
TGCGCCAGTTGCGCGCCGCTCGCCAGCTGGCGGCGCGCCGGCGCGCGCCCGCCGACCGCAACGCCCCGCTGTCGAGGGACTGATCGAAATGCATCCGCTCCGCAAGCGCCGCCTGCTGCTGGTGCTGGCCCTCGTCGCCGCGGCGCTCGTCGCGACCGCGCTCGTGGCCCTGGCCCTGCAGCGCAACGTGGCCTATCTCTATACCCCGTCCGAAGTGCTGCGCGGCGAAGCCGGCGGCCACGCCCGCTTCCGCCTCGGCGGGATGGTCGCCGCCGGTTCGTTCAAGCGCGCGCCGGGCTCGCTCGAGGCGCACTTCGACGTTGACGACGGCGACGCGCGCCTGCCCGTCGTCTACACCGGCATCCTCCCCGACCTGTTCCGCGAGAAGCAGGCGGTGATCGCGACCGGCCGCATGCAGGGCCAGGTCTTCGTCGCCGAGCAGGTGCTCGCCAAGCACGACGAGACCTACATGCCGAAGGAAGTCGCCGACAAGATGGGCGCGGCGCATCGCAAGCACGCCGTCCCCGCCAGCGCCGACGCGCCGTCCGGCGCCGACGTCCCGGCGGAAGGCCCGTAATGCTGCCCGAGCTCGGCCAGCTGGCCCTGGTGCTGGCGTTGTTGGTCGCGGCGCTGCAGGCGCTGCTGCCGCTGGCCGGCGCGCACCGCGGCCTGGCGTCGTGGATGGCCGTCGCGCGGCCCGCGGCCTACGCGCAGCTGCTGCTCGTCGCCTCCGCGTTCGCGATCCTGGCCCACGCTTTCGTGACCCAGGACTTCTCGCTGCGCTACGTCGCGGAGAATTCGAATTCGCTGCTGCCCTGGTATTACCGCTACACCGCGGTGTGGGGCGCGCACGAAGGTTCGCTGCTGCTGTGGGCGCTGATCCTCGCGCTGTGGACGGGCGCCGTGGCGCGCTTCTCGCGGCGCCTGCCGGACGAGGTGATCGCGCGCGTGCTCGGCGTCATGGGCCTGGTCGCGACGGGCTTCCTCGCGTTCCTGATCTTCACCAGCAATCCGTTCGAGCGCCTGCTGCCGGCCGCCGCCGAAGGCCGCGACCTGAACCCGCTCCTGCAGGATCCGGGGATGATCGTGCATCCGCCGATGCTCTACCTGGGCTACGTCGGCTTCAGCGTGCCGTTCGCGTTCGCGATCGCGGCGCTGCTCGGCGGCGGCGTCGACGCGCGCTGGCTGCGCTGGACGCGGCCGTGGACGAACGTCGCGTGGGCGTTCCTGACCTGCGGCATCGCCCTCGGTTCGTGGTGGGCTTACTACGAGCTCGGCTGGGGCGGCTGGTGGTTCTGGGATCCGGTCGAGAACGCGAGCTTCATGCCGTGGCTCGCCGGTACCGCGTTGCTGCATTCGCAGGCGGTCACCGAGAAGCGCGGCAGCTTCGGCGGCTGGACGCTGCGGCTCGCGATCGCCGCGTTCTCGCTGTCGCTGCTCGGCACGTTCCTGGTGCGCTCGGGCGTGCTGACCAGCGTGCATGCCTTCGCCGCCGACCCGACCCGCGGCCTGTTCGTGCTGGTGTTCCTCGCGATCGTGATCGGCGGCTCGCTGCTGCTGTATGCGCTGCGCGCGCCCGGCGGCGACGCCGCGGATCCCGGGCGCGCGTTCGCGCCGGCCTCGCGCGAAACGCTGCTGCTGGTGAACAACCTGCTGCTGGCCTGCGCCTGCGCGATGGTGCTGCTCGGCACGCTCTACCCCCTGCTCGCCGACGCGCTGGAGCTCGGCAAGATCTCGGTGGGTCCGCCCTACTTCGCGTTCCTGTTCACGCTGCTGATGGCGCCGCTGGTGCTGTTGCTGCCGTTCGGCCCGCTGACGCGCTGGCAGCGCGAGCAACCGTCGCGGCCGTTCGCGATGCTCGTGCCGTGGCTCGGGCTCGCGCTCGCTGGCGGCATCGTGGCGTTCTTCCTCGCGCCGCAGGGCGCGTGGAAGGCCGCAGCGGGCGTCGCGGGCGCGCTCTGGGTCGGCTTCGGCACGCTGCGCTTCGCCTGGCAGCGGCTGCGCGCGCCCGGCGGGCGCATGACCGCGGAGATGCTGGGCATGACCCTGGCGCATTGCGGCATCGCGCTGTTCCTGGTCGGCGCGCTGCTGGTCGAAGGCCTCAGCCGCCAGCACGAGCTCGCGCTCGCGCCCGGGCAGCAGATCGCGCTCGGCGGCTACGCCTTCCGCTTCGATGGCGTCGAGCGCCACGCGGGTCCGAACTACATCGCCGACACCGGCACGGTCGCGGTGCTGCGCGACGGGCGCATGCTCGAGACGCTGCATCCGGAAAAGCGCAACTACGCCAGCGGCGGCCAGGTGATGACGGAGGCCGCGATCGATCCCGGCGCCGTCCGCGACCTGTACGTCGCGCTCGGCGAACCGCTCGGCAACGGCAGCTGGGCGGTGCGCGTGCACGTCAAGCCGTTCGTGCGCTGGATCTGGTCCGGCGCGGTGCTGATGGCGCTGGGCGGCCTGGTCGCCGCGACCGACCGCCGCTTCCGGCGCCGCGAGGAGGCCACGCGATGAGCGCGTCGTCGCGCGCCGGGCGCTGGCTGCCGCTGGCGGTGTTCGCGCTGCTCGCGCTGCTGCTCGGCGCCGGCGTGTGGCTGAGCCGCAGGGCCGACCGCGACGTGCTGCCCTCGCCGCTGATCGGCAAGGCGGCGCCCGCCTTCTCGCTGCCTGTCCTGCACGAACCCGGCCGCGTGCTCACGCTCGGCCAGCTCCGCGGCGAGCCGTTCGTGCTCAACGTCTGGGCGAGCTGGTGCGTGTCCTGCCGCGTCGAGCATCCGGTGCTGACGCGCTTCGCCGAGACCCGGCGCGTGCGCGTCGTCGGCTACGACTGGAAGGACGAGCCGTCCGACGCGCTGGCCTGGCTGCAGCGCTACGGCAACCCGTTCTGGGCGGTGGTGTCCGATTACGAGGGCCGCTATGCCATCGACTGGGGCATCTACGGCGCGCCGGAGACGTACCTCGTCGACGCGGCGGGGATCATCCGCTGGAAGCACGTCGGGCCGCTCGACGATGCGATCATTGCGCGCGAGCTGCTGCCGGCGCTGGAACGCGCCGAGGCGGAGGCGCGGCGATGACCGCCGCCCGCCCGGAGGCCCGCCGCGCGTTGCGCGGCACGCTCGCCGCGGTGCTCGCGCTCGCATTCGCGATCGGCGCGCCGCTGCTCGCGTTCGCCCCGCCGGCGGCGGCGCAGGTGTCCGACCCCGCGCCGCTGCGCTTCCGCGACGGCGCCGAGGAGGCCCGCTTCCGCGCGCTGGTCTCGCGGCTGCGCTGCGTGATGTGCCAGAACCAGTCGCTCGCCGACTCCAACGCGCAGATCGCGTACGACCTGCGCCGCGAGGTGCTGGACCTGATGCGCGAAGGCCGCAGCGACGCGGAGATCGAGCGCTTCCTGGTGGCGCGCTACGGCGAGTTCGTGCTGTACCGGCCGCGGGTGGAATCGAAGACCTGGCTGCTGTGGTTCGGGCCCGCGCTGCTGCTGCTCGCCGGCGGCGTCGTGGTCGCGCGCATCGTGCGCCGCCACGCGGGCGGCGGCGGCGCGCAGGTCGAGGCGGACGACGGGCAGGAATGGTGATGACGCGCGAAACGATGCTGTTTGCCGCGGTCGCCGCGATCGCGACCCTCGCGGTGCTCGGCTGGGTGCTGCGCCCGCTCTGGCGCGCGCCGGCGACGCGGGTGCCCGCTGCGGGACTCGTGGCGGGCCTCGCGCTGGCCGCGTTCCTGCTCTACCGCCTGGTCGGCACGCCGGCGGCGCTGGATCCGGCCGCGCGCACCGCGCCGGCGACGCTGGAGGGCGCGATCGCGCAGCTCGAGGCGCGCCTGCAGGCCGATCCGTCGCAGGTCGAGGGCTGGCGCCTGCTCGGCCAGGCCTACGCCGGCGCGAAGGACCCGGCGAAGGCCGCCGACGCGTTCGCGCGCGCCGCGCGGCTCGCGCCCGACGATCCGGACGTGCTCGTCGAGGCCGCCGAATCCCGCGCGCTGGCCGCGCCGGAACACCGCATCGACGCGCTGGGCGTCGCCTGGCTCGACCGCGCGATGCAGCTGCCGCCGACGCACCAGCGCGCGCGCTGGTTCAGCGGCATCGCCAAGCGCCAGGCCGGCGACGCGGCGGGCGCGGCGGCGACCTGGACGCCGCTGCTCGCCGAAGTCGAGCCCGGCGCCGCCGCCATGCTGCGCCCGCAGATCGACGCCGCGCGCGCGGCCGCCGGCTTGCCGCCGCTGCCCGCCTCCACCGCGCCCGGCGCGCCCGCGGGCGCGACCACCACGGCACCGGCCGGCGCGCACGCCATCCAGGCGCGCGTCTCGCTGGATCCGGCACTGGCCGAGCGCGCGCGCCTCGACGGCGACGCCACCGTGTTCGTCATCGCGCGCGCGCCGAACGGGCCGCCGATGCCGATCGCGGTCGAGCGCCACCGGGTCTCGGAACTTCCGTTCACCGCGACGCTCGACGACGCCGACGGCCCGATGCCGACGGCAAAGCTGTCCGGCGTCGGCGAAGTGGAGGTCGTCGCGCGCATCTCGCGCAGCGGCGACGCCATGCCGCAGGCGGGCGACCTCGAATCCGCGCCGGTGCGCATCGGCCTGCCCGCGGATGCGCCGGTCGACCTGGTCATCGGCCAGGCCCGCTGAGACGCGTCCGCTAACATCGCGCCCATGACCGAATTCGTCCCGCCCGGCACCCGCTACGTCGACCTGCCCTCGCCGTTCCGGATGAAGCGCGGCGGCGAGCTGCGCGGCGCCCGCATCGCGTACGAAACCTGGGGCGCGCTCGACGCCTCGCGCGGCAACGCGATCCTGATCCTCACCGGGCTGTCGCCGGACGCGCACGCGGCCGCGAGCGGGGCCAACCCCGCGCCTGGCTGGTGGGACGCCATGCTCGGCCCGGGCAAGCCGATCGACACCGATCGCTGGTTCGTCGTCTGCGTCAACTCGCTGGGCAGCTGCAAGGGTTCGACCGGGCCCGCTTCGATCGATCCCGCGACCGGCGCGCCGTATCGCCTGTCCTTCCCGGAACTGTCCGTCGAGGACGGCGCGGATGCCGCCGCGCACGTCGTGCGCGCGCTCGGCATCGAGCGCCTCGCCTGCGTGATCGGCAACTCGATGGGCGGCATGGCCGCGCTCGCCTTCCTGTCGCGCCATCCGGGCATCGCCCGCGCCCACGTCAACATCTCCGGCGCCGCGCATGCGCTGCCGTTCTCGATCGCGATCCGCTCGCTGCAGCGCGAGGCGATCCGCCTCGATCCGCAGTGGAACGACGGCGCCTACGACGACGCCCGCTACCCGGAATCGGGGATGCGCATGGCGCGCAAGCTCGGCGTGATCACCTACCGCTCGGCGCTGGAGTGGGACGGGCGCTTCGGCCGCGTGCGCCTCGACTCCGACCGCCGCGACGACGAGGATCCGTTCGGCCTCGAGTTCGAGGTCGAAAGCTATCTCGAAGGCCACGCGCGCCGCTTCGTCCGCAGCTTCGACCCGAACTGCTACCTGTACCTGAGCCGCTCGATGGACTGGTTCGACCTGGCCGAGTCCTGTGGCGCGGCCCCGACCGGCGACCGCGCAGGCGACGTGGTGCAGGCGCTGGCCCGGATCCGGCTGGAGAAGGCGCTGGCGATCGGCGTCGCCACCGACATCCTGTTCCCGCTGCAGCAGCAGGAACAGATCGCCGACGGCCTGCGCGCCGGCGGCGCGGATGCGTCCTTCCTGCCGCTGGAATCCCCGCAGGGCCACGACGCCTTCCTCGTGGACTTCGCCCGCTTCGGGCCGGCCGTCCGCGGCTTCCTCGACGCCCTGAGGGGGTAGAATCCCGGCCATGAACGACGCCTGTTGCCCGGACATCGCCTTCCCCGGCCACGACAAGCTGGTCTCGGCCATCGACGCCGCGATCGCCGCCGGCGACCAGCACGCGGTCACCGCCGCCGTCCGCAACGCGCTGTGCCGGCTGATCAAGGACCACGACGTGCAGCTGCCGGACTGCGTCCACGAGCCGATCGTCGACCATTACGCGCGCCGCGAGCTCTATCGCAGCCCGACCCACGGCTACAGCGTCGTCGCGATGACCTGGGGCCCGGGCCAGGGCACCCCGCTCCACGACCATTCCGGCCTGTGGTGCGTCGAGGGCGTCTGGGACGGCGAGCTCGAGATCGTCCAGTACGAGCTGCTGGAACGCGACGGCAACGGACGTTTCCGCTTCCGCGCGGCGGGCGGCATCCACGCCGGCCCCGGCAGCGCCGGCAGCCTGATCCCGCCGCACGAGTACCACACGATCCGCAACGCCAGCGCGGACGCGGTGGCGATCTCGCTGCACATCTACAAGGCCGAGATGGCCTGCTGCGCCAAGTTCGTACCGGAGCGCCCCGGCGCCGGTGACGAGTGGTTCGTGCGCGAGGATGCGGTCCTCAAGACCGACGAAGCCGCCTGAGGCGGCCGGCGGGCGGGCGCCGCGCCGCTATAATCCCCTGTCCGCGCCGGAATGGCGGAATCGGTAGACGCAGCGGACTCAAAATCCGCCGCCCTCAAAAGCGTGTGGGTTCGAGTCCCACTTCCGGCACCAGGCTTCGCGCGGGTTTCCCGCGCAACAAAGTGAAGGCCCAGTCTCCCGGGTTTGACGCCGGGATGGCTGAGCCTTCGATGCCGAAGCTGTTGAAACCTGCGCTGGAAATTGCGGACTGCGTTCTCTCGAACTGGGTCCTGGAACTTGCCGTCGCCTGCTTCTTTTTCTTCGACGCGAGCAGGCTAGCGCGACGCACGTTAGGCGGACGTAAAACGCGGCGACCGTTCGTCGGCGCACATCGCAAGCTGCGTGGCAGCGCGTGGATCCATGCTGCTGCGTCGCGGCATCAGTCGATGTTCCACGGCCACCAGCCGCATCCCGTCATCGCATAGCGGTCCGCCGCGCGCTCGAAGCGATTGCCGCCGCGCACGCCGCCGCACGCGAGGTACAGCGGCAGGAACAGCGGGCCGAGCGCCATGTACTGCAGCACGTGCGCGCGCTCGTGGTCGTTCATCGCGATGGGCGCGTCGTCGGCGCTGCCGGCGACGCGCGCGTACGTCCAGCAGCGTTCGCCCAGGTCGGCACCGGTATGCAGGATCACGTTGCCCAGGGTGAGCGCGCCGCCCGGGCCCCACGGCACGCCCTGGAACACCAGCGCGAGATCGCGCGGGCGCAGCCGCGGACGCGCGCCGCGCGCCATCGCGAGCGCGCCGGCGAGCAGGCCGACGGCGGTGTTCGGCGCGGTCCACGCCATGCCGAGGGCGCACAGCGCGCGTCGCGCCCACGCGCGGCCGGCGCCGCCGCTCACTCCTCCGGCATCGGCAGCCACAGGATCAACCCGAGCGCGCGGCCAGCCAGTCGTGGATCGCCTGCGGCACTTCCTTCTGCGCGCGCCCGGACACGTAGATGCCGATGTGGCCGCCGCGGAACGACAGCTCGGTGTAGTCCTTCGTGCCGGCCAGGCGCTTGAGGGCGCGCGAGGAATCCGGCGGCACCAGGTGGTCCTGTTCGGCGTAGATGTTCAGCACCGGCATCTCGACCAGGCCCAGATGCACTTCGCGCCCGCCGATGTCGATGCCGCCGGCGACGAAGCCGTTGCGCTGGTAGAACTGCTTCAGGAACTGGCGGAAGGCCTCGCCCGCCTGGTCCGGCGAATCGAATATCCACTTCTCCATGCGCAGGAAGTCCTCGGTGGCCTTCGCATCGTCGAGGATGTCGACCAGGCCCACGTACTTCTGCAGGTTCAGCCGGAACGGCTTGAGCATCAGGTAGCACCAGTTCATCAGGTCCGCCGGCACGTTGCCGAGCGTGTCGACGAACAGGTCCACGTCCATCTCCTGCACCCAGTTCGACAGCATGTTGTCCGGGGTGTGGAAATCGACCGGCGTGACCATGGTGACGAGGTTGCGGATCTTCTCCGGATGCAGCGCCGCGTAGCACAGCGAGAACGCGCCGCCCTGGCAGATGCCGAGCAGGTTGATCGCGTCGAGGCCGTGCGCCTTGCGCAGATGATCGACCGCGCCGCCGAGGAATCGCTCGATGTAGTCCTCGAGGGTGAGGAACCGGTCCGAACGATCCGGGTATCCCCAGTCGATGATGTAGACGTCCTCGCCGCGCGCGAGCAGACCCTTGACGATGGAGCGATCGGCCTGCAGGTCGACCATGTACGGGCGGTTGACGAGCGCGTAGCTGACGAGCAGCGGCACTTTCGCCGTGGGCCTCGCGTCGCCGCGGTAGCGGTAGAGCACGACCTTGCCGTCGCGCCAGACTTCCTCGCGGGCGGTCGCGCCGTAGTCGTAGTCGCCGACGTTGCGCAGCGTCTCGAGCGCGGCGCCTGCCTTCTTCTGGAACGCGAGCGCTTCGGCGGCGAGGCTGTCGGGGGTGAACGCGAACGGGCCGTTCATCGCTTCGTCCTCGCGGGGGGCGCGGCTTTCTTCGCCGCCGGCTTCCCTTGCGCCTTGCGCGCGGCCTGCTTCGGCGCGGCGGTCCGCGCTGCGGCCTTCTCCGGCGCCGCTTGCGACGCTTGCACCGGCGCGGCCGGCGCGGCGTCGCGCATGCGCCGCAGCGCGCGCTCCAGCTCGGCGATGCGCCGATGCGCCGCATCGACCTCGGTGCGCGTCGGCATGCCGAACTGCGCCGCCGCCTGCTCCACTTCCTGCTGCACGCCCCGGCGCAGGCGCATCTGCGCGTTCACCAGCGCCCCGTAGGCGCTGCGGAATTCCGGCGACAGCGCCACTTCCGCGTAGGCGTCCTCGGCCGCGTCGATCCACAGGTCGAACAGCGCCCGCGCGCTGTCCAGCGCCTTGCCGGGCGCCGAACGCTCCACGAGCTTCGCCGAGAACAGCGCGTGCGCGCGTTCCAGCGCGCGGATCATCAGCAGGTTGAACTCGCCCTCGCGGCGGCCGTATTCCAGCTGCGCCTGGGCCAGCGCCTGCAGGCGTTCCTGGTGCTCGCGGCCGATGCCGAAGGCCGGCAGCCCGAGCAGCGCCCCGCCCTCGCGCCGCGCCGCTTCCAGCCACGGCGCCATCGCGGCGTTCCAGGCGTCGAGGCCCTGCATGCCCTCGCCGCCCATGGCCTGGAAGGCGCTGGCGAAGGGATTGGGCGAGGTCGCGCCCAGCGTGCGCTTCCACTCGGCCGCGAAGTCGCCGGCGCCGGCGCCGTCCGCGGCCATGCGCGCGGCGAGTTCCTGCATCCGCGAGAACAGGTCGAAACCGGGATAACTGCCTGGCATGGGGGCCTCCGTGGTTGCGGCGCCCATGCTACCAGCGGCGC
>JBQCJF010000200.1:0-3964 GCA_051953015.1 Luteimonas sp.
CACGGCGGTCGCGCGTACCATCGGCCGATGATCACGCGCGACCGCGCCGCCTTCCTCGCCTTCGCCCGCGGGCTCGCGCCCGACTTCGGGCCGCCGGTGGCGCGCGCCGCGTTCCTGGTGGCGCCTGAAGGATTCGCGCTGGCGGCGGAGTCGGCGCAGGACAATCGCTACATGGCCGGCGCCGGCGCGTTCGACGCGGCGCGCGCGCTGGCCGAGCATCGCGGCCTGCAGCGCGCCCTGGCGGAGGTGCTGCCGACGGTCTGCTTCCCCGGCGATCCCGCGACGCCCGACGCGCTGTTCCCGAACAACGTGTTCGCCACCGTCGCGGGCCGCTACGTCGTCGGCCGGATGCGCCACGAGGTGCGGCGTCGCGAGGCCGCGCGCGCCGACATCCGCGGCTTCCTCGGCGGCGTGCTCGACTACGCGGAGATCGATCTGTCGGGACAGCCGCATCCCTGCGAGCTCACCGGCGCCCTCGTCGTCGACCGGGCGCGTGGCGTCGGCTTCTGCGGCCTGTCCGAGCGCTGCGACGAAGCCGGCGCACGGCTGATGCACGAGGCCTTCGGCCTGCGCGCGACCCTGCTGTTCGACCTGGCGCCGGGCGAATACCACGCCAACGTGTTGCTGGCGGTGCTGGCCGGGCGCGCGGCGCTGGTGTGCCCGGCCGGCTTCGCCGATCCGGCGGTCCCGGAAGCCATCGCCGCGCTCTACGCGCCGCACGCGATCCCGCTGTCGGCGGCGGAGCAGGCGGCCTTCGCCGGCAACGCGCTCGCGCTGCCGGGCTATACCGTCTGGATGAGCCGGGCCGCGGCGGAGGCCCTGTCGGCGGCCAGCCGCCCGGGCCTGTCCGCCGCGGGCTTCGCCCTCCGCGAGGTGCCGCTGGAGGCCATCGAAGCCGCCGGCGGCTCGCTGCGCTGCTGCGTCGCCGAGGTCTTCTGAAGACGCCGGGCCGGCCGGGGCTGAACCCCGGGAACCACGTCGCCGGAAAGTTAAGGACGGATTCACCGCCTGCTTTCGACAATCGCTGCTCCAGAGGAGCTCCCGCCATGCCGTTGCCGTCCCGTCCCGCGATCCTGCTGCTCGCCGCCCTGCTGGGCGCCGCGGGGACCGCCGTGGCCGCGCCGCAGCAGCATCGCGGCCGCATGGAAGGCGACCGCCCCCGGGCCGAACAGGACGCGCGGCAGCAGGCCGAAGCCCGCCGGCCCCCGTCGCGTCCCGACTGGACGCCGCCGCAGCCGCCCCGCCGCAACGAGGACGCGCTGTCCGACAGCGTGCGCCGGGTCGAGCAGCGCACCCGCGGCCAGGTGCTGAGCGCCGAGCGCGTCCCCTACGACGGCCGCAACATCAATCGCATCAAGTTCGTGGACGATCGCGGCCGCGTGCAGGTCTACATGGACGATCCGCAGCAGCCGGCCAGGCACCCCGTGCAGGACGACGATTCCGCGCCTACACGCGACAACGACGACTGAATAGGCAATATTCAGCTTCGCTAAGGTCCAATCGGACCGGGCATCGCCCCCCATGAAACGGAGTTCCGATCGATGCGTATCCTGCTCGTCGAAGACGAAGCCCCGCTGCGCGAGACCCTCGCCGCGCGCCTGAAGCGCGAAGGCTTCGCGGTCGATGCGGCCCAGGACGGCGAGGAAGGCCTCTACATGGGCCGCGAGGTCCCGTTCGACCTGGGGATCATCGACCTCGGCCTGCCCAAGATGTCCGGCATGGAGCTGGTCAAGGCGCTGCGCGAGGAAGGCAAGCAGTTCCCGGTGCTGATCCTCACCGCGCGCGCGAGCTGGCAGGACAAGGTCGAGGGCCTGAAGCAGGGCGCCGACGATTACCTGGTCAAGCCCTTCCACATCGAGGAGCTGCTGGCGCGCATCAACGCGCTGGTGCGCCGCGCCGCCGGCTGGAGCAAGCCGACCCTCGACTGCGGGCCGGTCGTGCTCGACCTCGCCGCGCAGACGGTCACCGTCAACGGCGCCAACGTGGACCTGACGAGCTACGAGTA
Source organism: Luteimonas sp. (assembly GCA_051953015.1). Lineage (GTDB taxonomy): Bacteria > Pseudomonadota > Gammaproteobacteria > Xanthomonadales > Xanthomonadaceae > Cognatiluteimonas. The sequence goes on from JBQCJF010000200.1 coordinate 2,006, forward strand.
CAAGGTGCTCGAGTACCTGATGATGCACGCCGGCGAACTGGTCTCGAAGGCCGACCTCACCGAGCACATCTACCAGCAGGACTTCGACCGCGACTCGAACGTGCTCGAGGTGTTCATCGGCCGCCTGCGCAAGAAGCTCGATCCGGACGGTTCGCTGAAGCCCATCGAGACCGTGCGCGGCCGCGGCTACCGCTTCGCGATCCCGCGCAGCGGCGACTGAGCCGACGGTCCGCGTGCCGGGGGCGCGTGAGCCACTGCTGCGCTGGCGCCCGCGCTCGCTGCAGTCGCGGCAGCTGTGGGCGGCCAGCCTCGGCCTCGTCGCCTTCCTCGCGCTCACCGGCTACGCGCTCGACCGCGCCTTCGTCGACGTCGCCAGCCAGGGCCAGCGCGAACGGCTGAAGTCCTACGCGCTCTACTACGCCGGCCACACCGACTTCGCCCGCGACGGCACCCTGATCCCGCCGGACGTCCCGCCCGAGGGCCGCTTCGACCGCCCCGGCAGCGGCCTCTACGCCACGATCGAACTCCCCGACGGGCGCTGGTCGTCGCTGTCCTCGCAGGGTCCCATGCTGCCGGACACCGAGATGCTGTCCGGACACGAGGAACGCTTCGACGGCCCGTTGCCGATCACGCGCAGCGACGGGCTGCAGGGCGACGTGTACCGCTACAGCATCGGCCTGGTCGACGCGACGCGGGGCACCGCGGCCGAGTTCCCGTACACGATCAGCATCATGGAGGACGCCGGCACGCTGCCGAAGCAGGTCAGCGTGTTCCGGCGCGCGCTGTGGGGCTACCTCGGCATCGCCGCGGTGCTGCTGCTGTTCCTGCAGGCGCTGGTGCTGCGCTGGAGCCTGCTGCCGCTGCGGCGCGTGGTCGGCGAGCTGACGAAGGTGCAGCGCGGCCAGCTCGCGCGCATGAGCGGCCGGCATCCGCGCGAGCTCGCGCCGCTCACCGAGAGCATCAACGCGCTGGTGGAGAGCGAGCGCGAGAACCTCGACCGCCAGCGCAACACGCTCGCCGACCTCGCGCACAGCCTGAAGACGCCGCTGGCCGTGCTGCGCACGCGCCTGGACAGCGGCGCCGGCGAAGCCGAACTGCGCGAGGAGATGGAGACGCAGCTGCGGCGCATGAACGACCTCGTCGGCTACCAGCTCACGCGCGCCGCCTCGGGCGGGCACAAGCTGTTCGCCGCGCCGGTCGCGATCGAGCCGCACGCGGAGCAGATCGTGCGCGGCCTCGAGAAGATCTACGCGTCGAAGGGCACGATCTGCGAATTCGACATCGACCCCGCGGCGCGCTTCCACGGCGAGCCCGGCGACCTGCAGGAACTGCTGGGCAACCTGCTCGAGAACGCGTTCAAGTGGGCCGCCGCGCGCGTGCTGCTCACCGTGCGCGTGGGCGAGGAAGCGCCGAACCGCCGGCCCGGCCTGCGCATCGCGGTCGACGACGACGGCCCCGGCATCCCGCCCGACCGCGTGGCGGCGGTACTGCAGCGCGGGGTGCGCGGCGACGAGCGGGTGCAGGGGCACGGGATCGGGCTGGCGATCGTGCAGGACATCGTGCGCAGCTATCGCGGCGAGCTCGAGGTCGGCGCGTCGCCGGAGCTCGGCGGCACCCGCTTCCAGGTCACCCTCCCGCCCGGTCTCTGACGCCGACCCCCGCTTCGGGCGCCGGAAGCGTGCCTGTCGCTTCGGACGGGGCGCCGGAAGCGTGCGAAAAGCTCCGGGGGACGCCGCAAGTACGTCCATGTAGGCTCCGTGGCGGCATCCATGCCGCCAAGGCCCCCGGACCTTTCCGCACGCTTCCACCGCCACCCCAAGCGCGTGGCACGTCTCCGGCAGTAAAAGCGACAGCCGGCTTCGCCGAAGTTGCGAAGCGACGAGCTCGCGTGTCGTCGTGGATGCGAGGGGGTCCGACGCGGGACCTCGAAAACATGGATGTTTTCGAAGAGCCTCCATG
>JBQCJF010000201.1:0-49148 GCA_051953015.1 Luteimonas sp.
CCTACAGGCGGGGCGGCGGGGTGGTGGACGGCGCGCCCGACGCGCAGCGCGCCGGGCGCGTGGCGTGGGCGGCGGGGCGCGATGTGCGGCGCTGAGCGGCGCGCGCCGGCGCGGGCGCGCTACAGCTCGAAGCGATAGCTCAGCTTGACCAGCAGCATCTCGCTGTCGCGCAGCGCGAACGCGTCGCGCAGCTGGCTGGCGTCGCCGCGCGAGAATTCGTCGTACATGTAGCCGCCGCGGCCGTACACGATGTACAGGTCGGAGAGCGGCGCGAGCTCGTAGCGGTAGCGGACCTGGAAGCCGAGGTTGCGCAGGCTGAAGTCGTCGACGTGGTCGGACACCGCCACCGGCGTGCCGTCCGCATCCGCGCGCCAGGCCTGCTTGAGCTTCGCGTCCATGCCGAGCGCCTGCAGCTTGACCCGCAGTTCCTGACGGTCGCCGATCGTCCAGTTCACGCCGGCGTCGATCTCCAGCCCGTGCTCGTCGAAGGTGCCCATCAGGTCGTCGTGCTGCCACACCATCCAGTTCGGCGTGTGCTCGACGTAGCCGAGCACGAACACGTTGAACGCGTCGCTGATGAAGTACGTCGGCTTGATCTGCCCGTTGTAGCCGAGCTGGCGGTGGTCCGGGCCGATGCCCCCGTTGTTGACGCCGAGGTTGCCGTACAGCTCCCAGTTGCCCTTGCGCGCCATGTTGCGCTCGTAGAAGGCGTTGAAGTTGGGCGGGGTGCGCAGGATGCCGTTGCCGCGCAGGAAGCGGTCGTCGTGGCCGGCGCTGTTGACGTTGACCTGCATGTACTCGTTGCCGCCGTCGCGCAGGGTGCTCTGCAGCATGGCGCGGAACTGCCGCTGCAGGGTCAGTCCCTGGTCGTTGTCGGTGCCGCTGACGCGCAGGCGCCATTCGCGCGAGGCGTAGGAGGAATCCGCCGCCAGGTCGGTGCGGCGGCGCGCGACCTGCCAGTGCGCGTAGTTGAGGTTCGCCCGCGACAGGTAGCCGAAATCGTTGATCTCGAGGTCCGCGCCGAAGTGCATCGCCAGCCACTGGGAGCGCCAGCCGTTGCCGAAGTTGTAGTCGGCCCAGACCGTGGCGCCGCTGCCGCGCGTGGAATCGCCGGCCTGGTCGATCTGGCTGCCGATCAGGCGGGTCTGGATGTTCCACTTGTCGGTGGGCCGCCAGTTGTGATCCACGCCGACCACGGTCGCATCGCGGTCCAGGTACGGATGCTCGACCTGCGTGACCATCAGGCCGACGTTCTGCTTGTCGTAGTCGCGCACCACGCGCAGCGCGCGGAACGAGCGGCCGGCGGCGTCGGCCTCCTCCGCGGCGAACAGGCCGTACTTGTACGCGCCGAGGCTGCCGTTGAGCTTCACCGCGCCGGTGATGTCGCCGGGGCCGCTGCCGTCGTCGGCCGGGCCGCCGACGCGCCGCGTGTACAGCAGCTGGCTGTTGTCCGAAGGCGTGCCGAAATCGAAGATGCCCTGGTTCTCGGTGAAGAACGGGCGCTTGTCGCTGAAGAAGGTTTCGTTCGCGCCGAAGTTGACGACGAGGTCGTCGCTTTCGACCTGGCCGAAGTCCGGGTTGATCGTCGCCGTCAGCTGGGTCTGGCCGTTCGGCTTCCAGACGATGTCGGCGCCGCCGTCGACGTGGTCCCTGCCGGCGACGTTGTCGTAGGTGGCGACCGCGTAGGGCGTGATCGCCAGCAGCGACTGGCTGTACACCGGCACGGTCACCTGCTCGAAGTCGGACATGAAGCGCGACAGCGTGAAGCTCGCCGCCGGCCACGCCACGCGCTGGCCGGTCGAGCCGACGACGCGGTCGAGGTAGATGCCCATCGTGCGCTTGCCGTCCACGCCCTTGCGCATCGGCGCGATGTACCAGGGGATCAGCATTTCCACGGACCAGGTGTCGCCGTCCTCGCTGACCGCGTGCTTCCAGTTGCCGTCCCAGTCCTTGCTGAACTGGGTCTCGTTGACGATCGTCGCGTCCTGGATGCCGTCCGTGAGGTTGACGGTGAAGTTGTAGCCGCTGCGGCCGTCGCCGTCGAAGTCGACCATGAGGTTGACGCGGTCGACCTGCGCGTCCTCGTCGCGCTGGGTGCGGCGGTAGGTGCGCGGCACGCTGGCCGGCTGCGTGTTGCGGAAGCCGATCGCGAGGCCTTCGGGCGTCGCCAGGATCCAGGCTTCCGTCGGGTACGGCGAAGGCGCGCGCGTCAACGGGTCGACCAGGCGGAAGTCCGTGACGTGCTGCGCGCCCTGCCATTCGGCGGGATCGATGCGACCGTCGACGTCCACCGCCCACGCGGGCGCGGCGAGCAGCGACAGGAGGAAGAAGGCGGTCAGGCGGTTGCGCATGGTCGGGCCGTGGGTTCGGATGCCGTCATGGTGGACGAGGGCGCGGCGGCCGCCGTCTGGCATAGGTCATTGCAACCATCGGCCGGGCGGCCGCATCGCGGCGGCGGCGCGGCCTCAGGATTTCGGTTCCGTCGGCGGCACGCCCATCCCGGGCGGCGGCGCGACGGGGTTCCGGCGCAGCCACATCCGCCCTGCCGCGAGGTCGAGGGTCACGATCCAGTCCTTGAGGAACGGCATGCCCAGGTTGCCGTCGATGTTCATGTCGGGCGTGAAGGCCAGGCCCTCGGCGACGATGCCGTCCGCGAGCGGGATGCGCACGGGCTGCGGTGCCTTCGCCTCGGGATCGAGGCCGAACAGCGCCGCGTAGGGCTTGGAGACGAGCAGCGTGCCGCCGTTGCCGCTGTCCAGCTCGAAGCGCGCGATGCCCTGCGGCGTCGGCACCTCGACGTTGACGGCGAGCGCCAGGCCCTGCACTTCGCGCGACAGGCGCACCGGCAGCTCGCGGGCGCCCGCGATGCGCCGCGCGGCGCTTCCCGGCGACTCCACGTAGAGGTGGCCCCCGGCGAAATCCAGGGTGATGGTGCGCCCGGCGAACACGTCCAGCGCGAGTAGGCCCTCGATCGGCGCGGCGTCCTTCGCCAGCAGCGGCGCCACCTGCATCACCCCGGCGACCGGCGCGGCGAGCGCCATGCCGTCGGCCTCGAAGCGGAAGCCGTCGCAACGCGGCATGTCCAGGCGCTTGCCGGTCATGGTGAATCCGCCCAGGTTGCCCCAGGGCCTGCAGCCGCCGGCCGCCGCGAATTCGGGCGACACCACGGTGTGCCCGCCCGCGGTGTCGAAGCTCATCAGGCCAGGCTTGCCGCCGGCGGCCACGCGCACCGCGACGCCGCGGCGGTAGGGCTCGAAGCGGAGCGTCGCGAGCGGTTCGGACGAGGCGGCGGCGGGCCCGGGCGCCTGCGCGCGCGAGGCGCCGGCGGGCTGCAGCGAGAACGCGATGGCGAGCACGGACAGGGAACGGACGATGCGCATGGGACGGCTCCGCGGGAAGGCGCGCCATCCTCGGCGGCCCGCGCGCGGCCGCCTACTGTCGTCGGTCATTGCAACCCTTTCCCGCGCCCGGACATCCGGCGCGGCGCGGATCCGGTCAGCGCTTGGGCGAGAGCATCGTCCCGCGGCACTTCCTCGAGCCGCAGTGGCACGCCCAGATCTTCTTCAGGCGCGCCGTGTGCGGCTCGTCCAGGACGATGCCGTAGTCGTAGGTCAGCTCCTCGCCCGGCTTGATGGCGCGCTTCGCCTCGATGTAGACGCGCGACTTGCGCGGATCGTCCTCGTTCTCGTCCAGGACCGCCTCGCAGTTGGGGTCGCAGCTGAAGTTGATCCAGCGCGCGCTGTTGCCCTCGTGGTTGGCGTCGATCACCCAGTCGTCGTTGAGGGTGAACAGGAAGGTGTGGCCGCTGTCCGGATCGGCGGTGTCGTCCGCGTCCACTTCGTCGTGCGTGCGGCGCCGCCCCTTGTACTCGACGACGCGCTCGCCCCGGGCGATCGGCTGCAGGGCGAACACGCCGTTGCCGTGGATGCTGGACTTGCGGGCGACGATCTTGCGGGGCATGCGGGACACCTGCTGGAAAACACGCATTGTCGCCGCTGGCAGGTGAAGCCGCCATCCTTGCTGGCCGGTCGCGCGCCCGGCCTGCGTTTCGAGCCTTGTTTTCCGAGCCGAAGGCCACTGCCATGTTCCGCGATCACACCACCTCCGCCCGCGCCGCGCTGCAGTTCGCAGCCGTTCTCCTGCTGCCCGCCGCCCTCGCGGCCTGCAGCGGCCGCGCGTCGAACGGCGGCCCGGCCACCGGCGCGCATGCCGCAACGGCCGACGCGACCGGCGCGGCCGCGGCCGCCCAGGTCGCGCGCGGGGCCTACCTCGCCGTGATCTCCGGCTGCAACGACTGCCACACGCCTGGCTATGCCGAGTCCGGCGGCCAGGTGCCGCGCGAGCGCTGGCTCACCGGCTCGCCGCTGGGCTGGCAGGGGCCTTGGGGCACGACCTACCCGGCGAACCTGCGGCTGAAGCTGCAGTCCATGGACGAGCAGGCCTGGCTCGACTACAGCGCGACCCTGCACACGCGTCCGCCGATGCCCGACTTCGCGATCCGCGCGATGTCGGAGGACGACCGGCGGGCGCTGTACCGCTTCGTGCGCTCGCTGGGGCCGGCGGGCGAACCGGCGCCGGGCTACCTGCCGCCCGGGACCGAAGCCCCGTTGCCCTTCGTGAAGTGGATGCTGCCGGCGCCGCCGACGGCCGCGGCCGCGGCGGGTCGCCCCGCCGCGGGCTGACCCCCGCGCCGGGGCCGGATTGGCCGGCCTCCCGGAAAATCGTACAATTTCGGTACGATTCGAAGGGCCCGGCCATGCTCCGCGTCACCCGCCTCACCGACTACGCCACCGTCGTCCTGACCGTGCTCGCCGCGCGGGCGGGCAGCGTGCTCAGCGCGCCTGAGCTGGCGGAGGCCGCCGGCCTGGAAGTCCCGACCGTCGCGAAGGTGCTCAAGCCGCTCGCGCAGGCGGGCCTGGTCGAAGGCTTCCGGGGCGCGGGCGGCGGCTACCGGCTGGCCCGCGATGCCGCGGCCATCACCCTCGTGGAAGTGGTCGAGGCGATGGAAGGCCCGCTGGGCATGACCGAATGCAGCATCCACGCCGGCAACTGCGGGATCGAGGCGTCCTGCGGCGTGCGCGCCAATTGGCGCCGGATCAACGACGTGGTCGCCGACGCGCTGCGCGGCGTGACCCTCGCGCAGATGCTGGCGCCGCCGGCCCCGGCGCCCGCGCGCCCGCCGCGCAAGGCCATTCCCGCGGCCCTGGCGAACACCTGAGGCAAGCATGTCCAACGCCGCCGCCAACACCGAGATCCTGCAGCAGCTGGGCCGCCGCTACGACGCCGGCTTCGTCACCGACATCGAATCCGACTCGCTGCCGCCCGGCCTGTCCGAGGACATCGTGCGCGCGCTGTCCGCGCGCAAGGGCGAGCCGGAATGGATGACGGATTGGCGCCTGGCGGCCTATCGCCACTGGCTGACCATGACCGCGCCGCACTGGGCGAAGCTGCGGATCGCGCCGATCGACTTCCAGGCGATCAGCTACTACTCCGCGCCGAAGGGCCCGAAGTACAAGTCGCTGGACGACGTGCCGAAGGAACTGCTCGACACCTACGACAAGCTCGGCGTGCCGCTGCACGAGCGCGCCAAGCTGGCCGGCGTGGCCGTGGACGCGGTGTTCGACTCGGTGTCCGTGGGCACGACCTTCCGCAAGGAACTGGCCGAGAAGGGCATCATCTTCTGCTCGATGTCCGAGGCGATCCGCGAGCACCCCGCGCTGGTGAAGCAGTACCTGGGCTCGGTCGTGCCCACCGGCGACAACTATTTCGCGGCGCTCAACTCGGCGGTGTTCTCCGACGGCTCGTTCGTGTTCATCCCGGCCGGCGTGCGCTGCCCGATGGAGCTGAGCACCTACTTCCGCATCAACGCCGGCCACACCGGCCAGTTCGAGCGCACCCTGATCATCTGCGAGGACCGCGCCGAGGTCTCCTACCTCGAGGGCTGCACCGCGCCGATGCGCGACGAGAACCAGCTGCACGCGGCGGTGGTCGAGCTGGTCGCGCTCGAGGACGCGAAGATCAAGTATTCGACGGTGCAGAACTGGTACCCGGGCGACGAGAACGGCGTCGGCGGCATCTACAACTTCGTGACCAAGCGCGCGGAGTGCCGCGGAGCGCGCAGCAAGGTGACGTGGACGCAGGTCGAGACCGGTTCGGCGATCACCTGGAAGTATCCGTCCTGCGTGCTGCTCGGCGACGACTCGGTCGGCGAGTTTCACTCGGTGGCGCTCACCCACCACCGTCAGCAGGCCGACACCGGCACCAAGATGATCCACGTCGGCAAGCGCACCAAGTCGAAGATCGTCAGCAAGGGCATCAGCGCGGGGCGCGGGCAGAACTCGTATCGCGGGCTGGTCAAGGTCGAGCGCAGCGCCGAGGGCGCGCGCAACCACACCCAGTGCGACTCGCTGCTGATCGGCAAGCAGTGCGGCGCGCACACCTTCCCGTACATCGAGGTCAAGCATCCGACCGCGACGGTGGAACACGAAGCGACCACCTCCAAGATCAGCGACGACCAGCTCTTCTATTGCCGGTCGCGCGGCATCGGTGAGGAGGACGCGGTGTCCATGATCGTCGACGGCTTCTGCAAGCAGGTGTTCCGCGAGCTGCCGATGGAATTCGCGGTGGAAGCCAAGAAGCTGCTGGAAGTCTCGCTGGAAGGCGCGGTCGGCTGACGGCGCAACAGGAACGAACATGCTGAAGATCGACAACCTCCACGCGTCCATCAACGGCCGCGAGATCCTCAAGGGCCTTTCGCTCGAGGTGAAGCCCGGCGAGGTGCACGCCATCATGGGGCCGAACGGCGCGGGCAAGTCCACGCTGGGCAACGTGCTGTCGGGGCGCGCCGGCTACGACGTCACCGCCGGCACGGTTTCGTTCGAGGGCCGCGACCTGCTGGCGCGCGAGCCCGAGGAGCGCGCCGCCGACGGCGTGTTCCTCGCGTTCCAGTACCCGGTGGAGATCCCGGGCGTGAACAACACCTATTTCCTGCGCAGCGCGCTCAACGCGCAGCGCAGGGCGCGCGGCGAGGCCGAGCTGGACTCGATGCAGTTCCTGAAGAAGGTGCGCGAGAAGCTCGCGGTGCTGCACCTGGACGACCGGCTGCTGCAGCGCGGCGTCAACGAGGGCTTTTCCGGCGGCGAGAAGAAGCGCAACGAGATCTTCCAGCTCGCGGTGCTCGAGCCGAAGCTGGCGATCCTCGACGAGACGGACTCCGGCCTCGACATCGACGCGCTGAAGGCCGTCGCCGACGGCGTCAACGCGCTGCGCTCGCCGGAGCGCGCGTTCCTGGTGATCACCCACTACCAGCGCCTGCTCGACTACATCAAGCCGGACGTGGTGCACGTGCTGGCCGACGGCCGCATCGTCGAGACCGGCGGGCCGGAACTCGCGCTCGAGCTCGAGCAGCACGGCTACGCCTGGCTGAAGGATCGGATGGCCCCGGAGGCGGAGGCGCGATGAGCGCCCTGCTCGACTCGCTCGCCGCCGGCTTCTCCGGCGATGCGGCGCGACGCGCGGCGCTGGACGAGGCGCTGCGCGACGGCCTGCCGCCGCCGCGCAACGAAGCCTGGAAGTACACGCCGCTGCGCGCGCTGGAGCGCCGCAGCTTCGCGCCGGCCGCCGCCCAGGCCCCGATCGCACTGGGCGACGAAGCGCAGGCGACGCTGGCCGCGATTCCCGCACCGCGCATGGTGTTCGTCAACGGCCGCTTCGATGCGGCGCGCTCCGAGCTGTCCGCATTGCCGGCCACCGCGAGCCTGCACACCCTGCCGGAGGCGCTGTCCGATTCCGACCCGCGCGCCGCCAACTTCATGCAGCGCCGCTACGAACGCGCCGACGAGGTGTTCGCGCGACTCAACGCAGCGCTCGCCGGCGACGGTTTCGTTCTGCGCCTGGCCGAGAACGCGCGCCTGGCCGCGCCACTGCACGTCGTCTTCGCGGGCGCCCCCGCCGGCGCCGACCAGGCCTGGCACCTGCGCCATCTCGTCGAGCTGCGACGCGGCGCGGAGGCCTCGATCGTCGAGCATCACATCGCGCTCGGCGACCACGCGCACCTCGGCAATTCGCTGCTTCACGTTCACCTGGCCGCGGGCGCACGGCTCCAGCACGCTCGGCTGCAGGACGAATCGACGCGCGCCACGCTGGTCGCGCGCACCGACGCCGTGCTCGCGCGCGAGGCGCAGTACCACCGCCTCGACCTCGAACTCGGCGCCGCACTGTCGCGCCACGAACTCAACGTGCGGCTGGAAGGCGAAGGCGCGATGCTGGTCGCCAATGGCGTGCAGCTGGCCGACGGCCGCCGCCACGTCGACACCCGCCTGGGCATCGAGCACATCGCCCGCGACACCGCCTGCGATCTGACCTGGCGCGGCATCGCCGCCGCCCGCGCGCGCGCCGTCTTCCATGGCGGCATCACCATCCGCGCCGGCGCCGACGGGAGCGATGCGAGCCTGTCGAACAAGAACCTGCTGCTGTCCGACCAGGCCGAGGTCGACAGCCAGCCGGTGCTCGAGATCCATGCCGACGAAGTGAAGGCGGCGCACGGCGCCACCGTCGGCCAGCTCGACCCGACCGCGATGTTCTACCTGCGTTCGCGCGGACTGCCAGAAGCGCAGGCGCGCAGCCTGCTCACCGCCGCGTTCTGCCACGAGGCGCTGGTCGCGTTCGATCCGCCGCTGCGCGAGCCTGCCGCGGCCGCGGTCGACCGCGCGCTCGCGTCGCTGGAGCCCGCGGCATGAGCGTCGCGCCCGAATCCGCCGGCGGCGTCGACTGGGCGGCGGTGCGCGGCGACTTCCCGCTGCTCGCGCGGGAAGTGCACGGCAAGCCGCTGGTGTACTTCGACTCCGCCAACACCGGGCAGAAGCCGCTCGCCGTGATCGAGGCTGTGGACGGCTTCTATCGCCGCCACAACGCCAACGTCAGCCGCGCCGTGCACGCGCTCGGGGCCGAGGCGACCGAAGCCTACGAGGGCGCGCGCACCAAGCTCGCGCGGCACCTCAACGTGCGCGCGGACGAGCTCGTGCTCACCAGCGGCACCACCTTCGCGCTGAACCTGGTCGCCTATTCGTGGGCGCTGCCGCGGCTCGGCCCCGGCGACACGATCCTGCTCACGCGCCTGGAGCACCACGCCAACATCGTGCCCTGGCAGCTCGTCGCCGAGCGCACCGGCGCGACGATCAGGGTCGCGGAACTGCTGCCCGACGGCTCGCTGGACCTCGATGCGCTGCAGGCGGCGATGACGCCCGACGTCAGGCTGCTCGGCGTCGCCCACGTCTCCAACGTGCTCGGCACCGTCAATCCGGTGCGCGAGATCTGCCGCATGGCGCGGAAGCGCGGCATCGTCACCGTCGTCGACGGCTCGCAGGCGTTGCCGCACTTGGCGGTGGACATCGCGGCGATCGGCTGCGACTTCTACGCGTTCACCGGCCACAAGATGTGCGGCCCCACCGGCACCGGCGCGCTGTGGGCGCGGCGCGAGCACCTGCAGGCGATGCCGCCGTTCCTGGGCGGCGGCGAGATGATCCGCGAGGTGCGCTTCGAGGGCACCGTGTTCGCCGATCCGCCGCACCGCTTCGAGGCGGGCACGCCGAACATCGCCGGCCACGTCGGCCTCGGCGCCGCGGTCGACTACCTGGACGCGATCGGCATGGACGCGATCGCCGCGCGCGAGCGCGAGCTGCACGCGCACCTCGAGGAGGAGATGCGCAAGGTCGACGGCCTGCGCATCGTCGGCGAGGCGCCGGGCAAGGCCGTGGTGACCTCGTTCCTGGTCGAGGGCGCGCACGCGCACGATCTCGCGACGCTGCTCGACCTGGAGGGCGTGGCGGTGCGTTCCGGCCACCACTGCGCGCATCCGCTGATGCATTTCTACGGCGTGCCGGCCACCTGCCGCGCGTCGCTCGCCTTCTACAACACGCACGCGGAAATCGAGGCGTTCATCGCCGCGCTGCGCAAGGTCCGGACCCTGCTCGCATGACGACCGCCACCGCGCCCGAAGCCGCCCTCGCCTTCCGCGCCGCCACCGCCGGGGACGTTCCCGCGATCGTCGCGCTCGTCACCTCCGCCTACCGCGGCGAAGCCAGCCGCGCCGGCTGGACCACCGAGGCCGACCTGCTCGACGGCAACCGCATCGATCCCGACGTGCTGCGCGCCGACATCGAGCGCCCGCAAAGCCGCGTGCTGCTCGCGTCGCACCGCGGCGAACTCGTCGCCTGCGCCCACGTCGCGGTCGTGGACGGCGCCGGCTACTTCGGCATGTTCGCGGTGCGCCCCGTGCTGCAGGGCGGCGGCCTCGGCAAGGCGGTGCTGGCCGAAGCCGAGCGCGTCGTCCGCGGCGACTGGGGCCTGGCGACGATGCGCATGACCGTCATCGACGTGCGCGAAGAGCTGATGGCGTGGTACGAGCGCCGCGGCTACCGCCGCACCGGCGTCAAGAAGCCGTTCCCCGCGGTCGACCCGCGCTTCGGCATCCCGAAGCGCGACGACCTGCGCTTCGAGGTGATGGAAAAGGAGCTGCGGTGATGGGCGACTGGGTTCGCGTCTGCGCGACGTCGGAACTGCTGCCCGGCGAGAAGACGGTCGCCTGGGACGGCGGCACCGCCATCCTCGTCTTCAACTACGACGGCGACTACTACGCGCTCGAGGACCTGTGCAGCCACGAGGACTTCGAGCTGTCGGCCGGCTGCTTCGACGGCGACGAGGCGACCATCGAGTGCGTCCTGCACGGCTCGAAGTTCGACGTCCGCGACGGCCGCGCGCTGAACCCCCCCGCCTACGCCCCGGTGGCGAAGTTCCCGGTCAAGGTCGAGGGCGACGCGGTCTGGACCCGCGACGACCGCGGATAGCCGCACCCTCAAAAGATGAGAGTGATGTTGCGAATCATTCTCATTGAGGAATAGAATGGCGGCGCGGCCCTTGCGGCCTCCCCATTCCTTTTCCAGCCGGTCCGTCCGATGCCCCACATCCAGCGCCGCAAGCACGCGGCCCCTGCCCGCCCCGCACCCGCGTCCCTGCCCCTCGCCGCCGCCCTGATGACCGGGCTCGCCCTCGCCACCCCGTTCGCGGCGGCGGCCCAGGATGCGACCGCGCCCGGCGCCGGCGACGCGGCCGGCGGCCCTTCCGCGGGCGACCAGGTCCGCACGCTCGGCAAGGTGGAGGTGGTGGGCGATGCGGTGCACCGCGACAAGCGCGCCTCCCCCAGGTTCACCCAGACCCTGCAGGACACGCCCCAGACCGTCGAGGTGCTGGGCAAGGAACTGCTCCAGCAGCAGGGCGCCACGACCCTGACCGAGGCGCTGCGCAACAGCCCGGGCGTCGGCACGTTCTACGCCGGCGAGAACGGCGCCACCAGCACCGGCGACACGCTGTACATGCGCGGCTTCGACACGTCGAACAGCATCTTCGTCGACGGCGCGCGCGACCTCGGCGCGGTGTCGCGCGATCTGTTCAACATCGAGCAGGTGGAAGTCGTGAAGGGTCCGGCGGGCACCGACACCGGCCGCTCGGCGCCCACCGGCGCGATCAACATGGTGACCAGGCAGGCCAACCTGTCCGAAGGCACGACCGCGAACGCGTCGCTCGGCGCCGACGGCCAGCGCCGCGCCACCGCCGACCTCAACGCGACGCTCGGCGCGACGAGCGCGCTCCGCGTCGACGCGCTGTGGCAGGACAGCGACGTCGCCGGCCGCGACCGCGTGAACAATGCGCGCCGCGGCGTCGCGCCGTCGCTGGGCTTCGGCCTGGGCACCGCCACCCGCATGTTCCTCAACCTGCTGTATGTCGAGCAGGACAACATCCCCGACGGCTTCGTGCCCACCATCGGCCTGCCGGACTGGCTGCCGCAGCCTGGCCTGGAGCAGCTCGCCGGGCATCCGGTCGACCCGGAGAACTACTACGGCAGCCCGCTCGACCACGACGACGTCACCGCGAAGATGGCGACGCTGCGCCTCGAGCACGACTTCTCCGCCGCGCTGAAGCTGAGCAACACGCTGCGCTGGGGGACGACCGCGCAGGACTACTTCATCACCTCGTACACCGCCACCGGCGGGACCGCGGGCGACGAACAGGCCGGCCACATCCGGTGGACGGACAAGGACGACCTGTCCACCTATGTCCTGCAGCGCACCAACTTCAGCACCCGCGACCAGCGGAACCGGATCCTCACCGACCAGCTGAACCTGCGCGCCGACTTCAACACCGGGCCGGTGGACCACTTCCTCACCACCGGGCTGGAGCTCACCCGCGAGGCGCAGGAGTCGCACGCCATCGCGACCAGCGGCAGCCTGCCGCCGATCGGGCTGTACGCGCCGGACTGGAACGACGCCGGCACCCTGGAAGCGCACCGCAGCGGCGCGGTCTCGAACGGCCGCACCGACACCGCGGCCGCCTATCTGTTCGACACCCTGGCGTTCGGCGAACGCTTCCTGCTGAGCGCGGGGCTGCGCGCCGACCGCTACAAGACCGACTACGACGCGACCGCGGTCTGCACCACGGCCGTACCGCTGCCGCGCAACGGCGTGGCGTGCCCCGGCGGCGTGGCGGACGGCACCGTCGTGCCCTCCGCCGACCTGCGCACGTCCGGCACGCTGCTCAACTACAAGATCGGCGCGGTCTACAAGCCGGTCGCGGCGCTGAGCCTGTACGCCAACGCCGCGCTGTCGCAGCAGCCACCCGGCGGCGCGAGCTTCAGCCTCAGCGCCGCGGCCAACAGCGCCGACAACATCGACAACGATCCACAGAAGGCCAGGACCTACGAGGTCGGCGCCAAGTGGGCGGTCGTTCCGCGCGGCGCGATGCTGAACGTCGCGCTGTTCCGCACCGACGTCAGCAACGAGATCGCCGCGGATCCCGACGCGCCGGGCGGCTATTCGCAGACCGGCAGGAAGCGCGTGCAGGGCGTCGAAGCTTCGCTCGTCGGCAGCATCAACCCGCACTGGGATCTCTCCCTGGGCTACCTCCACCAGAACGCGCGCGTCGAGGAAGGCCCCAACCTCGCCGCCGACGGCACGAGCAACCTGACCTACACGCCGGCGAACGCCGTCACCAGCTGGAGCACCTACCGCTTCGACTCCGGCCTGGTCCTCGGCGGCGGCATCCGCTACACCTCGGGCCTGCACAAGGGCACGGACGGCGCGGTGGGGACGCCTGCGTACACCAGGTCGTGGATGGTGTACGACGCCGTGGCCTCGTACCCGGTCGGCGACCGCGTCACCCTGCGCCTGAA
The DNA here is from genome assembly GCA_051953015.1 of Luteimonas sp. Taxonomy (GTDB): domain Bacteria; phylum Pseudomonadota; class Gammaproteobacteria; order Xanthomonadales; family Xanthomonadaceae; genus Cognatiluteimonas. The sequence continues at coordinate 13,223 of JBQCJF010000201.1, forward strand.
CGCCTACAACCTGTTCGACAAGCGCTACGTGGCGTCGATCAACAAGAGCGGCTACCGCTACGCGCCCGGCGCGCCGCGCACCTTCGTGCTGAGCGCCGACATCGCCTTCTGAGGAGGCCCGCATGCTGATGCACATTCCCGGCGTGCTCGACCGCGACCAGCTCGCGCGCATCCGCGCGGCGCTGGACGCGGCCGACTGGGTGGACGGCCGGCAGACCGTCGGCGCGCAGGGCGCGCGGGTGAAGCGCAACCTGCAGCTGGCCGAGGACTCGCCGCTGCGGCAGGAGCTCGGCGCGATCGTGCTCGCCGCGCTGGCCCGCAACCCGCTGTACTTCGCCGCCGCGCTGCCGCTGCGCACGCTGCCGCCCCGCTTCAACCGCTACGAGGGCGGCGGCACCTACGGCGCCCACGTCGACGGCGCGGTGATGGCGCTGCCCGCGGACGCGGACGGCGGCCTGCCCGGCGAGGCCGGCTACGTCCGCAGCGACCTGTCGTGCACGCTGTTCCTGAGCGAGCCCGACGAATACGACGGCGGCGGCCTGGTCGTCGACGACACCTACGGCGAGCACGAAGTGAAGCTGCCCGCCGGCGACCTGATCCTGTATCCCTCGAGCAGCCTGCACCGCGTCGAGCCGGTGACGCGCGGCGCGCGCATCGCCTCGTTCTTCTGGATCCAGAGCATGGTCCGCGACCTCGAGCAGCGGCAGCTGCTGTTCCAGCTCGACACGTCGATCCAGGCGCTGGCCGCCGCCGGCGCCGGTGCCGACGCGCCGCCGGGCAGCAGCGATGCGCTGCTGCGACTCACCGGCATCTACCACAACCTGCTCCGGCGCTGGGCCGAGACCTGACACCATGACCACCGCGAAACCGAACGTCGCCGCCCGCCCGCGCGGCAACCACCGCACCTACCGCTGGATCCGCCAGCTGCACCTGTGGATCGGTGCCTGGGGCGCGATCGCCGCGATCGTCTACGGCTACACCGGCCTGGTGATGAACCACCGCATGGGCGACAACGCCTGGCCGCAGGGCGACAGCGTGGAAGCGGGCCGCGCCGTGCTCGAGGTGCCCGTCGCCGCGCGCGCCTCGGCCGAGGACCTGTCGAAGTGGCTGCTGCAGTCGCAGGGCCTGGACGCGCAGACGATCCGCAAGGGCGCGCCGCGCGGCGCGCCGGAAGGCGCCGCGGAGCAGTGGAACCTGTCGGGCGGCAACGCGCGCGCGTCCTGGGCGCTGCAATACAAGCCCGGCGACGCCACCGCGGAGGTGAGGCACAACCGCCAGACCTGGCTGGCCGCGTTCAACCGCCTGCACAAGACGGTCGGCGGCGGCTTCGCGTGGGTGCTGCTCGCCGACAGCTTCGCGATCGCGATGCTGCTGCTCGGCCTGTCGGGCATCTGGATGTGGGCGCGCGGGCGCACGCCGAAGCAGCTGGTGGCGAGCGTATTCGCCGTTTCGCTGCTCGTGCTCGCGGCGGTGCTCGGGCCGGCGCTCGCCTGACCCGCGCTCAGTCCGCGGCGTCCGCCGTCCCGGCGGGCGCGATGCGGATCACCAGCAATTCGCCGCCGCCGTCGAGCGGATAGCGGCGGCGCGCATCGGTGCCGCCGGGCAACACGAGCGTGTCGCCCTGCGCGGCGTCCATCGTCGCGTCGCCGTCCTGCAATCGGGCCTGCCCGGCCAGCACGTACAGCACCCAGGTGTCCGCCGGCTCCGTGAACAGCAGCATCGAACCGACCAGCGGCCGGTGCCACAGCCGCGCGTCGACGATGTCGCGCTTCCACATCAGGTTGAAGTCGCGCGTCGGACCATCGACGAGCTCGCCGCGCAGCGCGCGTTCGCCGGCGAAGCGCAGGCGCTCGTGCGGCGGATGCAGTTCGACGCATTCGCCGTCGGCGAAGCGCAAGCGCAGGCCGTTGCCTTCCAGCAGCACCAGCTCGCGGTCCACGCCGGGAAACGCGGAGAACGGCGCATCCTCGTCGATTTCCGCGATCGACAGCCGCCAGTCCCAGCCGTTTCCGTCCGCCGCCGGATGCGCGTGCACCTCGCGCGTCCAGCCTGCGCCGTTGCGCCAGCGCTCGCGCCTGTAGTCCTGCGCGCGCAGCAGGCGCGGCGCGTCCTCGTCCCGTTCCATGCGCGCAGTGTAGCCGCGGATGCGCGGCCGCCGGCCCCGGCGAGGGGGATCGGGCCGGCGGCCGCGCGGAAGTCATTTCCGCGCCGGCGGTCGCGCGGCGGGACGCGCGACGGGATGGGCGGGCCGCTGCACCGGCGCCGCGGCCGTGCCGAAGACGATGCGGTCGCGGTTCTTCTCGATGGTCTTCAGGCCGATGCCCTTGACCTGCGCGAGCTGCTCCGGCGTGTGGAACGCGCCATGCGCCTTGCGGTACGCGACGATCGCCTCGGCCTTCGTGCGGCCGATGTTCAGCAGCGCGGCGTCGATGGTCGCCGCGTCGGCGGTGTTGATGTTGACGCGATCGGCGGCGGCCGCCGACCCCGGCAGGACGCCGCCCAGCAGCGCGCTTGCGGCGAGCAGCATGCCCAGCGTGAGCGAGTGCGGTACGGCGGTGAAGGTCTTCATGGCGTTTCCTCCTGGCTGCGGCCGCATCGGCCCGTGGGTCCAGTGTTCCGCCGCGTCGCGGCGCGCGACATCGGCGAAACCCGCTTCGGGCCGCGGGAAATCGCCGTTCCCGGGGTAGGAAAAGGCCCCTCCACGGGCCGGGGCGTAGAATTGCGCTCCGATCCCGCCCGCCAGGACTCCCGATGCCTGCCAGCCCGTTCGATGCCGCGCGCGCCGACCGCTTCGTCTCCGCCAAGTGGGACGACGAGATCGTCCCGCGCCTGGTCGAGTACATCCGCATCCCCAACAAGTCGCCGATGTTCGACGCCGACTGGGTCGCGCACGGGCACATGGACGCCGCGGTCGCGCTGATGGAAGGCTGGGCGAAGGCGCAGCCGATCAAGGGCCTGGTGGTGGAAGTGGTGCGCCTGGAAGGCCGCACCCCGCTGATCTATCTCGAGGTCGCGGCGAACGGCCCGTCGGTCGGCGACGACTGCGTGCTGCTGTACGGCCACCTCGACAAGCAGCCGGAAATGACCGGCTGGGACGAGGGCCTCGGCCCGTGGGAGCCGGTGCTGAAGGGCGACCGCCTGTACGGCCGCGGCGGCGCCGACGACGGCTACGCGATCTTCGGCTCGCTCGCCGCGCTGATGGCGCTGCGCGAGCAGGACGCGCCGCACGCGCGCTGCGTGATCCTGATCGAGGCCTGCGAGGAATCCGGCAGCTACGACCTGCCCGCCTACGTCGACCACCTCGCCGACCGCATCGGCAAGCCTTCGCTGGTGGTGTGCCTCGACTCCGGCTGCGGCAACTACGAGCAGCTGTGGTGCACGACCTCGCTGCGCGGCCTCGCCGGCGGCAACCTCACGGTGAAGGTGCTCGAGGAGGGCGTGCACTCCGGCGACGCCTCCGGGATCGTGCCGTCGAGCTTCCGCCTCCTGCGCCAGCTGCTGTCGCGGATCGAGGACGAGGACACCGGCCGCATCCTGCTCGACGGCCTGCACGCGCCGATCCCGGACGACCGCCGCGCGCAGGCGACGAAGGTCGCGCAGGTGCTCGGCGAGGAAGTGTTCGACAAGTTCCCGCTGCTGCCCGGCATGACGCCGATGTCCGACAAGCTCGACGAGCTCGTGCTCAACCGCACCTGGCGGCCCGCGCTGTCGATCACCGGCATGGACGGCGTGCCGCCGCTGGCCTCGGCCGGCAACGTGCTGCGCCCGCAGACGGCGGTGAAGCTGTCGCTGCGCCTGCCGCCCACGCTCGACGGCAAGCGCGCCGGCGAGCTGCTCAAGGAAGCGCTGCTGCGCGATCCGCCCAACGGCGCGCACGTCACCCTCGACCTCGAGAAGGCGTCGACCGGCTGGAACGCGCCGGCGATGGCGCCGTGGCTGGAGCGCGCGATCGGCGCCGCGAGCGAGGAATTCTTCGGCGCGCCCGCGATGTACATGGGCGAAGGCGGATCGATCCCGTTCATGGGCATGCTCGGCGAGAAGTACCCCGGCGCGCAGTTCATGATCACCGGCGTCCTCGGCCCGCATTCCAACGCGCACGGCCCGAACGAGTTCCTGCACATCCCGATGGGCAAGAAGGTCACCGCCTCGGTCGCGCGCGTGGTCGCCGACCACCACGCGGCCAGCCTGCGCGGCGAGACCGGCGGCGGGTCGGCCGCGCTCCCCGGCGCGAGCGACCGCGGCGACCACGGCTGCTGCTGAGCCGCTCGCGGCCGGGGTCCGGGGCGCCCCGGCTCCGCGCCCCCGCGGGTGCTAGGATCGCCCCGCAACACCAACCAACCGGGGGAGACGCAAGCATGTTCAACGGCATTCTTGGCTACATCATCGGCGGTGCGGTGATCGGGATCCTGGCGCGGCTGTTCAAGCCGGGCGCGGACCCGGTGGGCTGGATCATGACCATCGTGCTCGGCATCCTCGGCGCGGTCGCGGGCGGCTGGGCCTCGGCGCACTTCGGGCTGGGCACGGCGATGACCTGGGTCGCGGCGATCGTGGCGGCGATCATCCTGCTGTTCATCTGGGAGGCGCTGCGGCGCAAGACGCCGCGGGCCTGAGCCGGCACGCGACGAAAAAGCCCCGCACGCGCGGGGCTTTTTTTCGCCTGGGCGATGCGGCCGCCCGCTCAGCTGCGGCCGTACACGTCCTCGTAGCGGACGATGTCGTCCTCGCCGAGGTAGTCGCCCGACTGCACCTCGATGAGCTCGAGCACTTCGGTGCCGGGGTTCTCCAGGCGGTGCTTCGCGCCGATCGGGATGTAGGTCGACTGGTTGGCGCGCAGCTCGAACACGTCGTCGTCGCGGGTGACGCGGGCGATGCCGCTGACCACGATCCAGTGCTCGGCGCGCTGCGTGTGCGACTGCAGGGACAGCGCCGCGCCGGGCTTGACCTTGATGCGCTTGACCTGGAAGCGCGCGCCCGCGTCGACGGAATCGTAGCTGCCCCAAGGCCGGTGCACCTCGCGGTGCAGCGCCGCCTGCGAGCGCTGTTCCGCCTTGAGCCTGGCGACGACGTCCTTGACCTGCTGCACCTTGTCCTTGTGCGCGACCAGCACCGCGTCGTCGGTTTCCACCACCACGACCTCGTCGACGCCCACCAGCGCGACCATGCGGCGCGCGTACGCGTAGCTGTTGCGGCTGTCGACGGCGATGACGTCGCCGTGGTGCGCGTTGCCGTCGGCGTCGCGCTCGGCCACGTCCCACAGCGCGGACCAGGAGCCGACGTCGTTCCAGCCGATGTCCACCGGCAGCACCATCGCCGCGTCCGTGGGCTCCATCACCGCGTAGTCGATCGATTCGGCCGGGGTGGCCGCGAACGCGTCGCGGTCCAGGCGCACGAAGTCGCCGTCGCGGCGGGCCGCGGCGAATGCGGCGCGCGCGCCGTCGAGGATGTCGGGGCGGAAGCGGCCGAGCTCGGCGAGGTAGCGCGAGGCGCGGAACAGGAACATGCCGCTGTTCCAGTAGTAGCCGCCTTCGTCGAGGTAGCGCTGCGCGGTCGCGGCGTCGGGCTTCTCGACGAAGCGCCGGACCTTGCGCACCGCCTCGGCCTGTCCCGCCTCGGCCTGTCCCGCCTCGGCCTGTATGTACCCGAAGCCCGTCTCCGGCGCCGTCGGCACGATGCCGAACGTGACCAGCGCGCCGGCCTCGGCGGCAGGCGTCGCGGCGAGCACCGCGCGGCGGAACGCCCCGGCATCGCGCACCACGTGGTCCGACGGCAGCACCAGCAGCACCGGGTCGCCGCCGCCGGCGTCCTGCATGGCCTGCAGCGCCGCGGCCGCGATCGCCGGCGCGGTGTTGCGGCCGGCCGGCTCGAGCACGATCGCGGGCACCGGCGCGCCCGCCTGGCGCAGCTGCTCGGCGACCAGGAAGCGGTGGTCCTCGCCCGCGACCACGATCGGCCGGGCCTGCGCGAGCGGGGCGACGCGGGACCAGGTCGCCTGCAGCATCGTGTCCTCGCCGGCGAGCGGCAGGAACTGCTTCGGATAGGCCTCGCGCGACAGCGGCCACAAGCGCGTTCCCGAGCCACCCGACAGCAAGACCGGTTGCAGGACCGTCACGCGCATCTCCCGACCAAATAGGCGGGCAGTTTACCCTGTGCGTCCCCGGCCTTCCGGCCACGGAGCCACGATGCCGCCTTCCGCCACCCCGCCGCCCGGACCCGGGCTCCCGCGCGACGATGCGCGCCTCGCCTGGGCCCGGGAGGCGCTCGCCGATCCCGCCGCGACGCTGGAGCGCGCCTCGATGGACGCCGGCTTCCGCAGCTACTGGCGCAGCGCCGGCAGCGATGGCGCGCACCCGTCGCGGATCGTGATGGATTCGCCGCCCGACCGCGAGGACGTGCGCCCGTGGCTGCGCATCCGCGACCTGCTCGAGGCCGGCGGCGTGCGCGTGCCGCGCGTGCTCGCGCGCGACGTCGACGCCGGTTTCCTGCTGCTCGAGGACCTCGGCACGCGGACGCTGCTGCAGGTGATCGACGACGGCAACGCCGACGCGCTGTTCGACGCCGCCGTCGACCAGCTGCTGCGCCTGCAGGCGATCGCGCCGCCCGCCGGCCTGCCCGCGTACGACGAAGCGTTGCTGTCGCGCGAACTCCGGCTGTTCGACGAATGGTTCCTCGGCCGCCACCTCGGCATGCAGCTCGACTGCGGCGACATGGAAGTGCTGGACCTCGCTTACCGGCGACTGATCGATGCGGCGCTCGCGCAGCCGCGCGTGCTCGTCCATCGCGACTACATGCCGCGCAACCTGATGCCCGTCGAAGGCGGACTCGCGGTGCTCGACTTCCAGGACGCGGTCGCCGGCCCCGTCGCCTACGATCCGCTGAGCCTGTTCAAGGACGCGTTCCTGGGCTGGCCCGACGAGCGCGTGCGCGGCTGGCTTGCGCGCTACCACGGCCGCGCCGCCGCGGCCGGCGTGCCGGTGCCGCCGCTGCCGCGCTTCCTGCGCGACGCCGACCTGATCGGCGTGCAGCGCCACCTGAAGGTGCTCGGCATCTTCGCGCGCCTGAAGCACCGCGACGGCAAGCCGAAGTACGTCGCCGACGCGCCGCGCTTCCTCGGCTACCTCGGCGACGTGCTGCCGCGCCACCCGGAGCTCGCGCCGCTGCAGGCGTTCATCGCGCGGCGCGTGCTGCCCGCATGCGAGTCGCTGGCCGCCGCGGAGAATCCCGCATGAAGGCGCTGGTCTTCGCCGCGGGCCGCGGCGAGCGGATGCGCCCGCTGACCGACGCGACGCCGAAACCGCTGCTGCCCGCCGGCGGCAAGCCGCTGATCGCCTGGCACCTGGAACGCCTCGCCGCGCTCGGCGTGCGCGACGTCGTCGTCAACACCAGCTGGCTCGCCGCGCAGTTCCCCGCCGCGCTCGGCGACGGCGCGCGCTGGGGCCTGCGCATCGCCTACGCGCACGAGGGCGACGAGCCGCTGGAAACCGGCGGCGGCATGCTCAACGCACTGCCGTTGCTCGGCGACGCGCCCTTCCTGCTGGTCAACGGCGACGTCTGGACCGACTACGACTTCGCGCGGCTGCCGCGCGAACCTGACGGGCTCGCGCACCTGGTGATGGTCGACCGGCCGGCGCACGCGACGCACGGCGACTTCGCGCTCGACGCGCAGGGCCGCGTGCGCGAGGACGGGCCGCAGCGCCTGACCTATTCCGGCATCGGCGTGTACCGGCCGCGGCTGCTCGACGGCTGGCGCGCCATCGTGGGCGACGCCGGCGCCGACGCCGACGAGGGCAAGCCGAAGTTCCGGCTCGCCCCGATCCTGCGCGCGCACAGGGCCGACGGCGCGATCACCGGCGAGCACCACGGGGGCCTGTGGACCGACGTCGGCACGCCGGAACGCCTCGCCGCGCTCGATGCCGCGCTGTCCGCGGCGGCGCGCGCCGGCAGCAGCGGCGCCACCGCCGACCGCTAGGCGTCGTCGCCCAGCATCTCGCGCAGGAACGGCACCGTCAGGCGCCGTTGCGCGGCCAGCGCGGCGCGGTCGAGCCGGTCGAACAGGCGCGCCAGCCCGCCCAGGTCGCGGCCCACGCGCCGCAGCAGCCAGTCCAGCGCCGCGTCGTCGACGGCGAGGCCGCGCCGTCGTGCGCGCGTGCGCAGCACCTCGCGCCGGCCCGCGTCGTCCAGCATCGGCAGCGCCACGCGCGTGCATTGCGACAGGCGCGAGCGCAGGTCGGGCAGCGCCAGCGCGAGCGCGTCGGGCGCGGCGTTCGCGCCGTACAGCAGCGCGGCGCCGGCCGCGCGCATGCGGTTGTGGAAATCGAACAGCGCGATCTCGCCGCCGCGGTCTCCGGCGATCGCGTCGACGTCGTCGAGGGCGACCACGTCGGCCGCCTCCAGCGCGTCGAGCGCTTCGTGGACGCGTCCGGCCGCGCTGCGCAGCGGCAGGTACGCGGCGCGGCGCCCGCCGGCCTCGGCTTCCGCGCAGACGCCCAGCGCGAGGTGGGTCTTGCCCGTGCCCGGCGGCCCGGCGAGGTAGCACCAGTCCGCGCCCGGCCGCGTCGCCAGCGCGCGCAGCTGCGCGATCGCGCCCGGGGGCGCGCCGACGTAGGTATCCACGCGCTGGTCCGGCGGAAAGCGCAGCGCCAGCGGCAACTGCCGCGCCGGATCGCGGCTCATCCGCCCGCCTGCTCCGGATCCAACGGGGCGGCGCCGGCCTCTGCGGGCGCGGCCTCGGCGGGCGCGGCCGGTGCCGGCTGGCCCGCGTAGAGCCGGCTGTGCAGGTAGCGCTCGTGCGCGTACCGCAGCAGCACGTTGGCGACCGCCGCCACCGGCAGCGCCAGCAGCATGCCGAGGAAGCCGAACAGCGTGCCTCCGGCGAGCACGGCGAAGATCACCGCCACCGGGTGCAGGCCGATGCGGTCGCCCACCAGCTTCGGCGTCAGCCAGTAGCTCTCGACGACCTGGCCGACCGCGAACACCGCGCCCACGCCGACCAGGTGCTGCCAGTCGCCGAACTGCGCGAGCGCCGCGATGCCGCCCAGCACCACCACGGTCGTCGGACCCAGGTAGGGCACGAAGGTGAGCAGGCCGGCGAGCAGGCCCACGAGGAGGCCGAGGTCGAGGCCCACGGCGAGCAGGCCGACGGCGTACAGCACGCCCAGGATCAGCATGACCAGCAGCTGCCCGCGCAGGAAGCCGCCGAGCACCTCGCCGGATTCGCGCGCCAGCCGCCCGACCACCGTCGCGTGGTCGCGCGGCACCAGCGCGGCGGCGCGCTCCAGGAACACGTCCCAGTCGCGCAGGAAGAAGAACGTCAGCACCGGCAGCAGCACCAGGTTCGCGACCCAGCCGAGCAGCGCGAAGCCCGAACGCGACAGGTAGCCGAGCAGCGTGGCGGCGGCGCCGCCGGCCTGTTCCCAGTGGCTGCGCGCGAGCGCGAACAGCCGCGAAGGATCGAGCCAGCCGACGAGCTCGAGGCCCGTCTTCGCCTCCAGCCAGGGCAGCGCGGTGGCGACCAGCCACTCGCGGTAGTGCGGCAGCGACGCGAACAGCGTCGCCAGCTGCCGCTGCAGCAGCGGCAGGAGCAGCAGCAGCGCGAGCAGCGCGATCGCGGTCATCGCCGCGAACACGATGACCACCGCGCCGTTGCGCGGGACGCCGCGCGCCTGCATGCGGTCCACCAGCGGATCGCCGAGCCAGCCGAGCAGCGCGGCGCACACGAACGGCGCCAGGATCGGCGACAGCAGCCACAGCAGCCAGCCGGCCGCGAGCGCGACGAGGCCCCACTGCAGGCGCCGCAGGAATACGGCGAGGGCCCGGCGATCGCGGGCCTCGCCTGCGGCGTCGTCACGCGCGGTCATCGCAGCCGGAAGGTCGCCGCGTCCGCGGAATCGGCGGCCGCGTCCTCGACCAGCAGGTCGGTGTCGAGCACACGGCGCAGGCCCGGCAGTCCGGTCGCCAGGTCCAGTTCGAATTCGAGCCGGTCCGCCGACGCGCGCAGCGGGCGCGCGTCGCGCACCACCGGCGCCTCGCGCAGCCACGCGACCAGGCGCATGTAATCGCGCGCGTCGCGCAGGCCGGTGAAGGCGACGGTGTAGCGGCCCGGCTCGCCGATCGGCGCCGCCTTCGCGTAGCGCGCGGCCAGCGCGTCGGCCGCGCCGTCGGCGCCGCCAGCCATCGCGCGGCGCGCGTTGCGGTCGCTGCTGCTCCAGCTCGACAGCACCTTGCCGTGGTCGACGAAGGTCCAGTCGGCGGTCCAGCCGTCGCCGCTGCGGTAGAGCTTGCCGATCAGCTGCATCGGCGGGCTGTAGCGCGCCGAGATCGCGGCGATCGCCTCGGCGTCGCCGCGCCAGATCGCGCCGACGGCGGCCTGTTCCGCGGCCGTGCCGCCGGGCAGGCCGAGCCGGTAGCCGCGGTCGATGGCCCGGTCGAGCACCGAGCGCGCCGCGGCCGACTTGCCGACGCCGACCAGGCGCGGGCCGCTGCCGTCGTCGATGGCCAGCCACAGCACCGGCTTCGGTCGCGGGTCCGCCCAGATCGGCAGGCCCAGGGCCGTGGCCATGCCGTCGACCTTGTCCTGGTCGAAGCGGACGATCAGCGTGGTGCTGTAGATCGGGGCGCCCGTGGTCGGGGACACGCCCTCGTCCTGGCGGTAGTCGAAGCTGTCGACGTAGTCGCCGGCCTGGCGGAGCGCATCGCCGACGCCGGGCCTGTTCGCGGCGTTGCGATCGCCGGTCAGCTTGGAGAAGACCTCGCCCAGCGCGCGCGCGAAGCCGGCGCGGCGGTCCGATTCGCCCTGGCTGCGCACCTGGACCTCGGCCTGGTAGATGCCCTCGGCCGCCGCCCGGTCGCCTTCCACGCGCTGCGCGGGCGCCGGGCCGGGCAACGCGGACAGCAGGGCCGCCAGCGCAACCGCCATCCATGCCGCGCCAGCGGCGCGCGTTTCCTTCTTCGCGGGCATCACGGGCATCGCCCCCGGATCTTCTGCAGGCCAGCAGGCATGGTGCCGCACCCGCGCCGGGCCGTCCACGCCCGGGGCCTCGGCGCGGCTGCTAAAATCGCGTCTTTCCCGATCGGCGGTCCGCGCTCCGCGCCGCCCCGCGAGGCCTTCTTGAGCACCCCGCAGACTCCGCTGACGTACCGCGACGCCGGCGTCGACATCGACGCGGGCAACGCCCTGGTCGAACGCATCAAGCCGCTGGTGAAGCGCAGCTTCCGCCCCGAGGTGATGGGCGGCCTGGGCGGCTTCGGCGCGCTGTTCGACCTGTCCGGCAAGTACCGCGAGCCGGTCCTGGTGTCGGGCACCGACGGCGTCGGCACCAAGCTCAAGCTCGCCCAGCAGCTCGGCCGCCACGGCACCATCGGCATCGACCTGGTGGCGATGTGCGTGAACGACGTGCTGGTGCAGGGCGCCGAGCCGCTGTTCTTCCTCGACTACTTCGCCACCGGCAAGCTCGACGTGGACACCGCGGCCTCCGTGGTCGACGGCATCGCCACCGGCTGCGAGCTCGCCGGCTGCGCGCTGGTCGGCGGCGAGACCGCCGAGATGCCGGACATGTATCCGCCGGGCGAGTACGACCTCGCCGGCTTCTGCGTCGCCGCGGTCGAGAAGTCGGAGCTGCTCGACGGCGCGGGCGTGCGCGCCGGCGACGTGCTGGTCGGCATCGCCTCGAGCGGTCCGCATTCGAACGGCTACTCGCTGGTGCGCCGCATCTACGACCGCGCCGGCCGCCCGGCCGACCTCGACGTCGGCGGCGCCAGGCTCGCCGACGCGCTCATGGCGCCGACGCAGATCTACGTGAAGCCGATCCTGTCGCTGCTGCGCGGCGCGCAGCGCGCGGCGATCCACGGCATGGCCCACATCACCGGCGGCGGCCTCACCGAGAACATCATCCGCGTCGTGCCCGACGGCCTCGGCCTCGACATCGAGGCCTCGGCCATCGCGCTGCCGCCGGTGTTCGAGTGGCTGCAGCGCGAGGGCGCGGTGCCGCGCGAGGAGATGTGGCGCACGTTCAACTGCGGCATCGGCTTCGTGCTGGTGCTCGATCCCGCCGGCGCCGCCGCGGTCGAGCGCGAGCTCGACGCGCTCGGCCTGCGCCACCGCCGCATCGGCGAGGTGGTCGCCGCGGCGGGCGGCGAACGCGTGCGCATCGGCTGAAGTGGCCGCGCTGCCGCGCATCGCCGTGCTCGCCTCCGGGCGCGGCAGCAACCGGCAGGCCATCCGCGACGCGATCGCCGGCGGCCGCCGGGAGGCCGAAATCGCCGGCGTGTTCGGCGACCGCCCCGACGCGATGGCACTGGGCCGCGTCGCGCCCGCGCTCGCGTGGTCGCGCGACGCGCGCGGCTACGCGGACCGCGCTGCGTTCGACGCCGAGCTCGCGGACGCCGTCGCCGCGTCGCGCCCCGACTGGATCGTGCTCGCCGGCTACATGCGCATCCTCGGCGACGCCTTCCTGTCGCGCTTCCGCGGCCGCGTGCTCAACATCCACCCCTCGCTGCTGCCGGCGCACCGCGGCCTGCGCACCCACGCCCGCGCCATCGAGGCCGGCGACGCGGAGCACGGCGCCAGCGTGCACTTCGTCGTGCCGGAACTCGACGCGGGCGCGGTGATCGCGCAGGCGCGCGTGCCGGTGCTTCCCGGCGACACGGCCGACTCGCTGGCCGCGCGCGTCCTGGAGCTCGAGCACCCGCTGCTCGTCGGGGTGCTGCGACTGGCCGTCGCGGGCCGCATCGCTGAACGGGGCGCAACCGTGGCGCTCGATGGTCATGCCCTGTTTACGCCACTCCAACTAGGCTCCACGCTCGCCTGAAGGGCCATTCCATGACCGTGAATTCGATGATCCGAAGCAAGCCGTTCCGCAGCATGTTCGTGACGTTCGCCGCCGGGCTCGCGCTGGCGTCCGCCGCGCAGGCGGCGCCGTCGCAGCTCAAGCCGTTCACCGCGACCTACGACGTCTCCTACATGGGCATGGGCGGCACGGCCACGATGACGCTCGCGCCCGCGGGCGGCGACCGCTGGAACTACAGCCTCGAGATCGACAGCGCCGTGGCCACGCTCAGCCAGCGCACGCAGTTCGACGCGAACGGCGGCGCATGGCGCCCGCTCAGCAACAACGATTCGTCGTCGCTGCTGATCAAGAAGAACAGCAAGCAGGCGACCTACGACTGGAACAGCCGCCAGGCGCGCTGGAGCGGCGACGTCAAGGCCGACCGCGCAGGCCCGGTCGCGCTGAAGGACGGCGACGTCGACGCGATGCTGCTGAACCTCGCCATCCCGCGCGACGTCGCCGCGGGCAAGCCGCTCGCCTACCGCATGGTCGACAACGGCCGCGCGCGCGACCTGAGCTACCAGGTCGTCGGCAAGGAAACGGTGCAGGTCGGCGGCAAGCCGCAGGCGGCGACCAAGGTCGCGCGCTCGGACGGCGACAAGCAGCAGATCGTCTGGATCGTGCAGGGCCTGCCGGTGCCGGCGCGCATCCTGCAGCGCCGCGGCGGCAAGGACGAGATGGACCTCAAGCTCACCTCGATCCGCTAGAGGTCAGGTGCGCCTGATCCGCGCGCCCAGCGCGGACAGCTTCGCCTCGATGTTCTCGTAGCCCCGATCCAGGTGGTAGATGCGGTCGATCGTGGTCTCGCCTTCGGCGACCAGGCCGGCCAGCACCAGCGATGCGGACGCGCGCAGGTCCGTCGCCATCACCGGCGCGCCCGACAGGCGCTCGACGCCGCGCACGACCGCGGTGTGGCCGTCGATGCGGATGTCGGCGCCCAGCCGCTGCAGCTCCTGCACGTGCATGAAACGGTTCTCGAAGATCGTCTCGCTGATGATCCCCGCGCCGTCGGCGATGCAGTCCATCGCCATGAACTGCGCCTGCATGTCGGTGGGGAACCCCGGGTGCGGCGCCGTGCTGATATCCACCGCGCGCGGACGCCGGCCGTGCATGTCCAGCGTGATCCGGTCGCCGTCGCATTCGAGTTCGGCGCCGGCGTCGCGCAGCTTGTCGAGCACGGAATCCATCGTGTCGGCGCGCGCGTGGGTCAGGGTGACGCGCCCGCCGGTCATCGCCGCGGCGACGAGGAAGGTGCCGGCCTCGATGCGGTCGGCCACCACGCTGTGCTCGCCGCCGTGGAGGCGCTCCACGCCCTCGACGACGATGCGGCCGGTGCCCGCGCCGGCGATCTTCGCGCCCATTTCCACCAGGCATTCGGCGAGGTCGACGATCTCCGGCTCCATCGCCGCGTTCTCGAGCACGGTGCGGCCTTCGGCGAGCGTCGCCGCCATCAGCACGTTCTCGGTCGCGCCGACGCTGACCATGTCGAACACCACGCGCGCGCCCTTCAGCCGCTTCGCCTGGGCCTTGATGAAACCGCCTTCGACGGAGACCTCGGCGCCCAGCGCCTGCATGCCCTTGATGTGCTGGTCGACGGGGCGGGAGCCGATGGCGCAGCCGCCCGGCAGCGAGACCTCGGCGGCGCCGTGCTTCGCCAGCAGCGGGCCGAGCACCAGCACCGACGCGCGCATCGTCTTGACCAGCTCGTAGGGCGCGACGTGGCTCGACACCGTCCGCGGATCGATGCGGACGTCGAAGGAATCGTCGAGGTGGATCCCGGCGCCGAGCTCGGCGAGCACGCGGATCGTCGTCTTGACGTCCTGCAGGTTCGGCACGTTTCGCACCAGCAGCGGCCCGTCCGCGAGCAGGCCCGCGCACAGGATCGGCAGCACCGCGTTCTTGGCACCGGACACGCGGACCTCGCCGCGCAGCGGCACGCCGCCTTCGACCACGATCTTCTGCATGCTCAGGCGCCCGCCTCGTCGGGGGTGAGGGTCTTGAGCGCCAGCGCGTGGATCTCGCCGCCCATGCGCTCGCCCAGGGTCGCGTAGACCATGCGGTGGCGCGCCAGCGGCAGCTTGCCGCGGAAGGCCTCGCTGACGACGGTGGCCTCGAAATGCACCCCGTCCTCGCCCGACACCCGGGCCCGGGCCCCGGGCAGGCCCTGTTCGATCAGCTGCTGGAGGGTCTCTGCGTTCATGGCGGGCCGTTCATCCGGGAGTGGCGGCAAAGTCGCGTAAAATCGGCCCTCCAGTCTATCCGATGCCCGACCGCCCCGATGCCAGCCGCGGTGTCCCCGACCTTGAACGTCCCCGCCGACTTCGACTTCGCCGCCACCGGCCGCCGGGTGCTCGAGGTCGAGACCCGCGGCCTCGCGGCCCTGGCCGAGCGCATCGACGGCGCCTTCAGCGCGGCCTGCCGGCTGCTGCTCGGCTGCCGCGGCCGCATCGTCTGCATCGGCATGGGCAAGTCCGGGCACATCGCGCGCAAGATCGCGGCGACGCTCGCGTCGACGGGCACCCCCGCGTTCTACGTGCACCCGGGCGAGGCCGGCCACGGCGACCTGGGCATGATCACCGACGACGACGTGGTCCTGGCGCTGTCCAATTCGGGCGAGACCGACGAGCTGCTGATGCTGCTGCCGGCGCTCAAGCGCAAGGGCAACGCGCTGGTCGCGATGACCGGCCGCGCCGACTCCACGCTCGCCGCCACCGCCGACGTGCACCTCGACGTCAGCGTGCCCGAGGAAGCCTGCCCGCTGCACCTCGCGCCCACCACCAGCACCACCGCCGCGCTCGCGCTCGGCGACGCGCTCGCGGTCGCGCTGCTGGAGGCGCGCGGCTTCACCGCCGACGACTTCGCCCGCTCGCATCCCGCCGGCAGCCTCGGCCGCCGCCTGCTGCTGCACATCACCGACGTCATGCACGCCGGCGACGAAGTGCCGCGCGTCCGCGCCGGGGCGACGCTGAGCGAAGCGCTCGTGGAGATGAGCCGCAAGCGCCTGGGCATGACCGCCGTGGTCGACGACGACGGCCGCCTGCTCGGCCTCTACACCGACGGCGACCTGCGCCGCAGCCTCGACGACGCCGCGATCGACCTGCGCAGCGCGCGCATCGACCGGCTCATGACGCGCACCCCCAAGGTCATCGGCAGCGACGCGCTCGCGATCGAGGCCGCGCGGATGATGGAAGCGCACAAGATCAACGCCCTGCTCGTCGTCGACGACGCGGGCCGCGTGGTCGGCGCGCTCAACATCCACGACCTGCTGCGCGCAAGGGTGGTTTGAGCGTGGCCCCCGCCGCCGGCGCTGTCCGCTTCGACCCCGCCGCAGGCTGCACCGCCGACGTGCTGGCCCGCGCCTCGCGCATCCGCCTCGCCTGCTTCGACGTCGACGGCACGCTCACCGACGGCCGCCTGTACCTCGACGCGAACGGCAACGAGACCAAGGCCTTCCACGTCCGCGACGGCCAGGGCCTGGCGCTGCTGCGCCGCGCCGGCATCGCGGTCGCGGTCGTCACCGCGCGCCCCGGCGCGGTCGCCGCGCGGCGCGCCGCCGAGCTCGGCGCGGAATGCCATGCCGAGGTGAAGGACAAGCTCGCGTTCGTGCAGGCGCTCGCGCTGGAACGCAACCTGCGCATGGAGGAGGTCGCGTTCATGGGCGACGACCTCGCCGACCTCGCCACGATGCGCGCCGCCGGCTTCGCCGCCGCGCCCGCCGACGCCCATCCGCTCGCCCTCGACTCCGCGCATTGGCGGAGCATCGCGCGCGCCGGCGAGGGCGCCGCGCGCGAGCTGTGCGACCTGCTGCTCGCCGCGCAGGACCGGCTGCAGGGACTGTCGCAGTGAACTGGCGCGCCGTCGCCATCGTGCTGCTGTTCGCCGCCGCGCTCGTGTCCGGCTGGGCGGTCTGGCGCGGCGGCAAGGACAAGATGCCGGTGGTCGCGGGCAACGGCCGCCCCGATTACGTGCTGCACGACTTCGAACTGGTGGCGCTGGACGACGCAGGCAGGGAATCGTTCACGCTGCGCGCGCCGTCGATGCTGCGCAACCCGGACGAACGCAGCATGCGCATGGCCACGCCGGTGTTCCTGCTGCCCGACCGCGACGAGCGCTACTGGCGGGTCAGCTCGCGCGACGGCTGGATCTCGCCCGACGGCGACGAGCTGCGGCTGCTGGGCGACGTGCGGGTCGCAAGCCCGCCCGGCGAACGCAAGGTGGGGATGAACACCGAGCAACTGAACGTCTACCCCGACCGCGACCTGGCGACGTCCTCCGCGGTCGTGACCATCACCCAGCCGGGTTCTATACTGCGTGGGCGCGGCCTGGAAACCGACCTGGCCAGCAAGCGCTACATCCTCAAATCGCAGGTGCACACCCGCTATGTCCCGCAATGACGTCCGCCGTAGCCGCACCGCCGTCCCGGTGGCAGGAATGCTGCTGGCGGCCGTCGCCGCCCTGCTCCCTGCCGCCGGCGCCCTCGCCCGCAGCAGCGACCGCCAGAAGGCCATGGACATCGAGGCCGGCCGCCAGAGCGGCACGCTCAGCGGCGACTCCGTGAACCTGCTCTCGGGCGGCGTGCACATCACCCAGGGCAGCCTCGACATCACCTCGTCGAGCGCGACCATCACCCTCGCCGACGGCGACCCGACCCGCGCCGTGTTCACCGGCGGGCCGGTGGCGCTGCAGCAGGAACTGGACGACGGCTCGCCGATGTCCGCGCGCGCCGACAAGGTCGACTACAACCTCAAGTCCGAGATCGTCGTCTTCACCGGCAACGTCAGCATCGCCAACCCGCGCGGCACGCTCAGCGGCGAGCGCGTGGTCTACAACCTCAAGACGGGCAACGTCGAGAGCGGCGGCGAAGGCGGCGGCAAGGTCAAGGTGCGCATCCTGCCCAAGTCCGCCCAGGCGGCCCAGGGCGGCGGCGCCTAGATGCTCGTCGCCGAAGGGCTGCGCAAGCGCTATCGCTCGCGCGAGGTGGTGCGCGACTTCGGCCTCACCCTCGACGCCGGCGAAGTCGTCGGCCTGCTCGGCCCCAACGGCGCCGGCAAGACCACCTGCTTCTACATGATCGTGGGCCTGGTGCCGGCCGACGCCGGGCGCATCGCGCTCGACGGCGCCGACATCACCAGCGAGCCGATGTACGTGCGCGCCAAGCGCGGCGTCGGCTACCTGCCGCAGGAACCGTCGGTGTTCCGCAAGCTCAGCGTCGCCGACAACCTGCGCCTGGTGCTCGAACTGCGCCCCGACCTCGACAAGGCCGGCCGCGAGCGCGAGCTCGAGTCGCTGATGGACGAGCTGCAGGTCGCGCACGGCGCCGACCAGCCCGGGCAGAGCCTGTCCGGCGGCGAGCGGCGCCGCGTCGAGATCGCCCGCGCGCTCGCCGCGCGGCCGCGCCTGATGCTGCTCGACGAGCCGTTCGCCGGCGTCGACCCGATTTCCGTCGGCGAGATCCAGCGCATCGTCCGCCACCTGAAGAACCGCGGCATCGGCGTGCTGATCACCGACCACAACGTGCGCGAGACGCTCGGCATCTGCGACCGCGCGTACATCCTCAGCGACGGCGGCGTGCTCGCGCAGGGCACCCCGGACGCGCTGCTGGCCAACCCCGACGTGCGCCGCGTCTACCTGGGCGAATCCTTCCGCCTCTGAGCCCGGTCCGCGTTACGCTGTAACGATGGCCACGCCGATGAAACCGCGCCTGCAGGCAGCGATCGGGCAGCAGCTGGTGCTCACGCCCCAGCTGCGCCAGGCGCTGCACCTGCTGCAGCTGTCGGCGACCGAGCTGGAGGCCGAAGTCGCCGCCGCGCTCGAAAGCAATCCGCTGCTCGACTGGGCCGACGACGGCGCGCGCGACGGCGGCGACGGCGATGCCGGGCGCGACTCGCGCGACGCCGACGCCGATGCCGATGCCGGTGGCGGCGAGGCGCACGACGGCGCAGGCCCGGACTGGGAGCGCGGCGGCGCCGACGACTGGGGCGCGCGCCCGGCCGCGGACGCGGACGCCGATGGGCCCGACAACGCCGCCGAGCGCGTCGCCGAACCCGAAACGCTGCACGACCACCTGCGCTGGCAACTGCAGCTCTCGCACCTCTCGCCGCGCGACCTGCGCATCGGCCTCGCGCTCGTGGACGCGATCGACGACGACGGCTACCTGCGCGAATCGGCCGACGCCATCGCCGCCGCGCTGCGGCCCGAAGTCGTCGCGGCCCCTGCCGAAGTGCTTGCGGTGCTGTGCCAGGTGCAGCGCCTGGATCCGCCCGGCGTCGGTGCCCGCGACCTCGGCGAATGCCTGGCGCTGCAGCTGCGCGGCCTGCCCGCCGACACCCCCGGGCGGGAACTCGCGCTGCGGGTCGCCGACGGCCGGATCGAGCGCCTGCAGAAGGCCGGCATCCCCGGACTCGCGGCCGAGCTGGGCGTCGAGGCCACGGCCATGGAAGCCGCGGTGGCCCTGCTGCGCAGCCTGGATCCGCGCCCCGGCGGCCAGGTCGGCCAGGTCCCGGTCGAGGCCTACGTGGTGCCCGACTGCGTCGTCTGGCGCGAGCGCGGGGTGTGGCGCGTCGCCCTCGACCGTGGCCACCTGCCCCGGCTGGCGATCCACCGCGGCTACGAGGGCATGATCGGCGCGGCCAGCCCGGCCGACGCCAACTACCTGCGCGGCCGCCTGCAGGAAGCGCGCTGGCTGCTCCGGAACCTGCAGGCGCGTGGCGAGACCCTGCTGCGCGTCGTGGGCTGCCTGGTGCGGCAGCAGGCCGGCTTCCTCGAATTCGGCGACCAGGCGCTGCGGCCGCTGACCCTGCGCGAGGTCGCCGCGGAGCTTGGCGTGCACGAATCCACCGTTTCGCGGGCGGTCGGCCGCAAGTTCGTGCGCACGCCCCGCGGCACGCTGCCGCTGAAGGCCTTCTTCGCCTCCGGCATCGACACCGGCGGCGGGGGCGAAGCCTCGAGCACCGCGATCCAGTCGATGATCCGGCGCCTGGTCGAGGCCGAGGATCCGCGCCGGCCGCTGTCCGACGCGCGCCTGGCCGAATCGCTCAAGGCCGCAGGCGTGCCGGTCGCGCGGCGCACGGTGGCGAAATATCGCGAGGCGATGCACATCCCCTCGTCGCAGGACCGCGTCCGGGTTTAACATCCCGCTTAACGGGCATTTCACGGCATCGGACCCCATCCCGGGAGATGCTGTCGTTCCTGCAAGACGACGCGAAGGAGGTTGCGATGCGCATCGAGACCCACGGCCAGCAGATCGACGTCACCCCTGCCATGCACGACTACGTGGACAGCAAGCTCGCGCGGCTCGGCCGGCATTTCGACCAGCCGCTGGACGTGCGCGCGCTGCTGAGCGTCGACAAGACCGAGCATCGCGCCGAGGGCACCGTCAACTTCGCCGGCTCCGCGCCGCTCCACGCCGACGCCAGCGGCGTGGACATCTACGCGGCGATCGACCTGCTCGCCGACAAGCTCGACCGGCTGCTGGTCAAGCACAAGGAAAAGCACCTCGACAGCCTGCGCCGCAACGAGAGCGCGGCGCGCAGCGGCGATTTCGCCTGATCCGCGCCCCGACGCCGGCGCCGCCGGGACGACGATGCCCCTGACCACGCTGCTAGATCCCGACCGCATCGCGCTCCTGGCCGGCCCCGCCGACCGCGACCGGGTGCTGGACGAGGCCGCGCGCCTGCTCGCCGGCGATGCCGGCGACGCGGGCGCCGACGCCGCCGTGGTGGCCGAATGCCTGCGCCAGCGCGAGCGGCTGGGCAGCACCGCCATCGGCCACGGCGTCGCCATCCCGCACGGCCGCTGCGCGGCCTGGGGCGCGGCGCGCGCGGCGTTCCTGCGGCTGGACCCGCCGGTCGACTTCGACGCGGGCGACGGCCAGCCGGTGGACCTGGTGTTCGCGATGGCGGTGCCGGAGCACTTCACCCAGCAGCACCTGCAGCTGCTGTCGGAACTCGCCGAGCGCTTCGCCGACGCCGGCTGGCGCGAGGCCCTGCGCGCGGCGCCCGACGCGGCGGCGCTGCGCAGGCTGCTGCTGGACGGCGCCGCGTGAACGCGGTGATCAGCGCCGCCGAGCTCTTCGAGCAGCAGCGCGAGCGCCTGCAGCTGCGCTGGATCGCCGGCGCCCAGGGCGCATCGCGCCGGCTCGAGGCGGTGGACACCGTGGCGCGCCGGCCGTCGCTCGCCGGCTACCTCAACGCGATCTATCCGAACAAGGTGCAGATCCTCGGCACCGAGGAACTGGCCTGGCTCGACGGCCTGGACTCGCGCCAGCGCTGGGACACGATCCACAAGATCGTGCATTTCTCGCCGCTCGCGCTGGTGATCAGCAAGGACCAGTCCTGCCCCGAGGACCTGCGCATCGCCGCCGAGGAAACCGGCACGCCGCTGTGGTCCTCGCCCAAGCGCGGCCACGAGCTGCTCAACCACCTGCAGTACCACCTGGCGCGCAAGCTCGCGCCGCGGGTCACGCTGCACGGGGTGTTCATGGAGATCTATTCGATCGGCGTGCTGGTCACCGGCGACTCGGGCTCGGGCAAGAGCGAGCTCGCGCTGGAACTGGTGACGCGCGGACACCGCCTGGTCGCCGACGACGCGCCGGAATTCACCCAGATCGCGCCCGACGTGCTCGACGGCACCTGCCCCGAGCTGCTGCAGGACCTGCTGGAAGTGCGCGGCCTGGGCGTGCTCAACATCCGCGACATGTTCGGCGACACCGCGGTGAAGCGGAACAAGTACCTGCGGCTCATCGTGCACCTTACCAAGCCGATGGCCGAGCCCGCGCCCGGCGGCATGGAGCGGCTCACCGGCGACAGCGGCGCGCGCCGCGTGCTCGACCTGGACGTGCCGACGATCACCATCCCGGTCGTGGCCGGCCGCAACCTCGCGGTGCTCGCCGAGGCCGCCGCGCGCGTGCACATCCTGCGCGCGAAGGGCGTGGACCCGGCCGCGGCGTTCATGGCCCGGCACAGCCATTTCCTCGAGCGGGCCTCGTGAAAGGGGGCGCATCGTGAACACCACGGCGGGATCTCCCCTGCTGATCGTCGTCAGCGGCATGTCCGGCTCGGGCAAGTCGGTGGCGCTGCGCACGCTCGAGGACCTGGGCTTCTACTGCGTCGACAACCTGCCCGCGGACCTGCTGCCGGCCTTCGTGCGCAGCGTCGCCGAAGCCGACGAATCGCCGGACAAGCTCGCCGTCGGCATCGACGTGCGCAACCGCCACAGCGACCTGGCCCGCATCCCCGACTGGCTGTCGGCGGTGGGCGCGATGGGCATGGACCCGCGCCTCGTGTTCTTCGACACCGAGGACGCGGTGCTGTTGCGCCGCTACGCCGACACGCGCCGGCGCCACCCGCTGAGCCAGCTCGGGCTGGTGCTCGCCGACGCGATTTCGCTGGAACGCCAGGTGCTGCGCCCGCTGCGCCAGATCGCCGACGTCGTCATCGACACCAGCGCGCTCAACGTGCACCAGCTGCGCCGCGAAGTGATCACCGGCTTCGGCCTCGGCGGCGAGGACACCCTGTCCTTGCTGTTCGAATCGTTCGCGTACCGGCGCGGCGTGCCGCCCGGCGCCGACTTCGTGTTCGACGCGCGCGTGCTGCCCAATCCGCACTGGGATCCGGCGCTGCGGCCGCTGTCCGGGCGCGACGCCGCGGTGCGCGAATTCCTCGAGAAGGATCCCGACGTGGCCGCCTATGCCGAAGGCGTCGCCGCCTTCCTCGACCAGTGGCTGCCGAAGATGCAGTCGGCGACCCGCAGCTACGCCACCATCGCCTTCGGCTGCACCGGCGGCCGGCATCGCTCGGTCTACCTCGCCGAGCGCCTCGCCGAGCACTGCCGCGAACGCGGCTGGGCCGAGGTGGCCGTGCACCATCGCGAACTGGACTGAGGCCGCATGCCCGTCGGCGTCCTGCTCGTCACCCACGAAGGCACCGGCCGCGCGCTGCTGGCCGTGGCGGACCGCCTGCTGCGGCGCCGGCCGCTCGCGACGGAAGCGTTCGAAGTCGGGTTCGGCGACGATCCCGACGCGGTGCTGCCCGCCGCGAGCGCGGCGCTGCGCCGCGTGGACGGCGGCGAGGGCGTGCTCGTGCTCACCGACCTCTACGGCGCCACGCCCGCCAACGTCGCCGCGCGGCTCGCGCGCCTGGGCACGCCGGTGCGCCGCGTCTCCGGCCTGAGCCTGCCGATGCTGCTGCGGGTGATGAACTACGCCGAGCTGCCGCTGGACGCGCTTCCCGCGGTCGCCGCCGCGGGCGCGCGCAACGGCGTCGTCCTGGACGAACTCCGATGATCGAACGCGAACTGACCGTCGCCAACCGCCTCGGCCTGCACGCGCGCGCCACCGCGAAGCTGGTGCAGGTGCTGTCCGGCTTCCGCTGCAACGCCACGCTCTCGGCGAAGGGCCGCGAGGTCAACGCCAAGAGCATCATGGGCGTGATGCTGCTCGCCGCCGGCCAGGGCACGACCGTGCTGCTGCGCGTGGACGGCGAGGACGAGGCGGCCGCGGCCGACGCCGCCGCCGACCTCTTCGCGCGCCTGTTCGACGAGGGCGGCTGATGCGGCGCGAGCTGCACGGGCACGGCGCCTCGCGCGGCAGCGCGCTCGGCCGCGCCCGGCTGCGCATCCCGGACCTGTTCGAGGTCGCCGAGGAGCGCGTCGACGACACCGCGGCGGAACTGGCGCGGCTGCATGCGGCGATCGCGGTCGTGCGCGCCGAGATGCAGGCGCTGCGCGAGCGCCTGCAGGGCGCGCTCGCGCCGGAGGCCGGCGAGTTCCTCGACCTGCACGCGCTGCTGCTGGACGACCCCGAACTGCTGCACGCGCTCGACCAGCTGGTGCGCGACGAAGCGTATTCCGCCGACTACGCGCTGCGCGTGCAGCGCAACCGCATCGCCGCGGTGTTCGAGGGCATGGACGACGCCTACCTGCGCAGCCGCATCGACGACATCGACCAGGTGATCGGGCGCCTGCACGCCGCGCTGCACCGCGACGGCAGCGACGGCGCGCCGATGCGCGGCGTGGCCGGCGAGATCCTGGTGACCGACAACGTCGCCCCGGCCGAACTCGCGCAATGGCACGGCCAGGGCGTCATGGCGGTGGTCACCACCGGCGGCAGCCACCTCTCGCACAGCGCGATCCTCGCCCGCAGCCTGCACCTGCCGTTCGTGGTCGGTGCCGCGGGCGCGCTGCAGAAGATCAACGAGGGCGACGTGCTCGCCGTGGACGGCGCGAGCGGCCTGGTGGTCGTCGAGCCCGGCGCCGCCGACCTGCGCGACCATCGCGTGCGGTTGCGCGAGCTGGCGCGCGAGCGCAAGCAGCTCAACCGCCTGCGCCGGGTCCCGTCCCGCACCATGGACGGCACCGACGTGCGGCTCTGGGCGAACGCCGAATCGCGCGAGGACGTCGCCGAGGCGCACGCGCTGGGCGCGGCCGGCGTCGGCCTGTACCGCACCGAATTCCTGTTCCTGGGCAGCACCGAGCTGCCCGACGAGGACGCGCAGTTCCGCGCCTATCGCGACGTGGTGCTCGGCATGACCGGCCGGACCACGACCATCCGCACGTTGGACCTCGGCGCCGACAAGGCCGACCGCAGCGGGCTGGTCCTGGACGACGAGCCGAACCCCGCGCTCGGCCTGCGCGGCGTGCGCCTGTCGCTGGCGCGCGGCGCCCTGTTCGCGACCCAGCTGCGCGCGATCGCGCGCGCCTCCGGCTACGGGCCGGTGCGGGTGCTGGTGCCGATGGTCGCCGCGCGCGAGGAGATGCTCGCGGTGCGCGCGCTGCTGCGGACCGCGATGGACGAGGCCCGCGCCGGCGGCCACGAGGTCGCCGACACGATCCCGCTCGGCGCGATGATCGAAGTGCCGGGCGCCGCGATCGCCCTGCCCGGCTACGTCGACGCGCTCGACTTCCTGTCCATCGGCACCAACGACCTGGTCCAGTACCTGCTGGCCGTCGACCGCAACAACGATGCGCTCGCGGAGATGTATTCGCCGCTGCACCCGGCCGTCATCCGCGTGCTGCACGACGTGATCCGGCTCGGGCGCGCGCGCGGCAAGCCGGTGGCGGTGTGCGGCGAGATGGCGGGCGACGCGGCGTTCGCGCCGCTGCTGCTGGCGCTCGGGCTCGAGGAATTCAGCCTCCATCCGTCGACGCTGCTCGAGGTCCGGCGCGCGATCCGCGCCTGCGACCTCGGCGTCCTGCGCGCCCGCCTGCCGGCCCTGCTGCGCGCGCGCGACCGGGCGGGCATCGAGGCGTGGATGCAAAAGGCGGCGCTCGCGGGCGATAATGGCGGCATGAACGCGTAATCACGTCGCGCCCCTCGTGGCCGCGACCGCCAACCCCCCCGGCAGCCTCGCCCCGACGGCCGCCATGAAGGGACCGCCATGGCCGAAGCCGTCCGCCACGACAAGACCGCACGCCAGCTGCGCCTGCTCTCGGACGCGCTCGACAGCGGCCGCCTGGGCCCGGTGAAACGGCTGGTCAACACGCTGTCGGCGGCCGAGATCGGCAACCTGCTCGAATCGCTCCCGCCCGCGCAGCGCACGGTGGTCTGGGGCCTGGTCGATCCCGAGGACGACGGCGAAGTGCTGCTGCACGTCGGCGACGAGGTCCGCGAGGGCCTGATCGCGGACATGGATCCCGATGAAATCGTCGCGGCCGTCGAGGACCTGGACATCGACGACCTCGCCGACCTCGTCGAGGACCTGCCCGAGGCGGTCATCGACGAAGTCCTGCGCTCGATGGACCGCGAGAACCGCGAGCGCCTCGAGCAGGTGCTGTCGTACCCGGAAGACACCGCCGGCCGCCTGATGAACCCGGACGTGGTGACGGTGCGCACCGACACCACGGTGGACGTCGTGCTGCGCTACCTGCGCCTGCGCGGCGAGCTGCCCGACCACACCGACCACCTGTACGTGGTCAGCCGCCGCCACCAGTACCTCGGCCGGATCGCGCTGCAGGCGCTGCTCACCCACGACGCGAACACGCCGATCAACGCGCTGCTCGACGACGAGCAGCCCGCGATCGACGTGGGCGAATCCGACGAGCGCGTGGCGCGCATGTTCTCCGACCACGACTGGATCTCCGCGCCGGTGGTGGACGACAACAACATCCTGCTCGGCCGCATCACCATCGACGACGTGGTCGACATCATCCGCGAGCAGGCCGAGCACCAGGCCCTCGGCGCGGCCGGCCTCGACGAGGACGAGGACCTGTTCTCGCCGGTGAAGCGCGCCACGCGCCGCCGCCTGCTGTGGCTGGGCATCAACCTCGCGACCGCGTTCCTGGCGGCGTCGGTGGTGGGCCAGTTCCAGGGCACCATCGCGCACATCGTCGCGCTCGCGGTGCTGATGCCGATCGTCGCCGGCATGGGCGGCAACGCCGGCACCCAGGTGCTCGCGCTGGTCGTGCGCGGCCTCGCGCTCGGCCAGCTCGGCGCGTCCAACGTGCAGGTGCTGATCTGGAAGGAGGTGCGGGTCGCGCTGCTCAACGGCCTCGCGCTCGGCACGGTGCTGGG
Organism: Luteimonas sp.; assembly: GCA_051953015.1. Taxonomy (GTDB): domain Bacteria; phylum Pseudomonadota; class Gammaproteobacteria; order Xanthomonadales; family Xanthomonadaceae; genus Cognatiluteimonas. The sequence goes on from JBQCJF010000201.1 coordinate 39,551, forward strand.
CGCGATCGTGTGGATCTGGTTCGGCGAATGGTCGCTGGCGCTGGTGATCGCCAGCGCGCTGACGATCAACCTGTTCTGCGCCGCACTGGCCGGGGTGATGGTGCCGGTGACGCTCAAGCGCATGGGCTTCGACCCCGCGCTCGCCGGCGGCGTGATCCTCACCACCGTCACCGACGTGATGGGCTTCCTGAGCTTCCTCGGCCTCGCGACGCTGGCGCTGGTGCGCTAGCGCATCGCGAAGGCGTTGTTGCCGCGGTCGGCGTCGGGCAGCTTCGCGTCGGGGTCGATGGTGAGGCGCGCGACCGGCTTCGTCGTGGCCAGCGTGATCGATGGCGTACCCGACTGCATCCACGTCTCCACCGGCACGCGCCGGTCCTCGCGGCTGCCGTCGGCGTAGTCGATGCGCAGCGTCGCCGGCATCACCAGCTTCTGCCGGCTCTCCAGCGTCACCTTGAGGCCCTTCGCCGCGTCGCCGTCGACGTAGGCGGCGTCGCGCACGCCCAGGTCGAGCTGCCAGTTCTCGAAGTACCAGCCGCGCCACCACCACGCCAGGTCCTCGCCCGAAGCGCTTTCCATGTAGCGGAAGAAGTCGGACGGCGACGGATGACGGTACGCCCAGGTCGCGATGTAGCCCTTGAACGCCGGGTCGAAGCGCTCCGGTCCCAGGATCTGCTCGCGCAGCAGCACCAGGCCCAGCGCCGACTTGAAGTACGCGACCGGATGCCGGTACTTCTCGGCGGTGGCGTCGGCGAGCGCCATCAGCGTCGGCGCATCCCTGTCCGCGAGCAGCGGCAGGATCTCGTCGACCGGGTTGCCGCCCTTCGGCGCGTATTCGCCGTCGCGCTTGGGCGCGAACTCGCCGTGGTTGAACGCGTCGGAGAAGTACACGTCGATGAAGGTGTTGAAGCCCTCGTCCATGAACGCGTGCCGGCGCTCGTTGGAGCCGACGATCATCGGGAACCAGGTGTGGCCGATCTCGTGCGCGCTCACCCAGAACAGCGGCTTGCCGTCGTCGTCGAAGCCGTCGAACACGATGCCGGGATACTCCATGCCCGCGCCATGGCCGCCGAGGTTGATCGCCGCCGGCCACGGGTACGGATACCACTGCGAGAAGTGCTCGACCGCGGCCTTCATGTACTCGGTGGAGCGGTCCCAGCGGTCGGGCCCCACGCCTTCGGCGGCGTAGACCGACATCGCCATCGAATGCCCGCCGCCCGGCAGGTTGATGCGCGCCGCGTCCCACACGAAGGCCGGCGACGCGGCGAACGCGACGTCGCGGGTGTGCTCCATGTGGAAGCGCCAGGTCTGCGTGCCCGATTGCGTGGGCCGGCTCGACGCGGTGCCGACTTCCTCCGGCCTGACGACATAGACGGTCTTGTCGCTCCGTGCCGCCTGCGCCAGACGTTCCTGCTCGGTCCTGGTGAGGACTTCGGCGCCGTTGACCAGCGCGCCGGAACCGGCGACCAGGAAATTCCAGGGCACGGTGACCGCGTAGTCGAACGTGCCGTATTCCAGGTAGAACTCGGATCCGAGGTAGGGCTGCGTGTCCCAGCCGCGCAGGTCGTCGTACACCGCCATCCGCGGGTACCACTGCGCGATCTCGTAGATGTCGCCGTTCCTGCTCGGCGTGATCGCGGTGCGGCCGCCCCAGGTGCCGGGGACTTCGTACGCATAGCGGACGTGCAGCTTCAGCGCCTTGCCGTGGCCGGCGAGCGGGGCGGGCAGGTCGACGCGCATGCGCGTGTCGTCCACCAGGTAGTCCACCGGCACGCGCCTGCCGTCCTGCTCGACCTCGACCGCCGCGATCTCGAAGCCCTGCGTGGCGTGCGGCTCGCCGCGCTGCGGCCGGCCGCGCTGCGCGCGCGAGTCGGCGCGGTAGATGTCCTGGTCGAGCTGCAGCCACAGCGCGTCGAGCGCGTCGGGGCTGTTGTTCGTGTACGCGATCGTCTCCTCGCCGAGCAGGCGGCGGTTCGCGGTGTCGATGGTCGCGTGCAGGTCGTAGTCGGCGCGGTTCTGCCAGAACAGCGGGCCCGGCTTGCCGCTGCCGCCGCGGTAGGCGTTGGCCGCCTGCGGCATCGACAGCGGCGCGAACAGCGCGCGCGGATCGTAACCGCCGTCCGCGGCGGCGGGCGCGGCGGGCGTCGCCGCCGGCGTGGCGGCGAACGCGGGCGCGGCGGCCGCGCCCCGGGCAAGGAAAACGGACGACGCACGATTCATGCCAGCAGCTCCTCGAGGACGGCCATGCGCACGGCGACGCCGTTCGCCACCTGGCGCAGGACCAGCGATTGCGGACCGTCGGCGACGTCCGCGTCGATTTCGACGCCCCGGTTCATCGGCCCCGGGTGCATCACGACCGCATCCCGTGCGGCGCTGCGCAGGCGCGCGGCGGTGATGCCGTAGTCGCGGCGGTAGTCCTCCAGCGACGGCACCAGCCCTTCCTCCATGCGCTCGCGCTGCAGGCGCAGGGTCATCGCGACGTCCACGCCGTCGAGCGCATCGTCGAGCGATTCCACCACCCGGCAACCCGCCAGCGCCGCCGCGTCGGGCAGCAGCGCGGCCGGCGCGCAGATCCGGATCTCGCCGGCGCCCAGCGCGCGCAGCGCGTGCAGGTCCGAACGGGCCACGCGCGAATGCTTCAGGTCGCCGACGATGGCCACCTTCAGCCGCGCGAAATCGCCGCCCTTCGCCTGGCGGATCGTCAGCATGTCGAGCAGGCCCTGGGTCGGGTGCGCATGGCGGCCGTCGCCGGCGTTCACCAGCGCGGTGCCCTGCGCGGCCGCCTCGACGAGCGCGGCGACGGCGCCGTCGACGGCGTGGCGCACCACGAAGGCGTGCACGCCCATCGCCTCCAGCGTGCGCAGCGTGTCGGCGTCGGTCTCGCCCTTCTTGGCCGAGGAATTCGACGCGTCGAAATCCAGCACGTCGGCGCCGAGGCGGAGCCCGGCGAGGCGGAAGCTCGAGCGCGTGCGCGTGGACGGCTCGAAGAACAGGTTGCAGACCGCCTTGCCGGCGAGCGTCGCGCGCAGCGCGGTGCCGCCGTAGGCGTGCGCGTGCAGCGCCTGCGCGCGGTCGAGCAGGCGCTCGAGCGCGTCGCGCGGCAGGCCTTCGAGGGTGAGCAGGTGGCGCAGGCGCCCGTCCGGGGCGATCTGGTGGGCCTGGGTCATGCTTGGGTCCTGATCCTGCGGATCCTGATCATGCGCGGTCACGCGGGAGGCGACGGCACGGGAACGGCGTCCTGCGGCGCGGCGAGCCAGCGCTCGACGATCACCGCGGCGGCCACGGCGTCGAGCGCGGCGGCGTCGCGGCGGCGCCTGCGCCCTTCGGCGCGGTCGGCGGCGAAGCGCTGCGCGGCCTCGATCGAGCTCGCGCGCTCGTCGACCAGCACCACCGGCAGCGCGTAGCGCGCGCGCAGCTCGCCGGCGAAGGCGTGGGCGACGCGGCGGATCGGCTGGTCGCCGCCCTCCAGCGTCATCGGATCGCCGACGACGAAGCCGTCCGGGCGCCATTCGCGCTGCAGGCGATCGATCGCGGGCCAGTCGGGCCCCTGCGCATGCACGTCCACGACCGCGAGCGCGCGCGCGCCGTGGCCGAAGGGACTGCCCACCGCCACGCCGATGCGCCGCGCCCCGACGTCGAAGCCGAGCACCGTGCCGTCGCGGCGGATCGCGTCGTCAGGCATGCCCGGAATAATCGGCCAGGCGCGCAAGGTCCACGCCGATGCGGCCGGCGGCGGCCTGCCAGCGCGCGTCGAGCGGAAGCCGGAACAGCAGCTCGGCGTCCGCGGGCACGGTGAGCCAGCTGTTCTCGATCAGTTCGTGTTCCAGCTGCCCCGCGCCCCAGCCCGCGCAGCCGAGCGCGACCGTCGCCGAGCGCGGACCGTCGCCGCGCGCCATCGCCTCGAGCACGTCGCGCGACGTGGTCACGTAGAGGCCGTCAGCGATGGCGAGCGTCGAATCCCACTCGCGGTCGCCGTCGTGCAGCACGAAGCCGCGCTCCGGATGCACGGGTCCGCCGGCGACGACGGGCCGCGCGCACAGTTCGGCGTCGCCGCTCTCGATGCCCATCTGCCGGAACACCTCGCCCAGCGTGTATTCCGACGGCCGGTTGACCATCACGCCCATCGCCCCGTCGGCGTCGTGCTGGCAGACCAGGGTGACGCTGCGGGAGAAATTCGGATCGTCGAGCCCCGGCAGCGCGATCAGCAGCTGGTTGGCGAGGGTCGGGACGGCGTCCATGCGCGCATTCTAGCGTGCGCCCGCCGGCGTGGCCGGGCTTGGGCCGGGACGCCGCGCGGTTTAGGATGCGGGATTCCCACGCCGTCCAGCCATCCCCCCAAATGGCCACGCTCCGACTGCTGCTGCTCGAGGATTCGGCCGACGACGCCGACCTACTGGCCATCGAGCTGGCCGGCGCGGGCCTGGACGCGGACCTGCGGCGCGTCGCGACCCGCGACGCCTATGCCGCCGCGCTCGCCGCCTTCGCGCCGCACATCGTGGTGTCCGACTACGACCTGCCGGGCTTTTCCGGCGGCGAGGCGCTGCAGATGGCGCGCGCGCGGGATCCCGCGCTGCCCTTCGTGGTGCTGTCGGGCTTCGTCGCCGCGGACCGGCCCGCCGATGACGGCGCGCGCGGCGCCGACGCCTGGGTGTGCAAGGACGACATCCACGAGATGCCGTCGGTGCTGCGGAAGCTGCTCGCGCGCTGAGCGCAGGCCCCGCGCGGCGGCGGGCGCGTCCCGCGCGTCCCGCCTGCACGCCGCTGCCACGCCGCCGCGCGCAGCATCGGCGCATGGCGATCCGCATCGGCATCTCGGGCTGGCGCTACAAGCCCTGGCGCGGCGTGTTCTACCCCGAAGGGCTGCCGCAGCGCCGCGAGCTGGAATACGCCGCGCGATGCTTCGGCAGCATCGAGATCAACGGCTCGTTCTACTCGCTGCAATCGCCTGCCAGCTACGCGGCGTGGGGCGACGCGACGCCCGACGGCTTCGTGTTCGCGCTCAAGGGCCCGCGCTTCATCACCCACATGCTGCGCCTGCGCGGCTGCGAAACCGCGCTGGCGAACTTCCTGGCCTCGGGGCCGCTGCGCCTGGGCGACCGCCTGGGGCCGGTGCTGTGGCAGCTGCCCGGCAACTTCCGCTTCGACGCCGGGGTCCTAGATGCCTTCCTGTCGCTGCTGCCGCGCGACACCGGTGCGGCGCTCGCGCTGGCCCGCCGCCGCGACGTCGCGCGCATGCGCGGCCGCAGCGCGCTGGCGGTCGACGCCGTGCGCCCGCTGCGCCATGCGCTGGAGCCGAGGCACGAAAGCTTCGGCAGCGGCGAGGCGCTGGCGCTGCTGCGCCGCCACGGGGTCGCGCTGGTGGCCGCCGACACCGCCGGCAAGTTCCCGTATTTCGACGAGGCCACCGCGGACTTCTCGTACCTCCGCCTGCACGGCGGCACCCAGCTCTACGTCAGCGGCTATTCGAAGCCCGAACTGGCGACGTGGGCGCGGCGGATACGGCGCTGGGCGAAGCGCGGCGACGTGTACTGCTATTTCGACAACGACGCCAAGGTCCACGCGCCCTTCGACGCGATGGCGCTGATGCAGGCCCTGGGGCTCGCGGCGGAAGCGCGCGCGCGGCCGGAGAACGCCCGGGGCGAAGAGGCCCGGGCGCACTGGCCGGTCATTTGACGTCGGAGATGCCCACGCCCTCGAGGCCCTGCGACAGCGTCTTCGCGTCGCCGCCCTGCGCAAGCTTGATGCGCAGGCGCACCTCGTTCGCCGAGTCGGCGTAGCGCAGCGCGTCCTCGTAGCTGATCTCGCCGGCCTGGAAGAGTTCGAACAGGGCCTGGTCGAAGGTCTTCATGCCGAGGTTGACCGACTCCTTCATCACTTCCTTGATCTTGCCGATCTCGCCGTCGCGGATGTAGTCCTGGACCAGCGGCGTGCCCAGCAGGATCTCCATCGCCACGCGCCGGCCCTTGCCGTCCGGCGTCGGGATCAGCTGCTGCGCGACCACGCCCTTGAGGTTCAGCGACAGGTCCATGAGCAGCTGGCTGCGGCGGTCCTCGGGGAAGAAGTTGATGATGCGGTCCATCGCCTGGTTGGCGTTGTTGGCGTGCAGCGTGCACAGCACCAGGTGGCCGGTCTCGGCGAACGCGATCGCGTGGTCCATGCCCTCGCGGGTGCGGACCTCGCCGATCATGATCACGTCCGGCGCCTGGCGCAGCGTGTTCTTGAGCGCCGCCTCCCAGCTCTCGGTGTCGATGCCGACCTCACGCTGGGTGATGATGCAGCCCTCGTGCTTGTGCACGAACTCGATCGGATCCTCGATGGTGATGATGTGGCCGGTCGAGTTCTGGTTGCGGTAGCCGATCATCGCCGCGAGCGAGGTCGACTTGCCGGTGCCGGTGGCGCCGACGAAGATGATGATGCCGCGCTTGGTCATCGCCAGCGTCTTGATGATCGGCGGCAGCGCCAGCTCGTCGACGGTCGGGATCTTCGATTCGATCCGGCGCAGGACCATGCCCACCTGGTTGCGCTGGTAGAAGCAGGACACGCGGAAGCGGCCGACGCTGGCCACGCCGATCGCGAAGTTGCACTCGTGGGTGCGCTCGAATTCCTCGCGCTGCGGCGGGGTCATCACGTTCAGCACCAGGTCGCGCGCCTGCTGCGGCGTCAACGGGCTCTGGGTGATCGGCGCGATCTTGCCGTGCAGCTTCATCGACGGCGGCATGCCGGCCGTGATGAACAGGTCCGAGGCCTTCTGGTGCGCCATCAGCTTCAGGAACGAGGTGAAGTCGATGCCGCTGCCGGCGGGGGTCGTGGTGCTCATCTGCTCTGCTCCGTGGCGCCGACGTCAGTCGAACAGGCGCTTGTCCTTGGCGTACTCGCGCGCGTGCTGCTTGCTGATCACCGCGCGCTTGACGAGGTCCTGCAGGTGCTGGTCCAGCGTCATCATGCCGGACTGCTGGCCGGTCTGGATGGCCGAGTACATCTGCGCGACCTTGTCCTCGCGGATCAGGTTGCGGATGGCCGGGGTGCCGACCATGATTTCCCACGCCGCGGTGCGGCCGCCGCCGATCTTCTTCAGCAGCGCCTGCGAGATCACCGCGCGCAGCGACTCGGACAGCATCGAGCGCACCATCGGCTTCTCGCCGGCGGGGAACACGTCGATGATGCGGTCGATGGTCTTGGCGGCCGACGAGGTGTGCAGCGTGCCGAACACGAGGTGGCCGGTTTCCGCGGCGGTCAGCGCCAGGCGGATCGTCTCGAGGTCGCGCATTTCGCCGACGAGGATGTAGTCCGGGTCCTCGCGCAGCGCCGAACGCAGCGCCTCGCTGAAGCCGTGCGTGTCGCGGTGCACCTCGCGCTGGTTGACCAGGCACTTCTGCGAGGTGTGCACGAACTCGATCGGATCCTCGACCGAGAGGATGTGCCCGTATTCGTTCTTGTTGATGTGGTCGAGCATCGCCGCGAGCGTGGTCGACTTGCCCGAGCCGGTCGGGCCGGTGACCAGGATCAGGCCCTGCGGCTGGTCGACGAGGTCCTGGAACAGCTTGGGGCAGCCCAGGTGCTCGAGCGTGAGCACCTCGGACGGAATGGTGCGGAAGACCGCGCCGGCGCCGCGGTTCTGGTTGAACGCGTTGACGCGGAAACGGGCCAGGCCCGGGATCTCGAACGAGAAGTCGACCTCGAGGAATTCCTCGTAGTCGCGCCGCTGCTTGTCCGACATGATGTCGTAGACGAGCGCGTGGACCTGCTTGTGGTCGAACGCCGGGATGTTGATGCGGCGCACGTCGCCGTCCACCCGGATCATGGGCGGCAGGCCCGCCGACAGGTGCAGGTCGGAGGCCTTGTTCTTGACCGAGAAGGCCAGCAGCTCGGCGATGTCCATCGTTCCGGTTCCCCCCACGCAAGCGCCTTGGCAGTATAGGCACAATGCAAACGTCCCCGCACAGCGCCCTGGCCGCCGTCCTGCAGTCGCTCGACAACGCAGCGCGGGCGTCGCAGCGGCCATCGCCGCGGCTGGTCGCGGTGGCCAAGCGCCAACCTGTGACCTCCGTCGCAGAACTCGTCGCGGCCTGGCGCCGCGAGCGTCCCCGGGAGCGTCCGGCGATCGGCGAGAACTACGTGCAGGAGGCGCGGGACAAGGCGGCGGCGATGGCCGGCCTCGTCCCGCCGGGCACCGACGTCGAATGGCACCTCGTCGGCCACCTCCAGACCAACAAGGCTGCCGTGGCCGCGGCGCTGTTCGACTGGGTGCAGTCGGTGGACAGCGCGCGCCTCGCCCGGGCGCTGGACGCCGCGCGCGATCCCGCCCGTCCGCCGCTGTCGGTGCTGCTGCAGGTGAACGTCGACGCCGAACCCGGCAAGCATGGTTGCGCACCCGCCGACGTGAGCGCGCTCGCCGCGGCCGTCGCCGCGCTGCCGCGCCTGTCGCTGCGCGGACTGATGGCGATCCCGGCGCCGTTCCCGGAACAGGAGCGCCGCCGCGACAGCTTCCGCCGCATGCGCGCGCTGTTCGACGCGCTGCGCGCCGACCACCCCTCCGTCGACACGCTGTCGATGGGCATGAGCGACGACGCCGCGCTCGCCATCGCCGAAGGTGCGACGATGGTCCGCATCGGCACCGCGCTGTTCGGCGCGCGCCCCGTAGAGCCGACCCATGGTCGGCTGCCTGGAGATCACGCATGAGCGAGGACACCATCGCCTTCATCGGCGGCGGCAACATGGCCCGCAGCCTCATCGGCGGGCTCGTCGCGCGCGGCGTGCCCGGCGCGTCGATCCGCGTCGCCGAACCGGTGGACGCGCTGCGCGAGGCGCTGGCGCGCGACTTCGGCGCCGCGGTGTTCGGCTCCGGCGCCGACGCGGTCGCGGCCGGCGCCGGCACCTGGGTGCTCGCGGTGAAGCCGCAGGTCATGCGCGCGGTGTGCGAGGCGCTCGCCCCGCAGGCACAGGCCGCGCGGCCGCTGGTCGTGTCCATCGCCGCCGGCATCACCGCCGCGCAGCTCGATCGCTGGCTCGGCGGCGGCGTGGCCGTCGTGCGCTGCATGCCGAACACGCCCGCGCTGCTCGGCGCCGGCGTCACCGGCCGGTTCGCGACCGCCGGCGTCGACGCCGCCGGCCGCGCCGCCGCGCAGCAGCTGCTCGCGTCCGCCGGCGAAACCGTCTGGATCGGCGACGAAGCATGGATGGACGCGGTCACCGCGGTGTCCGGCAGCGGGCCCGCCTACATCTTCCTGCTCGCCGAGGCGATGCAGGCCGCCGCGGTCGCCGAAGGCCTTCCGGCCGACGCGGCGCGCACGCTCGTGCTGCAAACGATCCTCGGCGCGGCACGCATGCTCACCGAAGGCGACGCCGACGCGGCCGAGCTGCGGCGGCGCGTGACATCGCCGAACGGCACGACGCAGGCGGCGGTCGAAACGTTCGAGGCCGGCGGCTTCCGCGAGCTCGTCGCCGGCGCGGTCCGCGCCGCCACCGAGCGCGGCCGCGCGCTCTCCGCCGCCAACGACTGACTCGCGGGGCCCTTCGCTTCGGGGCGGGCGGGAACTCGCTTCGGCCGGGGCGGCGGAAGCGTGCGCGGAATTCCGGGGGACGCCGCAAGTACGTCCTTGTA
>JBQCJF010000202.1:0-23350 GCA_051953015.1 Luteimonas sp.
AAGCCGACCGGCTAGAGCGGGCGGGGCCATTTCGAAGCACTGCGCCATTCCCTGCCAAAGCAGCTTTAGGGAAGAAGAGCGCGAAGAGCAAAAGCATCTTGAAGCGCTGATTGCGTCTAAATCAAAGTGTGAGTGTCATCACTCAAATAATGGAGTGAAAAACATTGACAGAATGGCGAGCGGAGCTAACTTGAAGGTGTAGCAAGACAAAACCGACACAGTTAGGAGATCCGAATGATCGTCAACTTCACAATAAACATGAATGACATGATTAGGACTGAGTTTCTTTGGTCATTGTTTTCGCATGTATTGGCTCTTGCCAACGCCCATGAAGCGGCAGAGCCGCGCAACACCAAAATCGACGAAGTCAGGGAGTGTCTAAAGGATGCTCGGAACTTCATAAACGAGGCTGAAGATCTTTTTGAGCATTCCGCTGCCGTAATTGAAATCGGCCGAGCATATGAGGCGTTGACTGGCGACCCTTCACTCCGTGAACGTGGAAGGGAACTTTCGAAAGAGCTGTGTGAAAGCACAAGGATTGGAGCAGTTGCATAACCGCATCAGCGCCACGGATTGCGCCTGTTCACCGCCCCATGGGTGGCTCGCTCAACTACACGGGAACCAAACATGGAATTCATCGATCTCTACCACTGCACCCGCGACGCAACCTTGGCGGACAAGCCGCTAGCAACGCCTAGCGATGCCGTGCTCAAAGGCTTGTTTTTCAGCCAGGACGGTGCAGAGGACAGCTTCGGCCCCGAAACCTACCGCGCCAAAGTGCCGTATGAGGCGTTCTTGAGCCAGTCCATGATTTTCAACATGGAGTTGGCAGGGGAGGGCGGCATCGACTGGGCCTTAGATGCTGCGGGCCAGCCACTTCATTTGACGATGGATCAACTTCAGCTGGGTGTGCGTCAGGCGATGGTGGAACTGGAAATCGAGCCAGAGCACTTCGACGCTGTATGGGAATGCGCGATCGATGACGGCGCCTGCCAGGAAAATGAGCAGCTTGAGGACGAGGGGATCGATGGATGGACCCTACAGAATGTGCGCGGCCTCGCTGCTCGCAATGTCGGCTTGGCGGGGGCGGTGATGGAGGACGAAACCGGTCAGTCTTTCATGGTTTGCGACACCAGAATTGGCCTTGAGAAGGTCGAGCTTGACGAGGAGGTGGGCGAGTATGTGGCAATCAAGCAGCTGCCGGACCGGTTCCAAGACCGCATCAGTATCGATGAAAGGGCCAAGCTGCCGGACCTGACTGATCCAGCAGTGCTAGATCAGATCAAGAACCAACATCACCATTCGCAGCTGCGAGGAATGCGGCGCTGAACGCCAACAGTGCCTTTCATCCCAGGGCCCATCTATGACAACGCCCACCCGCCATCGCTATTACGCTTACGAGCGCCCCGACGGATCCGTGTGCTACCTGGCCAAGGTTCAGCACGAGGGTATCCAGCGCCGGCCGCACACGATCGGCCTGTATCACCTGGCGCGTTGGTTAGGCGGGTCCAAACTCCTGACGCGCGACGAATTCAAGCGTATCGGCTGGCTTGGTAGCGAGCGCCTAGGGCCATCCGCTTCTCACCACCAGCAGGCCACGCCATGAGGCTCCAAGCCAGACCGAAGCAAGCTCGCGTCAATGCGCTACGCCTAGATAGCCACCAGTGGTCCAGATTCCAGGCACTGGCCAGGAAGAAGGGGTGGGTAGGACAAGCGGGGCTGCGCCAGCTCATTCTCCAATACCAGGCGAGCCCCTTTCCGCTGCATGGCGAACGCCAGCCAGCGGGCGATGCGAGAACAGCCTGGTTCGAATGCGACGCCAGCGCCGTTGCCGTCCTGCAGAAGGCAGCCGACAAGGCAGGCATCAAATTTAGCGACGCGCTGCGCGAGCTGATCGGCCTGGCCCTGCGGGCAGGCTGACCTACAGTAGCGATGCGTCGCCGCCGCCACCCGTGTCGTGGTCGATGGCAATGCTCGCTGGGCTAGATCGCGAGCAGGCAGCTGTAAGAGCTGCGCGATCCAGTTCCACGCCATCCAACACCGATTGGCCGTTGACCCGCAGGGCATTCGCGGCGGGACGGAACGCCGTCGCCAGCGCAGCGCACTGCTCGGGAGGGATGCCCTGGTAGATCACTCGGACATGCGCATGGGGTCGCCGCGGGTCCAGCGTCAGGGGTTCAACGAGGATCGGACCCCATCGAGACGATAGCGTGCCGTCGTTGATCATTCGTGGAGGCGCTAGTCCTTCGCTGGCAAGGCGTTCGGCAGTCAGGCCGCTGGTGTGGCCGATGGAGCTGCCAGCGCTTGTGTCGATCGCCTGCAGGAGGGAGCGAAGCTCCTTGGCCGCGCGGTCGATGTGCTCAGTGTCGTCGACATGCCAAGCGAGCGCAGCAACGCCAGCACCCAGCGCCATGATCAGGCCGGCGACGATCACGAGCTCGACCAGCGCCAGGCCACGGGGTTTCATGCCGACCGCCTCAGCTGCTGGGTGCGCTGAAACCAGGAGAGGGCGAGGCCCACACCCATGGTCGCCAGATAAACCATCGGGAACGCGCCGAAATCGAAAGTGGCCATGGGCCAGACCACTGCCGCAACCACGGTGGCCAGCAGTCCACCTCCACCGGCTAGGCGAAGCGCCGCTTCATCGTGGATTGCGCCAAGAACCATCCGAACCAGCGCAAGCTGGAGCAGAGCAAGAGCAACAGCAGCGAGAAGGGAAGATGTCAGGTCCATATCCCCATGCAACCAGAAAACGGCCCGCTGTCCAGCGTGGTCAGGTTCGGGTGTTGGTGTTCAAATGGTCGATGGACACAGCGACATGGTTCCAGTTCGCTTGGACATCGTCGGACAGGTAGCACACACCGATCGCGAAGACGGCGAACAGGGCGAAGTTGATCAGTCGTTTCACTTTCATGGCATTCCTCCCAAGAAGTAGAGCAGGCCTGCGCACCAGGCAACCATCGCCAGAACGCAGATGTTGAGCATTGGATCAGGTGGGTTGTTGCCCCAACGAAGCCGTCCCATGGTCCGCAGGCCAAGGCCAGTGGACACGGCCGACCCCAGCAAGGCGGGCCAGGCGGCCACCAAGAAAGGAAGCAGCGTGGCCATGATGAGCAGTGCGTGTCCCAGTGTCGGGCTCGGTGGTAGCGGACGGGTCAGGGCATTCATCGTCAGATCCCCGCGACCTTGGTGGCCTGGTCGAAGAGACCGCTGACGAAAGCCCAGACGCCCCAGCAGAAACAAACCACTGCCAGGGCTGCGGCGATGTAGCTGCCGATCCACACGGCGGTGTTGTCGGTCGTGCGCCAGGTGTCGATTGGGTGGAGCATGGTATCGATGACGGTCTGCATGGTGGGTCTCCTGCGGGTGGTGGGTCTATACATTCATGAAAACCGGGTTTGCACGAATGTCAAGGGAAAAACCAGATGCGTTGCACATTTCCATTCATTGCTCGATGCGATGAATGAGGCGAAGCAAAACTGGCCTTCCATGGCGGACTTCGCTTCGCTGCGCGCGCATCCAGCGCTTGCCGCCCCTGCGTTCGGCTTCTCCGGTCAATAGCCGTTCCAGGGCCCGTGTTGTCGTGGCCGTGAAGCCGGCCGGCCCGCGCCAGCCCTTCCACTTCCTCTATTGACCGCGCCTTCCTGCGGGGCCCAGGGGTTTCCATTCCAGTGCATCGCGAGGCGCTGCCCTGGGCAGGGCCATCAGACACACGAGCGGAGGAAACGATGGATAACGGTTGCTACTACTGGGTCATCACCGAGGACTACTGCGACGACCCGCACGAGGACATTTCGCTGGTGGGCACCCGCGGTGGATCGAGCATCGTCCTGACCCCCGAGCAGATCGCCAAGCATCCCGATGCGATTGCGTTCCGCATGCGAGACGACCTCGGACAGATCCTGTTCCAGGGCTACTACCTGGGCGACCCGCGCGACGAAGAAGCCATGGCCGAGCCACTGGAGCTGTTCGGCCAACACCACGGCCAGTGCTCCCAAATCTCCTACCTGGGCCTGGACGGCCGGTGGGAAGTCCTGATCTGAAACGAAGGAGACATCCCCATGAATGAGCCCCTGTTTACGACGGCCGATGTGGTTTCCAGCTACAGCCGCGCCCAGGCGCTGGACGATGGCGTGCTGGTTGCCGTGCCCGATGATCTGCGCCAGGAAGCCGGCTTTCGTATTCCCATGGCGATGACCTCGCGCGTCTTTGATGACTGTGTGGCGTGGTCGGTGGAGGACACCGAGCGCAAGCAGGTATCTCAAGACCAGGAGGCCAGGCTGCGGGACCTGCTCGCTGTGGCGCGGTATGCCGCCCACTGCGATCCGCAGTCCAGCACGCTGGCGTTCGACCTTGCGCGCGTTCCCCGACAGGGCAACGGGATCCTGCCCCGCCGCGTTCGGCTGGTGCTTGCCATCCATCCAGGCGATAAGGGCGAACCTGTGCTCACGATCATGTTCCCGGACGAGGACTGAGCGCGACCTTGACAAAACTAGGAAAGCGGTTTGCATGAAATGGGAGGGCGCCGCGGGCGTCCGCTAACAAGGGAGACCCACCATGTATGCATTCCGAACCGACGAGGAACGCGCGGCGATCGCCGAGCGTGCCGCTGCCAACCGTGTCTGGATGGCCAAGACCTACGCCAAGCCGAGGCCAAAGGAGCCCGTGGTGTTGACCGCGCTTCACCGCGCGATCATCGCCGCCGACATTGTGGCCGTGCGGTCCATCCTGACGCCAGATCAGGTCAACCATGCCACGATTACGGGGCTGACGCCTCTCCACCTGGCCTGCTTCGGCTACGCCCAGGTGCGCGACACTCCGGCATGGCACCGCGCCAACATGGCGGGGAAGAAAACATCGCAGGAGGTCATCGTGGACCTGTTGCTGGAGCGCGGCGCCCGGGTTGATGTGTGGGATGCCCAGCGCCGTGTGCCTGCCGCTTGCTGCGATGGGAAGGGGCTTCCGCCCAGCCTGGTGGATGCGATGCGCAAGAAGATGGAAGAAACCGCGTTCGTGCTGGAGTGGATGAAGAACACGCAGGACAGCCCCGAGGCGCATGTCCTGAACGCGTTCTTTGCCAAGTGCGACATCAATCCTGCCAGCAAGCAGGGTCGGTGCTGACCTCGATGCCGTTCTCCCTCGCCAGGCGCTCCAATGGGTCGCCTGGTTTCGGGTTGGCGATGCGCCGGTCCAGTTCCTGCAGGAAGTAGTCGACCGTGAACGGCGGTGGCAGGGACGCTACGGCGGCTTCCAGCTCCCGGTGCTCCCGTGCCAGGCGCTCGCGTTCCTTACGCGCCCAGGCGCAGTCAGTTTCCTTGTGCGCGTTCACCCAGTCCCAATCGAACTTGCCATTGGGCACCCAGTTGCTGCGCAGCTCGATCAGCAGCCGCTGGCCCCAGTCCATGGGGCGCTCGATCCGCGGCTTGCGGATCGGCTGGATCTTTGGCCTGCGGCGCTTCACATCGAGCACTGTTGAGAAAGTGATCGGCCACTCCGCGTCGCCGGGGACCTGCGGTGTGGGGTCCGGGTGCCCGGGCAGCTCAACCTGGCGGACCAGGGCGTTGTGGTCGATGAGTGCCCAGATGGCGTCGTGGAAGCGGTGAGAGGACACCTGGAAAACGAGATGACCGATAGGCCGGGCGCCAAGGCCTCGGAGTAAAGGCACCAGTTCCGCCGGCAGACCTCGCTTGGGCAGCATGATGAACCCCCCGTCCTCGGTCAGAGCGGCGAACACGAGCACACGAGGATGCTGCCAGCGACGGGCTAGGTGGCGTATCACCGTATCCTTGCGCTTGCCGAGCCTGGGATTGCGTAGCAGATGGTTCTCAGCCCACGCCAGCATCCGCAGCCGCCGGTCCACTAGCGACTGCAGGGCCTCGGGTTCGATACACGGTGGAGGCCAAGACAGCAGATCGTCGCTGGCCTTGATGATGTTGCACGAGTAGCAGGCAGGCACCAGGTTCTCGGTTTGCTGCGGGCCTCCATGCCTGACGGGGACGATATGGTCCATGCAGCCGCGCCGCCCGGGGCCATCGCCCTTGTGGAGATGGAGGATGGCGCCGCAGTAGACGCAGCGGTTCTCCATGCGATCGAAGACCAGCTTGTGCCGCCACCATTCGTTGCGTTTGTCCGGTGTTTCCCGAGCCAGGTCGGTTGCACCACGCAGAAACTCGCTTAGAGCCGTCATGCCCTGCCACCCCGCCGATACAGGCCAGCTTGAACCCTGGTGTGGGTGCCATCCTCGTTCTCAATCTCCATGAAGTGCTGATGCGAATGCGCGGCATCGATGGCCCACTCCCGCAGTTGGGAAAGGGTGGTCGGGTCGGCGTTGGTAAGGGCAAGGAGAAGGCCAGGCACACTGATGCCGTTGTGCTTGGCAACCTGGTCGATCGCTTTCCATGCTGACAGTGGCAGGGTGATTTTCCGCTGCTGGTTGAAGCCTTTCCCGAATTTCTTGAAGCGGTGGGTTCGTTCCCGCTGTGTAAGGGGAGTTGGCGGTTCCTGCTGAGTGGTCGTAGGCATGTTTCGTTTTCCATGTGGCCTACAACACATCCAAAGGCATCCCGCCTCGCTGTCAATGACGAGCGGGTCGGGTAGACGCTTCGAGAATATCGAAATGTCCCGGGTCCTGACGCTGACCACCTACCTCTGGTCGTCGGCGTCTTTGTTGGCCCCTAAAACATTTCTCTACACACCAAACGCACCTTGCGGTTTTACACGGCTGCGCGTTTGGTGTCGCCTAAAGCATTGTCGGCGTTGCGTTTCAGGCTGATATCAGCGCGCCGCATGCCTGATATCACTCCGGGCCACGAAAGCGCCTGTAAGCCATGAAGTTGTGCCGTTTCGTCGTGATATCGCCATGACCTTGACAGAGAGCCGGAACCGGCTTTGATGGAAGCATGGCAACGACGACAAGACAACGGCTGGTTCGTTTCTCCGGCGACATGGATGCCCTGATCCAGGAGCGGGCTGATGCCATGGGGCTCACCGTCCCCGAGTGGCTGCGGCGTGTTGTGGTCGGCGTCGTGGAGAACCAGCAGGAGGAAGCCATCCGGGCTGAACTGCAGGCCCTCCGGGCGCAGCAGAGCGAACAACTGGAGCAGACCCGCAGCGAGCTGAAGGGCTTCGTCCTGGAGGCCCTGATGGCCATGAGCGAACGGCTGACTGCATCCCAGGACGCCTTCCTTCGCGAGCTGATCAGCGCGTTGCCACAGGCCTCCGGCGCGAACGCGTCGCTGTCCGAACTTTTCTCATCCCCACACCGGAGCACCTAATGAAGAGCAAGGCTTACAACATGACTTTCGCAGTTCCCATGGCAATTTCCATTGCCTTCGCTACGACCCTGTCCGGCTGCGCTACCACGGGCACCATGGGCTCGATCGGCAAGCCCGCCACCAAGGCGCCTGTCTCGGCCGAACAGAAAACTGAGGCCCGCCACGGTGCTGTCCGCGCCGGCCTCAAGGGCTGCGGCGTTGGTGCAGCCACGACCGTCGGCATGTCGCTACTGGGCAAGGTGTTGGGCTTCGGTGGCGGAGTGAACCTGGGCCAGGTGGCAGCCGGCTGCATCGTGTCGGGCACCGCGGTCGGCATCCAGGCATACCAGCAGCAGCTCGCTGACTTCCGTGCGCTCCAGGGCACCGTCAAGGTCGGCGCCATCGTCCGCGTCGATGAGAAAACCGTCGAGGTCGAAGGCAAGTCCACCAAGGCGGCCAGTGGCCTGACCATGGACCTGGATGCGGGCAAGGTTTCCGCGCATCACCGCGATATCGAGGTCGTGGTGTCGGAACTGGCCAAGACGCTGAACAAGCAGACCATGCCGATTTCCGTCCAGGTTATCGGCAGCAAAGCCGACCGCGACTGGCTGGGCCAACAACTGGTTGCGCAGCTCACCAACAAACAGGTGTCCGTGAAAGCCGTCGACGGTCCCGCCCCGGTGCTGACCGTCAGCCCCATGCCTGAAGTGAAGTAAGGAGGCGGGTCATGTCCAGCAACAAGTTTGGCTCGATGTTCGATGACGACGACGACTTAGAGGGCATCCCTCACTCGCCGGACCCTGTGCCGGATGCAGAACCGTCCGCGGATCGGGTCGGCCTGATCAACGACGAGGCTGCGGCGCTGATCGACGCCAAGGCCAAGCAGGCCGCAGAACAGGCGCAGCGCGCTGCTAAAGCTGGACTGGCAGCAGCTTCGCGTGCTGCTGAGGCCGTCAAGAACAAGGGCAGGAAACTGAAGGAGAAGGCCAGCACCAGAGGGCAGGGCAGCAAGCGCCCCCTGGTGATCGGACTGGTCGTCCTTGTTGTGGTTGCCAGCTCTGCCTTTGGCTGGTGGGTGTGGTCCGGGGATGCAGGCCACGAGGAGACCCACCAGCCGCAGGCTCCCGTGATGGTGATCCCAGCGGCTAGTCCGGGGACATCGCCACAGGAGCTGACGGCGAAACCAGAACAGGCGCCCGCTGAAGTTGACCAGGAGACGGTTCCCGAGCAGCCCGAACTCATGCCGTCCATGCCCGTGTTCGCGCCAGCCGAGGGCCGATATGTCCCTCCGCAGTCGACGCCCGAGCCCACACCAGTTCAGGAGACGAGAGCCGAGCCACGGCAAGCCGCGGTGCCGCCTGTTGCTGAAGAACGGGCTCCAGTGCGTAAGCCTGTAGAGCAACCGGCACCGGACACGAAGCCCGCCTCGGTTCCGAGTGTTGCCAGCCGGTCATCGAAGCCGCGGCGATCTGACCCAGCTGCCACCAAGCCCGCCGAGACGATCGGAGCGCGGGAGCAACAACAGATTGATCAGATCCATGCTCTATTCGGCAACAAACCTTGACAGCGGGCCGGATGGGGATAGGACTAAAGGAATACAGGAGACCCACCATGATCCACGCACTGCAAGTCGCCTATGGGCGCGTCTACGACAAGCTGACCAGGATCTCACCTGCATCCTGGCTGTTCGATTTCTTGGGGGGAGTGATCGTCGCCAAGCCCGAGGAAATGAAGCAGGCCCCGGACTTCTGGCTCGACAACGAGGACAGGAAGCTGCCGTCGCCTACTGAATTCGGCATGCCCAAGATTCAGATGAAGCAGGTGGCTGGAGAACACTTTCGCCGGCACATTCGCAAAGACATTGCGGTGCTGTCGTGCATCGTAGCGATGGCGCTCTCCGCGGTGATTTATTCCGTGGCCCAGGTCGGCATGTGGGCGATCACTCCCAACACAACCGGTGGGGCGATGGTTCCCACTGTTTCCAGTTCGCTGTCTGCTGAGGCCACGACCTCGAAGCAGGAGAGTAATGGCCTGCCACCCATAACGCGCCTGAACTGCCAGCAGTTTCGAACCAACCTCGCCGCCAATCCACAACTCGGCCAGTTCGATGACAGCGTTCGCAAATTTTCCGATGCCTGCCGTTCGCAGCTGGGCATCTAAACATTAGGGGAGAACACGATGAGCATGTTGAAGTTTGCAGCATGGCTGCCGGTCCAGGCTCGCTTGGAGCAGGCCATGGAGTTTGCACGCAGTGTCGCCAGTCGACACGATGTGCCAGTCAGGGTTCAGGCCTATGACGAGGACGGAAATCCTGAAGTCGAAGACAAGGTCGATAATAAGACGGGTGAAATTACGGCGACCCCAGTCATGGTCCGCGCCGCGGGCGACCTGCGCGATGTGAAGGGGCGCTGGTGGGGCACCAAGGACGGCAAGTCGATCGCGTCCGTGTTGCTGATCGACGAGCCCCTGCAGGGTTCCCAGTCGGCGATTGTGCCCGCGTTGATGGCGCTTGTGGCGGTCCTGACGGTCATGGCGACTTCGGCGCTGACCTTCTCCACGGTGGCTGGAGCATCGGGCCACGACTTCCTCATGAAATCGGCCAAGGGCGTTGCATTGCTGGCAGGTGCTGGCGTGTTCGTCCTGTTCAGTGCGCTGTGGACGGCGATCGGTGCCAAGGGCAACCGCATGGTGTTGGCGGGTGCGGTGCTCGTGCCTGCGTTCGGAATGCTGTTGGATCGGGCCTCTGGAATGACCGGCGCTGGTTCGCAACTCCTTATGGGCGGTTTGTCGGGAAGCTTGATCAAGGTAGCTATCCCCGTGGCCGTGCTGGCGTTCGTTGCCTTCCTTTTCATCGGCAGGCGCGATGCGACCAAGCAGTTCTTCCTTGGCACCTTCAAGGCCATGGTGTTCTTCGTGATCACCGCGACCATTGCGCGGATCCTGCTGCCCAACTGGGCACAGCCGTTGTATTGGGCCTTCCTGGGCTGCGCCGTGCCGCTGTGGTGGAACCACAAGCAGGAGCTGATGCGAGCCCTGGCCTTGATGTATCAAGGCGGCAGATGGATGGGCGATACGAGGACCCTGGGCAACACCAGTGCCGAGAAGCGCCAGCGCCAGGCCGAACAGGCAGAGAAGGACAAGTCCGGCTTCATCCCACTGGGTGAGGCTCGGGGCGTGCTGACCGAATATGGCGACGGGTTTTCACCGGATGCGGGCCTGCTGCTGGGCCTGACCTGCCATGAGCTGCGCACGCACTTCCACGGCTTCGGCAAAACCGGTGGCGGCAAGACCTTCAACCTCTTCGCCCCGATCATCCAGTGGTGGGCACGCCATGGACATGGCGGTGTGCTGGTCCTGGACGGCAAGGGCGCTGCCGGCGACGACCTGCTGGGCAAGTTCATCACGAAATATGGCCTCGGGCATCGCGCCCTGCTGATTAAACCGGGCATCCGCCTGGGCCTGATGGAGGGTCTGACCCCCAACGACTTCATCGACGCGATCTTCGACATCGGTGGCGCCCGTAGTGAGGAACAGTCGCAGAGCGACCACGAGAAGTTCTTCATCACCCAGGCTCGCACCTTCGGGTTGTCGATTTCCCGGATCCTGTGGGCGGTTGTGGAGCTTCAGCGTGGTGCTCAGAACCGCACCTTCTACCTGACCATCGATGGAGTGGACCGCATGAAGGTGGCCCTGAAGCGGACGGGTCCTGCTGGCCAGCAGATCCTGCAGGTGGTCAAGGAGCTCCCTGTCTACAAGACCGATCCGCTGATCCAGGACGCGGTTCGCTACATCGAACACGACTTCTGGACCCAGCCAGATGAGCAGGCGGGCGGCATCATTTCGACCTTCGACAACACCATCAAGGACCTCCTGGCCCATCCCGAGCTGCGGGCTTGGGCGAGCATGGAGACGGGGGTGGACATCACCATTCCCACGACGGGTGGTTTCGTTGCCGTGTCGCTGCCCGAGGTCAAGTATGGGCAGGCCGGCAAGCTGGTTCAGTCCCTGATCAAACAGCGGTTGTTCGTCAAGATCCGCCGCCGCGGCGACTATGACTGGCGCGCGGAAGGCGAGACCCCGGTGCTGTTCGCCGTGGACGAGAGCCAGGAGATGATCTCCAAGGCCGATCGCGACTTCCTTCCGCAGGCTCGTGGCCTGGGTGGCTACGCCGCCTATTTCACGCAGTCCTACGACGCCTACGAGAGCCGGATGGGCGACGCCGCTACTCGCGCATTCCTGGATAACTTCCGCTCCCTTGCGGCTTTTGAATCCAGCCCGAAGACCTATGAGTTCATCGGTGATGGCATGGGCAAGGGCAAGTTCATCACCTGGGCGAGCCCGACGAGCGTGATCGGCTACATGGGAACTGCACAGATTGTAGCGAGCAGCCCGCTTCACGACGACACGCGCGATGATGCCAAGTTCATGCGCAAGTTCCGTCGCCGTGGCGCCGGGCGGGTCATCTTGCCACTGGGTCGCCCGGATGGATCCAGGACGGTGCCGATGGCAGGAGGTGCCCAGGCTTACATTCATGATACCGAAGCGCGGATGTTGGGTCGTTCCTATCACGACCCGGCCGACATCGACGATGATGCTGCGCGTCAGTTCACCTTCCAGGCAATCGTGTCCAGCGAGGTCAAGGAGCGTCCCTTGCTCATGCAAGCCGACTGCGCCAAGCACTTGAACAGTGAACAGGACGCCATCCTGTCGGTTCGTCGTGGTGGTGCGCAGCGGCATGACTTCGTCCGCTTCGAGACGCTAACACCGGAGCAGATCCAGGAGAACGAGCGCCACTTCCACCGCGCCCTGATCTTCAACGGGCTGGTCCATACGCTCCAGCGCGACCTGGTTGCGGCGTTGGGCAAGCGTCCAACGGCGGGCCAGCTGCGCCGCCTGACGCAAGGCTTGATCCACTTGGTCATGTTCAATGAAGACTTCGCCGAGCGCTACAAGACCGGAGATTTGCGGGTCGACGAGGTCCAGTCCTATGTCGATAAGAACTGGACGCAGGACTTCACGGTCCGACAGGCATGGCGCCAGCGTGCCCAGGGCGAGCGCGAGGCTTTCATCGACCTGTATCTGTTCGCAGTCGAAGACGAGCGGCTTGCAGCTTGATCCTGCCACCAAATCCATTTGCCCCGTCCATTGACGGCGGGGCAGATGGACCTAGATTGAAGATATCCCCACCAGAAGAGCAACCCCATGAACCTCGCACAGTTGATCGACAAGCGCCGCCAGGTCCACCAGGATCAGGACCATAGCCAGGCCTACCCGGAGCAGCAGCACCATCGCACGGCAGGCGCCCAGCACGCGCATGCCGAGGGGCAGAACTTGAACGAGCGGCAGCAGCACCAGAAACTGGAAGCCGACTACCGCGCCAACAACCTGGGCGCGGGACAGGCCACGCTGGAGCAGATGGAGAAGTGGAAGCAAGAGCAGACTGCCAAGCAGGAGCCCGCGCAGCAGATCGATGGCAAGGCCGAGCGCGACTGGGAAGTGTCCGCCAACCGTGCGCAGGACCGGGAGCGCACCCAGCCGGACAACACCCAAGCCATGCCCATGGAGAAGGCCAAGTTGCCTGACCTGAGCAATCCCGAGGCGCTGAACCAGGGGCAGGCCCAGCAGCAAGATCAGGCACAGCGACGCGGCATGCGTCGCTGATCGCCTCAAACGAATAAGGCCGGCGTAATGCCGGCCTTTTCCATGTCTAGTCGCCTTGCAGCGCCTGCCTTTCCTTCGTGAGCGCGATGGCTTCCTTGTAGTCGCTGGCCTTTCCAGACAGCAGCAGATCCAGCGCGACCCAGTTGCGCATGTTGTAGTGGATCTTGCCCAGCGGCAGGGGCTCGACCGGGCGCATGGGCGGGCCCAGGGTGTAGACGAAATGCGGCGCATCGGTGTGCGGCCAGCGTGGATCGACTTCGTGCAGGTGATCGGAGACCTGGACGCTCTCGATGAAGTGGACGCTGCGGAACTTGCCCTGGTAGCGGAAGCCGATATAGGCAGGAGGGATGACGGGCCAGCCGTTGCCGCCAACTGGATGGAAATACTTGCCTTGCTCCACGACAACATCGATCCAGGTCAGCGGGTTCTCCGGCTTGACCCGGGCAACGGACAGCGACACGACATAGGCCATCGTGTCGAACAGGTTGGATGTCATGCCGTATCCCTTCAAATGCTCGATGAGTTGCGCAAGCCACACCCGCTCGATCGGGCTGCGGGAGCCGTCGTGAGCGCGCTTGGCTGCGGCTTGGAGGTCGGACCAGGCCAGGTGCGAGAGCGGCACCCCGTCCAGTGCTGTCGGCTGGTGCCGTGCGGCCCAAGCGCTACCGGCGGCAGACACGGACACCAGGCGCTTGTGCTGGGCACTGGAGGCAAGCAGGCGGGGCAGGTAGCGTTCCAGTTGTCCCTGGGTAGGCACGCGCCATCCCAGTTTCGCTTCGAAGATGGCGTGCAGGGTCGTGCCGGCGGTCAGTTCCAGGTCGGTGAAACCGCGGTCGTCGGCGAACACCTGGCTTGCGACCACTAGCTCTAGGTCGGGATCCATGTCCAGCATCGACAGCATTTCGCGTCGCAACGAAGGACACTGGTCCAGGCACCAGCCGAATGCTGCGGTGCCCGCATTCTCATCGCATCCTGCCAGCCCAAAGCAGCTGGCTGGTGTCCGGCCCCTGATAAGCATCACTCCCCCTTCGATCCCATCATAAGACAAGGGCCCCGGATGGGGCCCTTGTTGCTGGATGACCAGTCCAGCGGCTGACGAGGGAGGCGGAGGGAAAAACCCTGGCCAGTCTTCCGTGCTTCGCAAGGACCCACCGAGCTGCAGCACGCGGTCTAACTGGTTAGTGGCCTCCGATCCGGATGGCACCACCGATGACGGGCTTGTTGCCGCCGCCGAACGAAGCACCGGCACTGATGCTGATGCGGTCGTGGGTCCGCCGCGACCAGCCCCCAGCCATCGCGGCTTTGCTGCCCGACATGCCCACGCCCACGGTGAGCCCGCCTTCGCCAGGGGTGGCCGCCATCATCGACATGGCACCCATCTGCGCGCCCAAGCCATCGATGCGCTTGTCCTGGCGATTGAAGCGGTTGTTGACTTCGGTCCAGCGATCGTCCCACTGCTGCTGCAGGTTCCACAGCTGACCGCCATTCACAGCGTCTGTGCTGCCTCGTTCGATGCGGCCGTTGGCAACGCTGGTGATGCGCTGGCTGCCGGCATCGATGCCCGGGGTGGTCATCGACGGGCCGCCCTGGATCGACACGCCATCGCCGTTAACCGTGGTTGCGCCGACCTTCACCGAGCCCTGATCGGACAGCTCCACTTTGTCAGACAGGCTTGCGGTCTGCGTGCCATCGTCGTTGTCGACAACTGCGATGTTGGAGCCGGACTTCAGCTTGTTCGTGCCGCCGTCCTTGCCGTCGATACCGTCGCGGCCGTCCTGACCAGCGTCTCCCTTGTCGCCCTTGTCGCCTTTCTCACCCTGGTCGCCCTTATCGCCCTTCGGGCCTTGGGCACCATCTTGCCCATCCTGCCCGGCAGGGCCTTCGGGGCCTTGAGGACCCTGCGGCCCTTCGGCTCCAGGAGCGCCGTCCTGGCCGTCTTGCCCATCCTGCCCGGCAGGGCCTGCAGGACCTTCGGGGCCTTGAGGACCGGCGGGGCCCTCGGCGCCAGTGCCACCAGGAGGCAGAGCTTCCAGCGCAGCTACCCGGCCGTCCAGGTCAGCAAGTGCCGAACCCACATCGGTGTAAACCGCGCCGGAGATGAAGCCGAATTGGGGTCCGGTGAACGCACCCGTCGCAGAGTTGTAGCTCGCGCCACCACCGAACCAGGAAACTGCGTTCGAGAGGACATTCTGGGTCTGCGACACGCGAGTATCGACGGCGCGCACTTGGCCCATGTTCGCGGCGTCCGTGTCGGCTTGACCGTCTGCGACATGGATCAACCGGCTGTTTTCGCCATCGCGACCGAACGAAGTAGTTCCGTATTCGTCGCACTCTGCTGCGTAGCCGATTGCCGAGCAGTGATCGCTCGCCTTGGTGTAGGCGCCGAGAGCAGTGCCCTCGTTGCCGTCGACGGTGGCTTGATGGCCGACCGCTGTCCCGGCCTCACCAGACACATTGGCCATGGCACCGGCCGCCGTCGCGCCGTAAGCAGTAGCCGACGACAATGCGCCAGAAGCGGTGCTGTGAATACCACTCGCTACTGCATCTTCGCCAGCAGCGCCGGTGCCCTGCGCAGCGAAGTAGGGGTTGCTGGAACCGCCACCACCTGACCCGGCAGGCTTGTTGTCGATGGCCTTCAGTGCGTCATAGACCGTGGTGTAGGTGCCCGTGGTCAGATCGTAGCTCGGGCTCGTGAAGGCTCCCGAGGTTGGATCGTAGGTCGCTCCACCACCGAGGGTGTTGGTGATCGAACTGATGGCCGGAACTACCTGCTGGACGATGACGGCATCATGGGGTTGCGTGCCGGCACCGACATTGATGACCTGTCGGTAGATGGGGCCCTGCGCACTTCCATTTCGGCGGGTTGAATTGGCGGAATTACCTACCGAGAAAGCATTGGCGCGCCCATTATTGTTGCTGTAGGAGCCAATCGAAATGCTTCCATCAGTCGCGACCGCAGAAGTCCCGATGGCGATAGAGCGTTGCCAGTCGGTATTCTTCATGTTCGTCGCAAATGCATCTTGACCGATCGCGATAGCACCTGCTTCAGCATGCGAGTTGATGCCAACCGCAGTGGATTTGTCTCCATCCACGCTGTTGTCCTGGCTGCTGTCGGCAAAAGCGCCATCGCCCAAAGCGACGCCACCATAGACGACGCGAGCGTTCTTACCTACGGCTGTGCAGCCGTAATACTCAGTGCTTGTAGAACAGGTAGCGCCATCGCCGATCGCAATGTCGCCGTCTCCATATGCGGAGGCTCCTGTGCCGATCGTAATGACCGACGCTTGCGCCGATCCCATTCCCAAGAACGCCAGCAGCGCCAGCGATGGAAGTAGTGCCTTGAGCTTCATCACTTTGCGCTCCTTTGAGTGGAATTGAGGAAGGCAGCCGTGCGCTCTTTCGAGCACACGATTGGTTGCGGAGAGAGGATTTGGACCTTGCCGGCCAGCTCCTTGGGCGCATACACCTGATCGGCGATCCGCTCCTCGTAGCTCGTGGGCTTGCCGGCGAAGGGCACGGCGACTGCGTAGATGCCCGCCTTATTCGTCAGGATCTTGAAGACCTGACCAGACGCAGAGGTCAGGGTGATGTTCACGCCAGCGCGTGGGCCACCAGCCCAGACGGCGCCTCGGATCTGGCAGGTGTTGCCATCGACCAAGGCCAGGGGCTGCCTCGCGAGCTGGTAAGCCATGGGAGGAGCCGCTGCTACCGACACTTCTGCAGCGGACGCGATCGAGAGACTTGCGCACAGCGCCAAGGCTCCGAGAAGTAGTGGGTCGAATTTGCGCATTGATAATTCTCGGTGGGGTCTACTAACACGACTAAGGCCATCCGGCCCGCTGTCAAGTGCGACGGCAAATGAAGTTCCACAGACGCCAGATCAATCGGCGGGAATGGCGACGAGGCCACGACCAACGCAGGCGCCATGACAGGCAGCGGTGTCGCAGGGTTGCCTGGCGATACGGATTGCATACGATGTCCGGTGGCTTCGCATAAACGCGCCAGCCATTGGCTACCGCAGCCAGGCGCCAGGCTCGCTCATGGTCGGAGGCCTCGGCTTGCGTTCCGTGGCACACGCCAAGAGGGACGAACCGGAAGTGCTGATACCAGCCACCAGAGGGCAGTCGGTGCTGGGCTTCCCGTTGCTTCGGGTTGACGGTCTGGCCGATGTAGCAGTAGCCGCCGGAGAACAGCAGTGCGTAGAGCACCCGATCGCGAGCGCGATATTTCTGGCTGCGGTTCCAGCGAGGCATGGCGTTCCAGGGGCGATTTCACAACAGATAGGCCATACCCGCCCGCTGTCAAGCTGGACAGCCACCCGATCGGCACTACATTTCTAGGGATGGACATTCCTACGACCTGGATTTCCGCAGCCGCCACTGGCGATATCGCCAGCTTGCGGGCGCTACATCGAGCTCAGATCCCGATGGATCAGCGCGCACTTGCGGTTGCCATCGAACGCAACGACAGTGCGGCTGCCGAGATCCTGCTGTTCTCCGGTGCCGATCCTGACTTGATCGAGGTCGGCGATGGCCCGTGATATCTACACCCCCGAGGAAGCAGGGTCGGCCGCAGCAAGTGAGGTGGTGCGGCGATGGGACCAGGCTCTGGTGTTCGGCCCTGTAGCTGGGCTGGCAGTCATGGCGCTGGCCATGCTGGTGCTGTGGCTGATCGGCACACCTCCTACGATGGGCCGATGGGATGCCGTCGAGCACGGCATGGGCGCGCTGCGCTATGCGGCTACTCGCAGCGACATGGACTGGCTACCGTGGGGCGAGCTGAAACGGGACGCCGGAGCCCTATGGCGACTGGTGGTAGCCGCCGTGATGGGTTCGGGCACCGGATGGTGGATCGGTGCGTTGGCGGCGCGTCCCATGTCGCGTGTGCGCCATATCGAAGGTCCGCGCCTGCTGGAAGGCAAGGAGGCCATCAAGGCAGCTGGCCGGCGATCAGTGAAGGATGGCTGGCTGCGCCTGCATCCCCTGCTTAACCTGCCGAAGGGGCACTGGACACGCCACATGTTGGTCGTCGGAAGTCCTGGAGGCGGTAAGACCCAAGTCCTGTGGCCGATCGTCCGTCAGCTGTCGGAGATGGGCAACCATGGGCGCAAGACCGTGATCCTGGATGTCAAAGGAGACTGGACAGCGGCGCTGCCAGGCGCGGCCCTGGTGAACCCATGGGACGCGCGCAGTTATGGCTGGGATATCGCCGCAGATCTGAACACAAGCCAGGCGATCCAGGTCTTCGCCCAGTCGCTGATCCCGAGCAAGGAAGGCGATTTCTGGTCCGGTGCCAGCCAGCAGATCGTGTCGGGTCTCATCCACAAGCTGGCGCACGACAAGCAGCACCTTAAGAAGCCTTGGGGCTGGCCGGAGCTCGCGGCGGCGCTGGTGATGGATCCTTACGAATTGAAGGATCTGTTGCTCCAGCACTATCCGCCGGGAGCGCGCTTGATGGAGGATCCGTCGAGCACCACTGCGCTCAATGTGCTGCAGACTGTCGTGGCCCACACCCAGATCGTCCAGCAGCTGGCCGTGGCCTGGGGAGGAGAGGGCAGGAAGAAGATCAGCTTCCGCAGGTGGGCCCGCGACGACTACCAGGGCCGCCGGCAGATCATCTTGGCCGAGGGCCCGGACAGCGACATGTCTAGTCGCTACATCGCTGCCATCCTGAACACCCTCATTCCCAACATCATCTCACCCGCACTGACTGATAACGAGGAGGGGCGAACGCTGGCATTCGTGCTGGACGAGTTCACCAGCGTCGGCAAGATCAATGTCGCTCCCCTGATCGAGATCGGACGGTCGAAGGGCTGCACGGTGATCCTGGGCTTCCAGGCGCTGGACCAGGTCAAGGCGCGCTATGGCAACGACTTCGCCAACGGCCTGATGTCCATGGTCGGCACCCACATCGTTTGCCAGACAGCGCTGGGCGAGACCCAGAACGCCCTGGCCAACCTGTTCGGCCGGCGGCGCGTGGCCCTGACGAACAACACGCGCAGCGCCCAGGGCTGGAGCATCGGCCAGCACGAGGAGCAGCGACAGGTGGTCGCTCCCAGCTTCATCGGCCAGGAGTTGGGCATCACTCGTCGAAAGCATCGGTTCTGGATCAAGGCCATCTACTCGATAGGCGGAGATCCGATGGTGCTCACTTTCGAAGGCCAGGGAATGCCGCGCCTGCGCGAGCCATTCGTTCCTGCAGCTTGGACCAAGGGAGTGCCCAAGCGCGAGCCAGTGGCGAAGGTTGAGGAGAACATCGAAGCGGGTTCAGCGCGCCTGTCCATGAAGCCCAAGGCCGTTGACGAGAAGCATCAGGCCATCGAACCGGAGGATCGGCTGGCCCAGCTAGCAAAGAAGCACGGGCTACGACCTTGACAGATGGAGGGTCCGCCATAGCGTGGAGACAGGTTCAAGAAGAGGCCACTCCATGCAACCCGACATCGAATTCATCCGAGCTATCGACATTCGCGACTGGGGGCTGGTCGACGATCCCACCATCGAGGTCGAGGACCTGGACGACATCGAGGACCTGTATGAAGGCATCGACGAAGATGGGGTGGCCCAGTGAACCCGGCCATTCGCAAGCACACGGAGAGCCTGGCCGAGGTCTTCATCCGTGGCCTTGAGGATGGCAGCAACCACTACATCCAGACCCACACGGCTGGCGACATTCCGCCCTTGTCCTACAACCCGGTCTCGGGCGCCCACTACCGGGGCAGCAACCAGTTCGCCTTGATGATCGCCGAATGGCGCATGCAGCAGCTAGATCAGAACCCGCTAGGGGATCGGCGCTGGATGACCTACAAGCAGGCGGCAAGCGTCGGCGCCCAGGTCAAGCGCGGCGCCAAGTCGCAGCTGCTGGTGGCCTACAAGGAAGTAGAAGACAAGCGCCACAAGCCCGACCAGGAGCAGGATGAGGAAGACCGGCGGCATCTGGTGGCTTTCCCGTTCTTCGTCTTCCATGCCACGCAGGTCGACGGTCTACCGCCGCCCCAGGTGTTTCCGCAGCGCCCACTGGATGAGCGGATGAAGGAAGCCCAGGCCATCGTCGACGGACTAGGTGTTCCGATCCTGTCGGGAGCGACCCAAGCCTGTTATGTGCCGGCCAAGGACCGGATCCTGATGCCCGAGCGCGAGGCATTCCGCGACGATCCCAGTTGGATGGCCACGCTACTTCACGAATGCGCCCATGCCACCGGCCATGAAAGCCGGCTCAACCGCAAGTTCTCGTTCGATCGCCAGGGCGAGGAATACGCTCGCGAGGAGCTGCGCGCGGAGATGTCCAGTTTCGACATGTGCCGGCGCTTGGGTGTGCCCTACGACCCCAGCCAGCACATCGCCTATGTCAATTCCTGGATCGAGCTGCTTCGCAAGAATCCGGCGGAGCTGATGCGTGCCGCGGCCGACGCCGACAAGATCCTCAAGTTCCTGCAGGTGCCCGAGCTTGCCATCGAGAAGATACCGACGATCGAGCAGCGCAGGGAGCAAGAACTGGCGCAACAGTCGAAAGAGCAGGAAGTCGAAAAGCCCCGCGCGCGGAAGCGTGGGCGCGCGCACGAGCTGACCCTGTAAACATTGACAGCCAGCCTGTTTGGCCTTTGATGGAGATAGGCCCACCGGAAGAAGGCTGTCCCGATGCTGCGCACAACGCTTCTCAATGGTCGCGGTGAGGATGTGCGCACTGGCGCAAATGTTCTCGAATACCTGAAGGCGACCGAGTATTACCTGGGCAAGGATGGGGAGGCGCTGTCCTCCAGCCAGTGGCTGGGCATGGGTGCGCTCTCGCTGGGTCTGGAGGGTGAGGTCGACATCCAGGCGATGGAGAAGCTGGCCCATGGCTTCGGCCCCGATGGCCAGCGCCTGCGCCAAAACTCGGGCGACAACACGCGGGTGGGCCACGATTTCACTTTCTCCAGCGTCAAGCCCTTCTCGAATGAGTATTCGGTGCGCGACCACCAACAGCGCGACAAGCTGCTGTCCACGCACCACGAAGCCGTCGACGCGGCCATGGGCTGGCTGGAGACGCAGGCCCGCGTGCGCACCGGGAAAGCCGGACAAGGCGAGCAGCTGGAAACCCGTGGCCTGGTCGCATCACGGCATACCCATTTCGGCTCACGGGAGCTGGACCCACAGATCCACTCCCATGTGCTGATCTACAACGCCGCGCAAGGCAGCGATGGCAAATGGCGGGCGCTACACGCCGACTACATGTGCAATGCGACCAGGGCGGCGGGCGCCCTGTATCGGGCCGAGCATGCCTGGCAGCTGCGCAAGCTCGGCTACGGGATCGTGAAGGATCGGGAGCTGGACGCCGATGGCCGGGAGACCGGCGATGTCTACTTCAAGATCGCCGGCATCGACCAGGCACTGGTTGATCGCATTTCGACCCGTCGCCAGCAGATCCTGGAGCACATCAAGGAGCATGGCGGCACCTTCGACCAGGCGGCGCTTGCTACCCGCAAGCACAAGGACGAGCCCACCTACGGTGAGCTGGTCAAGATGTGGGAGCAGTCGCTGAAGGAGGCCCAGGAGAAGGACCCCAGCCTCAAAGTGCCGACGCTGGAGGAGCTGCACAGCAAGGCATGCGTCCTGGATGAGGGAATTACCGACGACGACATCCTGCGCAGGCTGCACAACCATGAAGCCAGCTTCACCAAGCACGACCTGATTGAGCGCATCGCGCTTGAGCATGTCGGGCAGAAGGATGCCAAGGCGGTTCTGCAGGAGGTGGACGACTTCCTCAAGCGAGCCCCCGTGGTGGAACTAACCCACCACCAGGATCCCAAGCTAATGCCCGGGGAGGTCAAGTATGCCGCGCAGTGGATGCTCGACATGGAGCAGGAGATTGGCCGTCGTGGACGGGAGCGATTGAACGACACCGTCGTGATGGTGTCGCCGGAGACGGTCGAAGAGGCAGTGGCCGCGATCGAACAGAAGAACGGGTTCAAGCTCTCCCAGGAACAGATTGATGTCGCCCTCCACCAGTGCGCTGAAACCGGAGGCACGGCCATCGTGTCGGGCCGCGCTGGCACGGGTAAGACCACGACATCGGAGGTGGCAGTGCTTGCCTGGCGCCTGCATGGACAGGAGGTGCTAGGCGTCTCCACCAGCTGGGATGCTGCGAAGAAGTTGGAGGCTGAGGCCGGGATCCCTGCGTTCTCCGCTGAGAAGCTGTTATGGGATTTGGATCACGGCAACATCGAACTTACCAATCGCCATGTGCTGATCTTCGACGAGGCTGGCATGGCCGGCACCCAGGTCATCCATCGCCTACAGACCTACACGGATGCAGCGGGGTCAAAGCTGGTGTTGCAGGGCGACAAGCACCAGCTCCAACCCGTGTCCGCCGGCAACCCGTTCGACCTGTTGACTAAGGCGGTGGGACACAAGGAGTTGACTAACATTCTCCGTCAGAAGGCGCAGGACGATCGCGAGCTGGCCAATCTTCACTACGACGAGCGTAATGCACAGAAGATCATTGACACACTGGACAGTCAGCACCGGATTTATCGAACCGAATTCCGTAAGCAAGCCGCGGAGCTAGCTGCTGATCACTACATGGCTGATCCGACCCCTGCGCGCGACAAGTTGGCGATTGGCGGGCCGCGCGCGGATGTCCGCATGCTCAACAAGGCTATCCGCGACCGGCGGAAGAACGCGGGTGAGCTCGGTCAGAAAGAGATCACCTTCAAGGCCAAGGCCGATGGCGCCTGGCACGAGTTGACCGTGGCCGAGGGTGAGCGCATCCGCTTCACCGCCAAGAACAAGTCCATGAAGGTGGTGAACGGGTTTCAGGGTGTCATCCAGAAGATCGAGCCCGGGCGCCAGCACAGTCATCGGCTGACCGTGCGCCTGGAGAGCGACATTCCCAGCCAGGACGGGCGGGTCGTGGCGTTCGACACCGCCGACTATCAGTCGCTCACACACGCCTACGCCATGACCGTCCACAAGAGCCAGGGACAGGGCAAGGCGAAGGTCTTCCACCTGTCCAGCCCTGAGATGGCCGACCGCCATCTGCAGCTCGTGGCGTTCACCCGGTCCAAGGAGGGCTACCGCCTCTATGGTTCGGAGAGCGATATCGAGCGGCTGGCGCCGAAGATGCAAGACAACTACAAGCGCAACGCCAGCGACCTCGTGGCACAAATCCAGAATACGACCGTCCGTCCGATGGACGAGCGGGAGAGGCGCCAGGTCGACGGCTTCAAGAAGCTGCTGGAACAGCGGCGCCGGCAGGCACACGGGAAGGGGCGCACGAGGTAGTGCGGAATACTTCGTCAGCAGTGCGCATGACCCCGAAACTATGGCCAACTCGGGACATGTGGCTGTAGCCCATATGTAGCCCAGCGGGTCTAAGGCGATTGCAGAAATGCCGTGATATCCGCGAAGAAAACGCCACCCATGGCTTAAAAAAAGACTAATGCTTCATCAGCGGCGTGT